>JBDHCY010000035.1:0-31906 GCA_039591795.1 Gemmatimonadota bacterium | reverse complement strand
GGAGATTCCCTGCTGCGAGGGCCGGCCGACCTCTCCGGTCGCACGATCGCCGTTCGGCGGACGAGCGCCTACTGGAAGACTGCGGAGCGACTTCAGCGTGAGGGATACGAATTCGAGCTCGTCGCCGCCCCCGAGGAGATGGAAACGGAAGAGATCATCGAACGGGTGGCCACGGGCGAGTACGATCTCACGATTGCCGACAGCCACGTGCTCGACGTCGAGTTGACGTGGCGCGACGACGTGACGGGGGCGTTCGAGGTCTCGGATACGGTGGGGCACGCCTGGCAGGTGCGCCGCTCGGAGCCTGAGCTGCTTGCGGCCGTCGACCAATACTTCGCTGGCATCTACCGTGGCACGTTCTACAACCTCACCACACGCAAGTATTTCGGGAATCCGCGCTCAGCGCGCGCGTACGCGACACGGCGGGCCGCACGGGCTGGAGCCATCTCCCCCTATGATGAAACGATCAAGCGCTACGCCGCGCGATTCGACTTCGACTGGCTCACGCTCGCGTCACAGATGTATCAGGAGAGTCGCTTCGACCCGAATGTCGTGTCGTTCGCCGGAGCCGTCGGACTCATGCAGCTCATGCCACAAACCGCACGTGGATTCGGGTTCGACTCGCTTCACGTTCCGGAGATCAACATCCATGCAGGGTCTCGCTACCTGCGGCACGTGTACGGTCTGTTGGACGACGTCCCCGATTCAGCGGAGCGGCTGTGGTTTGCATTGGCGTCGTACAACGCTGGCTATGGTCACATTCAAGATGCGCGGCGGATCGCCGAACAGGAGGGGAAGGACCCCAACGTCTGGTTCGGTAACGTGGCCGAGGTCGCGCCACTCTTGATGCGCCGGGCGGTGCACCGCCAGACCAAGTACGGCTACTGCCGCTGCAACGAGCCGGTGGACTACGTGCGCAAGGTCCGCGATCGCGAGCGTGCGTACGCCGCGGCGCAGCGGCGCTAGGGAAGCGCTACTCCCCCTTCGCCTCGCCCAGCCGACTCAGGATGTTGATCCCCGTCGCATTCTCGATCTGCTCGGTCAGCTTGATGATGGCTTCCGGAAACTGACCGGCAGCCCCGGCAACTCCGGAGCCCGCGCCGCCTGAGTCGATCACCGTGAGCTTGTCGATCTCCATCCCGTCCACCGATCGGGCCAGCTCGCGGATGATGTCCGGGAGCATGTTGAGGATGAAGATCCGCTCGGCTTCGGTCCCCGCGTGTAGATAGAGGTTGATCATCTGCTCCAGCACCGAGAGCCGGGCGCGGCCGTCCTCGAGAATCGGGGCGGCTGAGCCTTTGGCGCGTTGCTCCGACGCCTCGCGGTCGGCCCGGGCCGGGAGCAAGACGTCGGCCTCGAGGCGCCGTTGCTCGAGCGAGATACGCTCCTGTTGGAGTGCTTGCTCGGCAACGGCACGGGCCTTCTCACCGGCTACGACCGCTTCGGACTCCCGCGCGAGGGCCTCGCCATCCAGTTCGGCTTTGCGGACACGTAGGCGGTTGTTCTCTTCCGTAATGCGCAGATCGGCTTGGATCTGGGCCACCTGTGCCGCCTGGCGGGCGGACGCTTCGGTCTGTTCAGCCTCGGAGCTGCGCTGTGCCTCGGCGACCCGCGCGAGCTTCAGGATCTCGGCGGTCTGCTGGCGGCCGATCGAGTCGAGATAGTTCACCTCGTCGGTCACGTTCTGGATCTTGAGCGTGTCGAGCTCGAGCCCCAAGCGCTTGAGATCTTCGTCTGCCTCCTCGATCAAGCGGTGAGCGAACTTGAGACGGTCCTCGTTGACTTCTTCGGGCGTCAGCGTCGCCAGCACGCCGCGGAGGTTGCCCTCGAGCGTGTCCTTGGCGATCGACATCACTTCGCTGAATGGCTTGTCGAGAAGGCGCTCCACGGCGTTGTGCGAGGTTGGATCGCGCGCGCTCACCTTCACGTTCGCGATGCCATGAACGATGAGCGGGATGCCGCCCTTCGAGTACGCGTTCCGCACCACGACCTCGATCGGGATGGTGGTCAGGTCGATGCGCGAGACGCGCTCCACAACCGGGATTCGCAGCGTGCGCCCGCCGTGGAGGAGGCGGTAGCCTACTTCCTGACCGTCGGCGGTCAGACGCTTGCGGCCGGTGATCACGACCATCTCGTTCGGCAAACAGATCACGATGAGGTTTCGGATGGCGTAGAGCAGCACGCCGAGCAGGCCGAGCGCGATGGCGCCCAGGACGAGTGCAGAGGTGGGGTCCACGGTGGCCTCAGTCGGTTGAGGGAGGGAGTTCGAGCGCGTCGAAGGGCTCGACCTCCGCCACGCCTTCCGCCATGCGCAGAATCAAGACCTCGCGGCCGGGGACAAGCGGCGCAGGCGCGCCGGGAGCGAGTCGAGCGGTGATGTAGTGCTCCTGGCCCGCCAGCACGCAGGCCACGCGCCCGCGCTGGCCTGACTCGACCGGGAGCACGACGCGGGCTGTACGGCCTTCGAAGGCATGGTCGCTCACGACATCGCTCGCGCTCTCGCTGCGCCGAAGCCAGGTGAAGGTCGCGTGGGTTGTGAGCATGGCCCCAGCTCCCATGGCGAGTGCGGCCATCAGCGTGCCGAAGGCAGGTGCGGCGAGCCAGGTGAGCACGGTGCCCGTGAGGCCGAAGGCCGCGAGGAAGAAGACGAGGTTCCGCGGCCGAAAGAGGCCCAAGATGATCTCGCCCCCGCCGCCGTGCGCGGCGTGGGCGTCGTGCCCCGCGTCGGCATCGTGCCCCACATCGCCCGCGTCGCCATGGCCAGCGTCGTGCTCGCCGCCCAGGAGCGAGAAGACGAGTGCGCCAGCGCCGACGATGGCGGCGAGGAGGTAAATGCCCAGCATGGCTTGGGGGAAGGTGTCGGGCCGGCCCGACACCCGCAAGCCATCGGTCAGCCGGCGCCCGCCGCCTCGAGAATCCGTCGGCGCTGGCCGGGAGTCACCATGTCGCGGGCGACGACCTCGGCCACGATACGAGCGACAAAGGCATACCCACGCTCGTCCGATGTGAGCCAGCGTTGCCACTCCAGCTCGTCGAGGGCGGTCACGAGCGGCTCGCCGTGCTCTGCGGTCGCGCGTTCGAGGCGCGGGATCGTCGCCCGGCCCCCGAGGACGGCGGTCGCGGCGAGGACGTGCTGCGCATCGGTCGAGAGCAGGCGGAAACCCGTCCGGATCGCTGCCACGACGGTGTCGGGCAGGTCTCCCGGTAGCGTGGCGTCGAGGGTGCGCGCGGGATCGGGCCACGTGCGCTCGGTTTCGCGAAGGGCGAGGCCGGCGGCGACGGCGTGCACTAGCTCCACAGCCAGGAGTGGCAGGCCCGCGGAATCTGCGGCGACCCGCCGAGTGACTCGATCGAGCGATTCGTCGCTCCAGCCACCCAGAGCCCACGCGGCGAGCTCGCGGAGGGCGGGCATCGAGAGCGGCTCGAGACGCACAACCATGCCGGCAACGTCGCGCCCGGCGCGTGCTCGCACGACCTCGAGCTCTGGGTGGTCGGCCCGCTCTGTTGCCGAGAGCAGAATGAAGATCGGAGAGCCGGTGAGGTCGCGTGCCGCGGCCTCGAGCGAGGCGAGTGATTCTCCGTCGACGAGGTGCGCGTCGTCGAGAGCAAGGATGGTCGGCTGCTCGTCGGAGACGGCGCGCACGACCTCACGCAGTGCGCGCCCCAGTGCCATTGGCTCCTCGACATGGCGGCTCCCGGGAAACCGGTCTCCCCACTCGGGCATGCGGGCAATGAACGCAGCGAGCGCGGCAGGCGGTGCGGCGGCGGCACCCGGAGCGTCGAGCAGGCCACCCCGAGCGAGAGCCAGCGTCGCGCTGCCGGCTTCGTCCCGATCGGCAGGTACACCTCGGGCGAGTGCGGTGGCGGCGCCGTCCAGTCGGGCACGGGTCAGCACTTCGTCAACGAGGCGCGAGCGACCAGCGCCAGGGTCGCCGACGATCAGCGCCAGGGTGGCTTGGGAGTCACGGCGACAGGTAGCCCAGGCGCCCGCAATGGCTGCGAGCTCGGCCGCGCGTCCGAGGAGGGGTGCGCGCCGCGGCGGCTCGCGCAACTCGTGTCCGGGAATCGGTGTGGGTCGGCGCCAAATGCGCTCTCGGCGCACGCGCTCAGCCAACGCATCCGTGTCGGTCTCCGGCTCGATCCCTACGGCCTCGCGCAAGCGTTCCGTGAACCCATCGTAGCGGGCGAGCGCGCCGGCTCGATCTCCCGCCAGGGCGAGGCACCGCATGGTGGCGCGGAGTGCGGAGTCTGCCAGGGGGTCGAGTGCCTCAGCCCGCGCCGCGGCATCTGCGGCTTCGGCGAGTCGCCCCGCGTCGAGGAGCGCACGGTGGTGGAGGAGGAGCACTTCGATCGATCGGGCCCGCCACGCGCCGCGCTCCGCCATCAGCCAGTCCTCGAATCCCCCGGCACCCGGCACGGCGAACCCTTCGAGAAACTCACCCGTGATCAGTGCCGCGGCACCAGCCACGTCCTGAGCCGCGACACGCCGCTCGATCTCCTCGACGTCGAGTGACACGGCGCCAGCTGCTAGGCGGACCTGGCCGCTGACAGAATCGATGATCGCCTCGCCGCCGGCGCGCCGCAGCACCCGAAGGGCTTCGTTCAGCGAGTGGCGAGCAGCGGCGTCAGGCTTTTCGGGCCACAGGAGTCCCGCGAGGTGCTCACGTGTGCGCGCTCGCTTGGGGGAGCGCGCGAGGTAGACGAGCGTCGCAAGGTTCTTCCGCCAGAGGAGCTCCGCGGGAGGCGGCTCGCCATCCACGGTCGCCTGCACCGGGCCCAGCATGCGGACGAAGATCATGCGTCACCACAGCCCAATGCCCTGAAGCGTCGGCGCGCGGTGTCCGCCCGAGCGGCGAAGAGCGAAGCGCCGTCGATCCAATGGCGCGACACGGCCTCGTAGCTGGCACAGGCATCCGCCGTGCGCCGACCGGCTCGGTCGAGCAACTGCGCACGGCGCCACTGTGCCTCCGTCCCGAACGCCCAGTCCACCTCGGCGTTCTTTGGATCGTCGGTCGGGTAGCCACCCGCAATGTCGGCGTTCTCGAACCATCCAAGCTCGCGGAACGCCTCCTCGACGTTGCCGAGCTCGGTATACCACGCCGCGCGGTGTACATGATGCATCGTGCGAAAGAACGGATCGTCGACCGTTTGGCTGGAGTCCAGCGACCCGACGAGATTCAGTGAGATCTCAATGGCCCGCGCGAGGGCCCCGCGCCGGGCGATCGAGTCGGCGTCGAGCAGCGTGGTGAACGGGTGGGGCGCTGGCTCACTCGCGAGCAGCGCCAGGTGACGAGCGGCGGCGTCACCACGGTTGGTGCTTCGCTCGAGCAGCACCAGGAGATAGGCTGCTCGGCGGATCCGCTCTTCCGCACCCGGATACGGCGCGACGTGTTCCTCGAGGCGGGCGATAGTGGACCCCACGTCGGTGCCGGAGCCGAACAGCGCCCACGCCGCGTCGAGCTGCGCCCCGAACAGTGCCACCTGTGGGTTGTCGAACTGCTCCTGAAGCCGCGCCACAGCGACGCGGGCCGAGTCGGGACGCCCGAGCGCCACATTGCCGAACACCTCGGCGAGGAGGGTCGAACGCAAGGCGAGCGGTGTGAGGTCGCGCTCCCGGAGGAGACGCGCCACGGCAATCGCACCTCGCGGAGCATCGAACGCCGTGAGGAATCGCGCACCCGCTCCCAGGTCTTCGAACTCCGCGATGCGTGGATCGGCAAGCACCGACTCGGTGAAGGCGCGAGCGGAGTCCGGCGGCAGGAAACGCCAGGCAAACCCCACCCCAACATAGCCGTTGAATGCCAGAGAGTAGGCGTCGGCAGGGTCGCCTGCCGACTGGATGTGGAAGAGCGCGGACTCCGCACCCGAACGATCGCCTTCGGCGGTGCGGAGCCAGGCGAGGTGATGCCATGCAGGTACGAATGCGGGCTCGAGTTGCGTGACCTGCACATACGCTGCCTCGGCACCGCGCCGCGAGTGCCTCACCAGCGGGCCGCGGTGGAACAACTCCTCCGCCCAATGGAACCAGGCCGTGCGGAAGTCACGCGCCAGCTCCACAGCCGCCGCGAGGCTGTCCACTCGGGTCGCGGTCGGCGCCACGGCGGCACGGATAACCGCGCGATAGTGCGGCGGGAACGCGCTTTCGTTGGCGAGGAGCCGACGGTAGCGTGCCTCGTCAGGGGTGAGCGAGAGCCAGCGACCCACGTCGAAGAGTCGCCAGGAGCACAGAAGGCACGTCGAATCGAGCGCTTCGGCTTGGGCGTACGCCCGGGCTGCCTCCCGCCAGCGTGCCTGCGCAAAAAGCAGCTCGCCGTGCACGAACGGTGGAAACGCGTCGGGGGTCGCGGGCAGAGCACGCACCGGTAGCGGTCCGCGCTCGGCGCGCGATCGCCAGATCCATATCCAGGTTTGCAGGGCCGCACTGTCGGCCAGCGCTCGCCATTCGGGCTCGGGGCGTGGAGAGATTCTCGGAAGCGATAATGCGTCGGCGATCAACGTGACCGCGACCGAATCACCGCTCATCGTGAGCGTTCCGGCGATCGTCGACGCACCGGCCCGCCGCCCTTCCCGAGGGAGGACCGTCACGTCGGGGCCGGCGAGGCTCCGTCGGACGTGGGCCGTGATCGAGTCGGCGATCCAGGCGCCGGCCGGCGGGCCATCGTAGCCCAGGCGGGGGACATGAAGTCTCAGCTGACTCGGCCCGTCCGCGAATTCTGGCTGAGCCCGTGAGTTGACCCAGACGACGGCGGCAAGGGCGACGACGGCGGCCACCGCGGCGGCCGCGCGCACCCACAGTGGCCGCGGTGGCCGCGCCCGCAGCAGCGCGTGGCGCAGACTCGCCACGTCCGGCCAGCGGTCCGCCGGCGCGGAGGCGAGTGCCCTCGCCAACGGGCCGTACAGGTGACGCGGTACGCCGGACCAGTCGGCACGTTCCGGCGCACCGACTCCCTCCCACTGTCGCGCGGTCAGGGCTTCGTAGATGACCATGGCAGCGGAATACTGGTCCGCGAGCTCCGTCACCTCGCCGCCAATTGCCTCGGGCGCCATGTAGGCTGGGGTGCCCGGCACCGCATCCGGCTCCGTGACGGTCTCGTCGCGCCGCGTGGCGCGCTTTGCGATGCCGAAGTCGGTGAGTACCGGGCGGGTACCGACCAGCATCACGTTGCTTGGCTTGACGTCGCGATGCACGATGCCACGCTCGTGCGCTGTTTCCAGCGCGGCGAGCAGCTCTGGTGCCATGGCGACCGCGTCGGCAGACGGCAGTCGAGCTCGTTGAATGCGCGCGGCGAGTGTCTCGCCTTGGAGGTACTCCATCAGATAGTAGAGGAGTCCCTCGCGCTGACCGAAATCATAGACCTTGACGATGTTCGGGTGGTTCAGATCGGCCAGTATTTGCGCTTCGCGCAGAAAGCGCTCGACGGCAACGGCAGTCGCAAGGTGGGGTGGCACCACCTTGACGGCGATCGGGCGGTCGAGTGTCAGGTCGCGGGCGAGGTAGACGACCCCCATGCCACCGGCACCCAGCAGGTGCTGCAGCTCGTACCGATCTCCGAGGGCGCGTTGAAGGCGCTCGAGGAGGCGAGCGTCGAGCGGAAGGTCTGGATCGGGCATGCCCGGTGGCGAAGTTGGCGTGTGGGGTGGCAGGGCGTCAAGCACTCGACCGGCACTCGGCATGCCGTTACCGTGGCATCATGCAAGAGATCTCGATCACGGCATGAACCGCCACGAGCCTCAGATTGGCGCCGCCCGCGAACAGGAGCTCACGGCAGTATTGGCACTCCTCACGCACAGCCGACTGCCGGAGGCAGGGCTCACCGAGCACGTGGACTCGCTACTCGTCGCGCGGGAGGGTGATCGAGTGGTGGGATGCGCGGCACTCGAGGTATACGGGGAACAGGCACTTCTGCGATCAGTTGCGGTGGACGAAAGCATGCGCGGCCGCGGACTCGGGCGCGATCTCACTCGGGCCGCTCTCGAGCTGGCCGAGGGTCGCGGTGTCCTCACGGTCTACTTGCTGACCGAGACCGCCGCCGGGTTCTTCCCTCGTTTCGGCTTCGCGGTCGTGGACCGTGCCTCGGTCTCGGGCGCCGTTACGAGCTCAGCGGAGTTCACGACGGCGTGTCCCTCGACGGCAACGGTGATGGCGCTCGATCTCTCGGCTCGGTAAGGCAGGGAAGGTCACGAAGCCGAGCCGTCCCGCGCTCCTCCACCGAGGGATATCGATTCCGCTCCATCAGAGACTACGACATCCCCGGCAGGCGGCGCAGAGCCAGGGTCTAGCTGCCGTCTGTTCTCGCCGCGCGACGGGCGCGAACGCGCAGCGCCACGCCCGCAAGCACGAGAGTCCAGGGAAGCGCGAGCCACACGACAGCTGGTGCTCCCCAGAAGACGCCCCCCGCCAGCCAGTGATCGAAGGCGATCGTGAGGCCCACGAGTGCCAGCCCGGTTCCTTGGAGCAGGTTCCCAACCCACGACCAGCCCCATGTCCCGCCGGGCCGCACGCGGCCGAGTTTGAGTAGGACGGCGGCGACCAGCGACCACACGGCGATCGCGAACGCCACGAATGCCATCACGGGCCGCCGCTGACCAACCGGAGGAATGCCCGGATCCGTGCCGCGTTGGTGCCAAGATCACTCGTGCCGACTCGCGAAGCGGAGCGCACGTCAACTCGGCTGCCGTGCTCGTGCTCCCGCACGCGCACGACGACGTCGTCCTTGAAACCAAACCAGAGGGTGGTAGCGGTCGCCTCGAGGTCTCCCGCCGCCGGGTCCTGGGCGACAACGGTCCACCCGAGTTCCTCGGCGGCGGCCTGAACGGCCGCGAACGCCGCATCGGTTGGCAGCTCGAGATCGAGGGGGACGATTTCGGGATACGCCCGGCGCTGTCGCTCTGTCACCGCCACCCCACCGTGTTCCGGTGGATTCGGGGCTCCGGCGCGGTGCTCGAGGATGGCAACGAAGCGCGGCGGATCGTCGAGGTCGGTGCTGACGTCGTGGATCGCCGGGAGCCAGAGGCGCAGGATGAACCGGCGCAAGGGGACGGACAGCACGGCAAGGCCGACGACCGCGCCGACGATTGCCGGCCACATGGCCGAGAGTTCCCGGGAGCGCAGCTCGGGGAGCGCGATCAAGCAGAGCGCCGTGCCGAGCCCCGCGAGCACAGCGGCCAGTGCCACCAGCGCGACCCCCGTGCGGAATCGCCAGCGGCCGAACCGATGTCCGATGCCGGCAGCCGGAAGGAGGATCGCCGCCAGTGCCACCAGGAGCGGCCCCATCGTCGGTGCGTTCATCATGGCGGGATTGTAGCGTCGCGGCTTCGCGTCGGCCACTTCCCTTGCCGGGCGATGGGCAGCGGAGCGATACTTGGCCGTCCCTTCTCTTCGCCGACGTGCCCGAGACCTGCCCCAGCTGTTCAGCCGAGCTCCCCGCGTCCGCCGCATTCTGCCCAGCGTGCGGTGCGCAGTCGGGGCCCGTCGAGCCGCAGCAGGACGACGACCAGAGGCGTGAGCAGCTTCAACGCGCCCTGGGGCGTGGGTACCGGCTTGGTGAGCTCCTCGGGCGTGGGGGGTTCGGCGAGGTGTACGCCGCGCGCGATCTGCAGCTCGATCGGGACGTCGCCGTCAAGACTCTCCGCCTCGGGGTCGTGGGGTCGGACGAGATGGCCACGCGCTTCCGGCGCGAGGCGCGTGCGATGGCAAAGCTGAGGCATCCGCACATCGTCCCCGTGTTCGCGATTGGCGAAGGCCACGGTTTGGCCTACCTCATCATGCCGAGGATCGTGGGCGAGGATCTGCGCGCACGAATCGCGCGGGAAGGACCACTGCCGGCCATCGAGGTGCACCGCATCTCATGCGAGCTCGCCTCGGCGCTCGAAGCAGCACATGCGGCGGGCGTCATCCACCGCGATCTCAAGCCGGACAATGTGCTCCTCGAGGGCGACGAGCAACGAGCTCTCCTCTCCGACTTCGGCATCGCGCGCCGCACCGCGGAGGTCGGCGGAGCGCTCACCATGGCCGGCGTGCTGCTCGGGACGCCGCACTACATGAGCCCCGAGCAAGCAGCTGGCGAACCCGAGATCGGTCCGCCATCCGACATTTACTCGCTCGGCGTCGTCGCGTATGAGATGCTGACCGGACGCACGCCTTTCCGGTCAGACTCGGTACTTGGGCTCCTCACGCAGCAGCTCAGGGAAGACGCGCCGTCGCCCAGCGACCTTCGCGCCGACTGCCCGCCCGATCTCGCCTCCGTCGTTTCTCGCTGTCTCGTTCGGGAGCCTGAGGAGCGCTGGGAATCGGCGAGCGCACTACTGGGCGCGCTCACGAGTGGCGAGGCCCCCGCGGCCCAGCGCGGCGAGCGAGGTCTCCCCGTCGCCGCCCGGAGGGCTCACGGCGTGGCGACCACAACGGAAGTCGATCCCCGCCGTCGGTTCAGGTGGGCGGCCGCCCTCGCGCTCGGCGTGTCTCTCAGCGCCTTCGCGCTCGATGGTATGCTCGACCAGCAGATCGATTTCGCGCCATTCGTCGCCGCCGCGGCGATACTCTTCGTGCTCCTCGAGTACGGGCTCGTCATAGCCGCCCTCCGAGTCGGAGACGAAGCTCGAAGCGCCACGTCATCACACAGCCCGCTCGTACAGCGGGCAGCCACCGAGCGGGCCGTCATCGTCTCTATTGCCGCGCGCGTCGCGTCAGCGGAGCGAGCCGAGCTCGCAGACGTGCTCCCGGCCGTCGATCGGGCGGTCGCCCGTGCCGCCTCGCTCGCAGACCGGGTCGAGGCCCTCGATCGCGCCATTGCCGCGGCACGCCGGCGCCTCGAGCGTGGGCCGGGGCTGGGCGACGCGGATGTGGGTGGGCGTGAGCTCGGGAGCACGATCGCGAACCGGGAGCACCGGGCGACGCGGGAGGCGGAATCGAGCCGAATCGCGTTGGAGGCCGAGCTCGAGCAGTGCGTGGCTGCGATTCAGGAAGTGCGCCTCGTGCTCGGTCGCGATGGCGCGGCTGCAGCGGAGCAGTGTCTGGACCGACTGTCGGAGGCACTCCCGGCGCCCGATCGCCGCGCGCGCGAGTGAGTGCGGAAACCGCGCTGCGGCCCACCATCGCGGTGAAGGCGTCCGTGCGTGGCAATCGGCCGCTATCGGACCTGCCGACGAGCTCGTCCCCAGGCGACCATCGCGAACGCCAGGACGAGCCACCCGGCGGCGGTGACGATCTCCCCTAGTTCCGGCGCCGGCCCCAGCTTCGGCTCTCCGATGCGCCCGCGCGCCCAACCGACCGTCCATTCTCCGAGCGGTACGCCGAACGTCTCCGCGAATGCCACGTCGACTTGATGCGGTGACTTCCAGAAACGGCGGAAGCGGTCCGGACCCATTTCCAAGAGCAGATCGGCGAGCCACGACCCGGCCACGTCGCGGAAGGCGCCACTCTGTGCCGGCATGCGGCTGAGCCCCGGAGTCCCCGTCACCGGAATCCCGGTCGTATCCGGGGCGGGGCTCAGGACCGCCGCGGCGCAGCGTGAAGGTCGATCGCCGGCACAGGCGACCGCGTCGAATCCGTAGCGGAGCGCTGCAAGTGGCGTTCCGAGGTTGACCATTCGCCTCCAGGGAACGGCCCGCGCGATCTGACGCTCCGTATCAGGGTCTTGTCGCTGCATCCAGGGTCCGTTCGCCGCCATGCGGTGGCGCGTGCGGAACAACCAAGTCTGGATGGCGGGCCCTGGATTGCCGAAAGCGGCGTACCACCCGCACAGGCCAAAGAGTCCCATCAACCGGTCGTCGCGGAGCACGGCCAGTCGAGGGCGCGGGCCCCGCGCAGAGCGGGAGTCGGTGGCTCGGAACGGCGAGACGAGACCTTGCATCGGCACCATGATCGTGGCGAGGCACGCCGACTCGCCGAACAGGGTGGGGGCGAAGAAGGTGCGCCCGCGGCGAGGACCTGAGAGACGGGGTTCGTCTCCACTTCGGCTGCCCGACCTGTCAGTCACCAGCGCGAGGATGAGTCCGATAGACGAGTCTCGCATCGGGAGTCGTTCCCAGGCACTGTCGGCGAGCGCGGTGACCGAGCGCAGCTCAGACGGCTCGAACGCCGGATCGGCCAGCACAATCAGCCCCGGTGGGCCGTCATCCCTCCGCTTCCGGAGCTCTTCGCGTGCCCATTCGCGTTGCTCGAGAAGAGCCAACGTCGTCTCGGCCTCACGGAGTGCTGTCCGCAGCTCGCGCACCTGCTGGCGAGCAGCAGGCAGGGACTCCTCGTGAAACGTGGCGCTTGGTCCGGCGATGCCGAAGACGGCTGCGGCGACCGCCACGACACCGGCGAGCGCGAGCGCGACCCAGCGACGGAGCGTCAGATCCATCGTGTTCTACTGACGGCAACGGCGACCAGGAGCCCGATCCACGCGAGCGCGATCCATCGCGTGCCGGGCGTCACGACTGGAGGCGGTGGTGCCGCGGCGAGCACCCCGGCGCGCCAGGCGGCCAAGAGTGAGTCGGACGGTTCTCCGGCGGCTCGTGCCAGGCGCTCCAGGAGCGTCCCATCGGCGACGAGCAATCGGTCGATGGCGCCCGCTCCACCGCGGGCGAGTGCGGTGACGAACAGTTGCTGCCGGGCGACCGAACCGAGCGGCTCCGGGACGGCGACGTACCGGGGTAGGTCGGCGAGTAAGGCGGAGCATGCAGCGTCTGACCCTCGCTCGGTGCATTGCTCGACCATGTGGTCGGTCCACCCAGCCGTGCGATAGCGCACCTGGTGGAGCCGACTGACCAGCGCGCGCCGACCACCTGCGTCGTACCAACGTTGTGCCGGATTCTCCGTTGGCACGAGGCCAAGCGCTTCGCGACACCAGGAGAGGTCTCCCAGGTAGCATCGCTCGGCGGCGACCGACAAAGATGTTGCGAGCTGGCGGTAGGTCTCGCTCGCCAAGTCCTGCGTCTCGTGAGCGAAGGGGACCTGGTGACGGAGCCACACCCGTACGGAGTCGTCGCGACCGTCGAAGATCATATCGGTGACGATCTCATAGATTCGGGCGACGATGACTTCGGCGGTGGCATCGTTGCGAATCGCGAGTGCGCGGTGCTCTCCCGCGAGCATCGGGACGCCGGGCTGCAGCAGGCGGACTTCCATCGTGTCGTGAGCGAGCGCCTCGGCGGCGGCGCCAAGGTGTTCGGTGAGGCGTGCCCAGGCTTCTTCCATTCCGGCAGCGGCGATCGCGACGCGATCGGATGGGGCGAGGACGGTGAGCGCGCCCACGCGCAGCGTGTCATGGCGGCCCGCGGTCGGGCGCCCCATTGCCTCGAGCGTGGCCTGCGCCCGGGTCAGCTCCCTCGCGAGGCTGTCCACCAGCATGCGCTGACCGTCGACGTCTTGAGCGGCAAGGGGTGCCCCTCGCCATGCGAGCGCGCTGCAGATGACGACGAAACCGAGAACGCTTCTACACATCGATGGGGAGCCAGCGCGCGTCGAAGACGCGCAGCGGTCCGAGGGGGCCGATCAGCCAAGCCCCGATACGGTTCGCCGGTCCCAGGCCGAGGCCCATGATTGCGTCGAACACGGAAACGACGATGACTGCTCCCACCGCCACGAGGAGATACCCCACCAGCCGTTTCCCGCCCTGTCCGACCACGAACAGGAGTGCGTAGGAGACGAACGTGGCGAGGAGGTAGCGTAGGGTGAGCGCGTTGGGATAGGCACTGAGCCCAGTGGGGACTTGTGCAGTGGCGGTCGCGAGGAGCAGTCCGATCCAAAGCGCGACCACGGGCAGGAGTAACAGCACGCCCCCAGCCGACCATCGGAGCAGTACGAAGTGCCAGCGGGGCACGGGGAGCGAGAGTGCGTACACGTGCTCGCCCTGGTGATCCACCGACCACGCGACGAACGCGACGAGCGTGCCGAGGAGCGCGGCGGTGATGGGATAGAGAGGCGCCCACGCCGAGAGGCTGAGTAACACCTCTGCGGCCTCCCATTCCTGGTCACCATGCCCAGCTTGGCGCACCGAGGTGACCGGCAGGGCGAAGAGGGCGATTGACGCCACGAGGAGGGCAGCGCGGGTCCATTTCCACTGCGTGTACAGGACGGCTCGGAACATCGCTATGCCCCCCCGGCGTCGCGGAACGAACGAAGCAGCTCCACGAAGCCCTCTTCGAGATCGAGATCCACCACGTCCCTGAGCGTCGCGCCGATTCCCTCGAAGTACTGCACCATCGGTGGCTGCCACCCGCGCACGATCCACATCTCGGAGGCGCCCTCGATCGGCTCACGTCCGAGCAGCACGAAAGGCGTATCGCCGAGCAACGACGGGGCATGCGCGACACGCAGTCGTTTGATGCCGCTCTTGAAACTCTGCATCGGAAGCTCGGCCACGAGACGGCCGCGATCGAGCACACCGACCCAATCGCAGATCCGCTCGAGTTCATGGACGAGATGGCTCGAGACAAAGACCGTGGCGTGATGCTGTGATACGTACTCGAGGAGCGCCGTGAGCACGTCGCGCCGAACCACCGGATCGAGGCCGTCGGTCGGTTCGTCGAGCACGAGGAGCTCAGGTCGCTGGGCGAGGGCGACGAGCATCATGAGCTTGCCGATCTCACCCTTCGAAAGCCGACGCACGGGCCGCTCGCGATCGAGTCGGAACGCAGCCACGAGCTCGTCGGCCCACGCCCGATCCCACTCATGGTGGAACGCGGCGTGGAAGCGCAACACTTCGTCCACGGTGAGAGATGGGTAGAGATGCGGGCGCTCCGGCACGTATCCCGTGCGCGCGAGTACGGCCGGGGCTCCCCTTGGCATTGGGCGGCCGAGGATCGCGATCCGTCCGGCCCGCGCTTTCAGGAACCCGAGCAGGAGGCGAATGGTCGTGGTCTTACCCGACCCGTTCGGGCCCAGGAAGCCGTACATGGAACCGGCCGGCACGTTCAGGTCGAGCTCCCGTAGCTCGAACGACTTGCCGGCGCGATACGCCAGGCCGCGTGTCTCGATCGCTTTGCTCATCACGACCACTCCCCGAGTGCGTCCGTCAGCGCGATCTCGAGGTCAGCCCGCGAGAGCCCCGCCCGCCCGGCTTCGGCCAACATCGAGCGAACGAGCCGGCGTGCCTGCTCGATCCGCGCGTCCGCGCGCCGCTCCGCCACGACCTCGCGGACGAACGTTCCGGCCCCATGACGCGTTTCCACGAAACCATCGCTGTCGAGCTCTCGATATGCCTGAACGACGGTTGCCGGGTTGACGCGAAGTCGAGCCGCCAGGGCCCGCACCGAAGGCAACGCCTCACCTGGTCTCAACTCTGCGGCACCAATCGCGACCCTGATACGCTGGGCGATCTGGGCATAGAGCGGCGTCGGGCTGCGGGGGTCAATCGTGTCAAACACTGGCGCTCGAGTGTATCGGTGTTACGATACAGTAAGACGTTTCTCTTTTCCTGTCAAGCCGAGAGGCCGCCGGGACGCTCAGCGGGCGGCGGGCAGCGCCTCGCCCGGGAGCGAAGCTGCTACTGGCGAGAGGGTCCCGTCGAGGTCGACCACGGCACTGCCGAACCCGCGGGTGCGCGTGCGCGTGTAGCGGGCATCGAGGAAATAGACGGTGAACCCGTGGAGGGTCGTGTCGATCTCGACGAATGGGAAGCGTGCCCATCCGAGGAAGGCACGCACCTGTGGCGTGCCAGCGGCCGCACGCACAGCGGAATCGTCCGGCGCGAGTTGGATCGGCGGTCGCCCGGCAATGAGGGGCGGCGTGCGACGCCAGCGGAGGCTTCCGGTCCAATACCCGCCGGGCGTCTCGGCGACGACATCGCGGCCCAGCGGATCGGCGGGGAGGGGCCCCGCCATCAGGCGGGCGATCGGGCCGGCACCGCCCAGCGTCAGACGACGGCTGGCCTCGCGCGCGGCGAGCCGACCGCTGATGCTCATGGCGCCGATATAGGTGAGCGAGAGCACGAGGGCCGCTGTGGCGAGCCGGCGCGTCACGTCGGCGCGGGCATGAGGTCCTCGCACGACCCGGAAGAAGCCGGTCGATACGATGCCGATTGCCCACCCCACTTTGGCCAAGGGAGGGATGAAGGCCCAACTGAAGAGGACCATCGTGGCGAAGGTGGCGAGCAAAGCCCAGCCCCCGACGGCCCATCGGCTCCGTGATCGCGCGAGGAACACCGCACCGCCCAGGAGCAGCCACAACCAGGGGTCCACGATGAACAAGGTGTCGCCGTAGAACCAGCGTCCGTCGAATGGCATCAACCAGCGCATTCCGTAAGTGTTGAGCCAGTCGAGGGCAGGGTGCGTCGCGACGCCAAGCGTCGCGAGCGACAGGATCGCCAGCGGCCGGACCGCATCTCGGTCCGCAACCGCCCTCGCTTGCCCGTGATTCCCCTCCACCGTCCTTGACCGTCCTCCACCGTCTTCGACCGTCTCGGATCGTCTCCGACCACCGCCTCGGTCCCGTGCCGACCGCCGCCACCGCCCCCATGCCACCATCACTGCCGTCAGGATCAGTGGCAACACCACAAGCGCGACAGCCCCGTGTGTCCAACCACGTCGGAATGCCAGGGCAGTGTGCTCGCCCCACGCGTAGCTCACGACATCCACATCGGGAAGGTTGGCTGCAATGATCAACGTGGGCGTGGCGAGCGGCGTCAGCCGCTTGAGGCGGGTCTCGCCGAGCGTGGCACCGACGAGTGTGTGCGTGAGTGGGTCCACTGTTTAGTGAGTCCCGCTGGCAACCCGACGGGCCGCCGTCGAGCGGGAGCGGCGCGATTCGCACCTACCAGCTTCGGCCACGCACTCGAAGAGGGGGTGTGACAGAGGGCAGATGCCGCACGTGCGAGGCGTGCCACAGAGTCGCATCGATCTCCGGGACAGGAGTCGGGCGGAAGCTAGCGGCACGCCTCGGGATCGGAAACCGGCTCGCCTCTGACTATCTTTCCCGAGCGGGGTGCCCTCCCGGCGGAGTGGACACCCGCCCACCGGTGATGTTAGAATATGCATTCGCATGTATGAATATTCAAACCAATGGGGCACCATGAACACGAGCGACTTTCTCGACCAGGTCGACCAGTTCAGCGCGAAGAACTACGAACCGCTTCCCGTCGTCCTGACGCGCGGCGAGGGCGCCTGGGTGTGGGACGTCGAGGGCAACAAGTTCCTCGATTGTCTCGCGTCCTATTCGGCCGTGAACCAGGGACACTGCCACCCAGCCATCGTGGCGGCCGCACAGGCCCAGCTCGGCCGACTCACCCTTACCTCTCGGGCCTTCCACAACGACCAGATGGGGCCGTTCCTCGAGGAGCTCTGCGCGTTCGCGGGCTACGCCAAAGCACTCCCGATGAACTCGGGCGCGGAGGCGGTCGAGACGGCGATCAAGGCTGTACGGCGCTGGGGCTACCGAGCCAAAGGGATCCCCGCTGACCAAGCGGAGATCATCGTGTGCGAGAACAACTTCCACGGCCGGACGACGACGATCGTCTCGTTCTCGACGGAGCCCGGCTATCGCGACGGCTTTGGGCCGTTCACGCCTGGCTTCAAGGTCATTCCCTACGGAGATACTGCTGCGCTCGAGGCGGCGATCACGCCCAATACCTGCGCGTTCCTCGTGGAGCCGATTCAGGGCGAGGGCGGGGTGATTGTGCCTCCCGACGGCTACCTCAGCGAGACCTACGAGCTCTGCAGGCAACACAACATCCTCTTCGCCGCCGACGAGATCCAGACCGGTCTCGGCCGCACGGGGAAGCGGTTCTGCTCCGACTGGGAGGGGGTGCGTCCCGACGTCATGATCGTGGGGAAGGCGCTCTCAGGTGGCCTCTACCCCGTGTCGGCTATGCTCGCGGACGACGACGTGATGGGCGTGTTCGGGCCGGGTGAGCACGGTTCGACCTTCGGTGGGAACCCGCTCGGGGCGGCCATTGGTCGCGCGGCACTTCGGGTGATCGTGGACGAGAAACTCGCCGAGCGGTCTCGTGAGTTGGGCGACTGGTTCATGGACGAGCTGAGGCAGATCGACTCACCGCACGTCCTGGAAGTGCGCGGCAAAGGCCTCCTCGTCGGCGTGGTGATCAAGAACGAGAGCGGCCCGGCGCGCGCCTTTTGCGAGGCGCTGATGGACCGCGGCATCCTCGCGAAGGAGACGCACGAACAAGTCGTGCGGTTCGCGCCGCCCCTCGTTGTCGAGCGGCGTGATCTGGAGTGGGTGCTCGGCGAGGCTGCTGCAGTTCTCGCAGGTGAGCCGGCGCTCAAAAGGTAATCCGTTCGGGCTCGAGAGCGGACGCCGGGCGGCCAGGTTGGCCGTCCGGCGTTTCCGCGTACCCTACGCTCAGTGCCGCGAGAAGAACTCCACGATGACGTCGCTCGCCACGATGTCTCGACTCATCGGCCCCAGGTCCGGCGGCAGTAGTTGGAGGGAGTTTGGCCAGGTGTGCCCACCACCGAACACCGTGTACAGCTCGACCTCTGCGCCGTCGTCGCACGGGGTGTAGGTGGTCTGGCGGACCGTCGTGCCGTCATTGATCTCGTCGATGTCCTTCTGCTCAGCTGGTGCGTCGGGGCATCCGTTGAGACGCGTCCAGAGCGCAACCGCTGCGTCGACGGGAAGGAGCGAGCTCGAGCCAGACTCGGTTCCACCCCAAGGCACCAGTTCATCGATCGTGCCGAGAATGTAGAGAATCGGAATGGGCCCTCGGGGCGCGCAGCTCAACCCCGTCACGCGAAACATACTGGCGGCGACACTCGCGACGCCGGCAATGGCACGGGGAAGCTCGCACGCCGCGCGTAGCAGCATGAATCCACCTTGCGAGAGCCCAGTCAGATACACCCGCTCGCGGTCGATCGCGAGGCCTTCGGCCAAATGGTCGATCAGTGTGGAGACGAATTGCACGTCGTCGATCCCTGCTTCATCGGGGTCGGTGCAGTCGCACCCCGTGGCCCATTGGCCGCCAACGCCGCTCGGGTATGCGACGACGAAGCCATGTCGTTGCGCCGGCGCGTCGAGCCCCGTGAACCCCTCGAACCCTGGGCCAGATCCAGCAAAGCCGTGAAACGCGATGATGAGTGGGAACGGCGTCGATCCGTCGTAGGACGATGGGACGAAGAGCTTGTAGTTGCGGCGGAGGTTGCCGGACTGCACCCACTCTCCGAGCACGCCGTCACCCTCGGGCGCGGTCGCGTCGCCTCCACACGCCAGGGCTGCCACGACCCCGAGCGTGACGGGAACGCGCATGCGGTGCTTCGTCCGGTACAAATCCATCTCGAAACTTCGCGAGGCAGCGCGTTCTGAGCAAGCGGCGTGATTCGCACCCGGTGCCGTCCGCATGCGCCCGCTCACCGCTGCTCGCGGTGCGGGAAGTGGGTCGGAGGTGGCACGAAATCCATGCGGATCTCGCGCAACGCACCAAGATCGGTCGGCAGCTCACGTGGGCCAGCGGGAAGGCCGTTGAGTGCAAAGATGTACGCCAGCACGTCGGCGTAGGTATCCCGTTGAAGGCTGCCGGGCGCGTCCTCGGGCATCGCAGTGCTGATCAGCGTGAACATCAGAGCGACCGGGCGACCGTTCCAGCGCCGTCGGAAACCACCGTCAGTGAAGGCCGACCTCGGGTGACAACTCGAACAGGTCTCTCGGAACACCAGAGCGCCCCGTTCCGCCTGCGCTCTGGTGTACTCGCCCCTCGAGAGCGAGCGTGTGGGCGTCGGGGGACGAAACTGCGACAGGGCGTGCACCGGCGTCGCCGCAACGGCCACCACGGCCACGGCCACCCTCATCACGGCGCGTGAGGGCTCGCGGCGGCGTCGCACCACGTTCAACTTACCCGCGCACGCGACCATGCCACACCAGCGAAAGGAGATCCTGATGAGGAGCTTGGCCATCCTCCCTATGCTCGCAGGGCTCGCCCTGTCCGGGTGCACACGCGATGCACCTGCCGCTCGACTGGCGATAAACGTCGCCGGTCGCAGCGACGACCTTCCGTATAGCAACGCGGTGCTCGTCGGCAACACACTCTACCTCGCCGGCCGGATTGGCGTCGATCCGGCAACCGGTCAGCCGCCCGCTGAGATCGAAGCCGAAATCAGGCTGGCACTGGATGGAATCCGTGCGGTGCTGTCCGAGGCGGGCATGACCATGGACGATCTCGTCACGGTGCAGGTCTTCTGCCCAGATCTCACTCTCTACGACCGCTTCAACGCCGTCTACCGGACATACTTCAGCCAATCGTTTCCGGCCCGAGCCTTCATCGGATCGGGCCCGCTCCTACGCGGCGGGCATTTTGAGATCCAAGGGATCGCGGTGCGGCGCTGAGCCGCCCTCGGCCGCACGAAGAGCTGGGATGTTGCCGAGATGCGCTCAGTCGGGCTTGCGAGCGGTCATCATCACAGACTTCACCCCGTAGGCCTCGGCGGCATCCCTGGTCGAGTCCTTGCGGAACGCGAAGCCGGGCACGGCTGCGGAGCGCACTCGCTTGAACCCGGCCTTCTCGAGCAGCGCGAACATCTCTCCCTCCGGGAGAGCGCCACCGATTCAACTGGCCCACAGTTTGGGGTCGTTGACGATGGACTGTGACAGTTGTCTCGCGCTCACGATGTCGGTGATCGAGATGCGGCCACCAGGCTTCAAGACGCGAAACAGCTCGCGGACGACGAGCCGCTTCCGGAACGACAGGTTGATCACGCCGTTCGAGATGACGACGTCGACGCTGGCGTCGGGGAGGGGGATCTCCTCCATTCGGCCCTCCTGACACTCGATCCGAGTCCCCGACGCGGCGGCGTGGGCCTGTGCCTTGATGCACATCGACGGATTGAGGTCGACCCCGATGACTCGACCGGTCGGCCCGACCTGCCAGGACGCGATGATGCCGTCGAGCCCGGCACCGCTGCCAAGATCGAGCACCGTCTCGCCCGGCCGCAATTCGCTCCGCACGTGCGGGTTCCCCACTCCGGCAAACGAGACCACGGCGCCTTCTGGGGCCTGCTCCAGCCACTCAGGATCGTACCCGAGCATTTCTGCCGCCTCGCGGCCATGGAAGAAGTGGAACTCGGCGTCGGGGTGATCCGCCACCTCCTGATACATGCGGAGCACCTCGCCCTTGATCACGGCTTCGAGCGGCTCTTGCGCTTCGACCTGGTCGACTGGAGTTGAGCTCATCGTGAATCCCCCATGACTGCACACACAATTACCAGGAAGGTGGTGCGCGGACAAGTGGCCGCGGATCAGTGCCACCTCTCGTTACGCGCTACGGCACCGTGCCGCGCAGGATGTCGGCGAGCTTGGACGGATCGATGTTGCCGCCAGACACGATGCACACGACGGGGCCTTCCAGCGCGTGCTCAAGCGCTACCGCTACCGGGGTCGCACCAGCGCCCTCGGCCACAACACGATTGCGCTCGACCAGCGTCCGCACGGCGGCGGCGACCGCCTCGACCGAGGTCACGAGCGACCCGGCGAGCAACTCACGCACGAGCGGCCACATCTCGTCGAGCACGCTCTTCCCGCCGATCCCGTCGACGAAGCTCGGTTCGTGCTTCACCTCCGTCGGCCCCCCGAGCTGCAGAGACGCCCTGAGGGGTGCCGCAGTCGCTATCTCGCAGGCGAACACCCGGACAGCCGGGGCGTGCGTTCGGATGGCGGAGGCGATCCCGCAACTGAGTCCGCCACCGCCGAACGGCACCAGGACGGTTGCCATGTCGGGGAGATCCTCCAAGATCTCGAGGCCGATGGTTCCGTTCCCGGCTATGACATCCGCGTTGCTCACCGGATGGACAAAGGTCTCGTCGAGCCCCGGATACTCATGCGTGACGATGACGCGCCACCACTCGTCGAACGGCACCGCGATGAATCGCGTCGAGCTTGGCCTTCGGGGCCCGATCCGGGACAACGACGCGACAGGTAATCCCGAGCTCACGCGCCGCCCAGGCAAGGCCCTGCGCCATGTTGCCCGCGCTCGCCGTGTACACGCCGCGCTGCAGCGCCCGCGAGTCCATCTTGCGCAGGGCGTTGCCCGCCCCGCGCAGTTTGAACGAGCCGATTGGCTGCAGGTTCTCGAGCTTCAGGTAGATCGCCGTGTCGGTCTCGACGTTGAGTCGAACGAGGGGCGTTCGAACGACCGCCCCAGCAACGCGATCGCGCGCCGCGACGATCTCCGAGAGCGTGACGGGCTCGAGCGGGTGCACGCGAGAGTATGGCGTGCCCGCTCGGAGGGTGTCAATTGGGAAGGGTCGGCTTGGCGCCGGGGTCGGAGCAGCTCGGGTGCATTGCTCCCACTCAGCAGGGCCGTAACTTAGCTTACAGGCCGAGCGCGTTGACATCCCGCCGGGAGAGTCCGAAGATGGCGTTTTATCGGTGTGCCATTCATGACGAGGACGGCACCCTCGTTGCCGAAAACGTAAAGCTGTACATCGAGGAGACGACCCGCGAAGGGGCCGCCGAGTGGTACGGCACGATCTCGGTGACGCACCTCACACGCTTGGAGGCGGGGCAGCGCTATCGCCTCGTGCTCGACGACGGCCGGGCCGGGCAGTTCCTCGTGCGCCGAAACACCTTCGCGGGCGGGGCCGACCGGGCGGTCGCGTTCCACGGCACCGGGCCGCTCGAATAGCTGTTCCTGGAGGCGACCGGCGCCGGCGGTCCGACCGAGCTCGCGATTGGACGAGCCAAGGTCGATCCGCTACCATTGATAGTCTCTGCGTTCAAGTCTCCCACACATCTCTCTGACCAAATCGGACCATGAAGCAACTCGATCACCGCGATGCCTCGACGCGATCAGCGACCGACAGCGTGGACTGGAACGCACTTCTCGCGCCGTACCGCCAGCCGGTCACCTGGCGCGCGCTGTACCAATTGCTGAACACGACGCTTCCCTTCATCGGCGTATGGGTGCTGATGCTCTGGAGCCTCGAGGTCGGCTACGGCCTGACACTGTTGCTCGCCGTCCCGGCGGCGCTTCTCATCGTGCGCCTCTTCATCTTGCAGCATGACTGCGGCCATGGCGCATTCTTTTCGTCTCAACGCGTCAACAATGTCCTCGGGTCGATACTCGGCATCGTCACGCTGGTCCCGTACGCCTATTGGCGAAAGACGCATGCGATGCACCACGCGACGTCTGGGAACCTCGACGCACGCGGATTTGGCGACGTCGATACGTTGACGGTGCGGGAGTATCTGAGCCGCTCGCGGTTGAAGCGCTTCCTGTATCGTCTGTATCGACATCCGACCGTCTTGCTCGTGCTCGGTCCGACCTACCAGTTCGTGGTCAAGCATCGATGGCCGCAGGACGCCCCGCGTTCATGGCGGCGCGAGTGGGCGAGCGTGCATTGGTCGAATGTCGGGCTCATTGCGGTTGTCGCGCTCATGTGGATGATCGTGGGGATCGAGCGCTTTCTCCTCGTGCAGCTTCCGATCACACTCCTTGCCGGCTCGATTGGCGTCTATCTGTTCTACGTTCAGCACCAGTACGAGGACACCTATTGGCGCTACCGAGAGGCGTGGGACTATCACGCTGCGGGACTCGAAGGCGCGTCACACCTCGTCATGCCGAAGGTGTTTCAATGGTTCACCGGGAGTATCGGCCTCCACCACATTCACCACGTCTCCAGCCGGATCCCGAACTATCATCTGCAACGCTGCTTCGACGAGAATCCGGCACTCCGGCGGGTCACGACCCTCACGCTGTGGGAGAGTGTCAAGACCCTCGGTCTGACCCTCTGGGACGAAGACGAGCGACAGCTCGTTCGGTTCCGTGACCTTCCGCGAATCCGACAGCGGCTCGAGGGCGCCCTGTCTCCCGGCGGCGCAGTCGAGGCCACGAAGCCGGAGGCGGTGCCGAAGACGTGGCGCTGATCGCCACGCGGCTCCGTCGCCTCATGCGCCACTCCTCCGCACGGCGGCCGAGTTCGTGACGACACAGGTCGGGATGTAGGGCGAGAGCGTGCAGTCCCCTCCGGCCGGCCCGGGCGAGCGGTTCCTCCGGCTCTTCACCGACATTCGATCGGGAGAGAGCGCCACGGCGCTCCTCCTCATGAGCAACATCTTCCTGATCCTCACGGCCTACTCGATCATGAAGGTGTTGCGTGAAGAGCTCGTCCTCGCCGCGGGTGGCGTCGACGCTCGCGTCGTCTCGGCGGCGGCACAAGCGCTCCTCCTCCTCGGCGCGGTCCCGCTGTATGGGGCCATCGCCGCGCGCGTCCCGCGGCGGCGCCTGATCAACATTGTTACTGGCTTCTTCGTTGCGTGTCTCGTTGCGTTTTACGCGCTCCGGGTCCTCGGCGTGTCGGTCGGGATCGTCTTCTTCATTTGGCTCGGGATCTTCAACGTCATGGTGATCGCGCAGTTCTGGTCGTTTGCCAACGACGTCTACACAGCGGACGAGGGAAAGCGGCTCTTCCCGCTCGTCGCGTTCGGAGCGACGTCGGGAGCGGTCGTCGGCGCGTGGCTTCCGAGTTGGCTCACGTCGCTTGTGGGCTTGAGTCAATTACTGCTCATCGCGGCGGCCATGTTGATCGTGGGCGCCGTGATCACGAACATCGCGGACCTCCGTGAGCGACGGCGCACCGAGCTCCAGACCGCTCCCGTCGGGACCACCGGCTCGCTCCCTGCCGCGACGGCCCAGCTTCGCATGGCCACCGGCGAGTTCAAGGTGCCCACGGAGGACTACCAACAGGCAACGGGATCGTACGCGGCGATCAAGCGGATCCGGCCAGAGGACCTCGCCCGCGAGAGGGAGGCGGCACCCGCATCCACCGGGAGCGCATTTCAACTCGTCTTTCGGAACCGGTATCTCCTCCTCATCGCACTCTTGGTGCTCCTCTTGAACTGGGTAAACACGACGGGGGAGAACATCGTCGCGGCCTTCGTGGAACAGGCCCGACTCGCCGCTGCGACCGAGGCAGCCGCCGAACAGGTCTCAGTCCGCTTCTACTCTGGGTACCAGACGGTGGTGAATCTGATCGGGATGGTCTTGCAGCTGTTCGTCGTCTCACGTGCACTCAAGTATCTGGGCGTCGGCCGGTCGCTACTCGTGCTCCCGCTCATCGCGTTTGCGGCCTATGGCCTGATCGCATTCGTTCCGCTGCTCGCCGCCGTTCGCTGGGCGAAGACGGCGGAAAACTCGACCGACTACTCACTCAACAACACCGCGCGCCAGGCGCTCTTTCTGCCGACGACACGGGAGGAGAAGTACAAGGGAAAACAGGCCGTGGACTCCTTCTTCCAGCGCGCTGGCGATGTCATGGCGGCGGTGATGTGGTTCGGGGGCACGAAGCTCGTGGGCCTCGCCTTCAATCAGCTCGCCCTCGTGAATCTCGTCCTGATCGCCGGCTGGCTTGTGGTCGCGGTGGCGATCGGCAGACGCTACCGGAAGCTGGTTGCCATGGCGGAGGGTGGGACCCCCGGGCTGTCGGCGAGCCCGGCCCGCGCGTGATCACTGCCGTGATGCGGCTGCTCTCCCGAGTACATCAGCGGCGCTAGATCTCTCCCCGCCTCGCGAACCGCGCGATGTGGTCGGCCGCGCGAAAGGCGAGCGCCATGATCGTCATCGTCGGCTGACCGCGGCCGGACGTGACGAAGCTCGATCCATCACAGACGAAGAGATTGGGCACGTCGTGCGCCCGGTGGTAGCGATCCACGACCGACTCGCGCGAGTCGTTGCCCATCCGACAGGTGCCGAGGAGATGCGCGCCATTGGTCTGCGGCGCGACCGGTGTCTCCCACACGCGTTTTGCGCCTGCCGCGTCGAGAATCTCTTTCCCCCGATCGAGCAAGAACTGCATCATCGCCAAGTCGTCCGCGTGATCGTGGTAGGTGACGCGAATCGCCTGCCGTCCCCACTTGTCCTTCACGCTGGGGTCGAGTGAGACGCTGTTGGAGGCCACCGGCAGCGACGTCGTGTGCCCGTTCGTCATCATCGTGTAGTTGAAATACTCGCTGAGCATCCGCTTGTAGGCCGCTCCCCATCGAGGGGCGTCGGGTGGCAGACCCGCGTTGGCGAACCACAACGGATAGTATTGCCAGCGGCCGTCGATCCCACCGCCGCCGTAGAACCCCCGTCGTGGGTCGCTGTCGTAGAAATCGTGCAGCAGGCGCGTGACCTGGACGCTCTTGTACTCGTTCAAGGGGTGCTCGAAGTACCCGTGTGCGTACGAGAGTCCGTTGAACATGAGGTACTTGCCGACGGTGCCGCTGGAGTTCGCCAATCCGTTCGGGTACATGCTCGAGGCGGACTCGAGAAGCAGGCGCGCCGATTCCGCTCCGTTCGCGCTCAGCACGACGGCCTTGGTGCGCTGAGCGTGTTCGACACCGTCGCGGTCCCAATAGACCACCTCACGCGCGCGGCCGGCCTCATCGTGGGCGATGCGGAACACGGTACTCTCGGCTCGGATCTCGCAGCGACCGGTCGCTTCGGCAAGCGGTATCATCGCGGCGAGCGTAGACGACTTCGCTCCCACCTCGCAGCCGAACCCGAGACAGAACCCGCAGTTGATACAGGCCGGCCGACCGGCGAAGGCTTGCGAGAGGATTGCCATCGGTGCTGGGAAGGGACGGAGGCCGAGCTTCCGAGCACCGCGCTCCAGCAAGATGCCCGATGACTTGACCGGCAGGGGTGGCATGGGGTAGGGCCTGGAGCGCGGTGGGTCGAACGGGCCGGGCGCTCCGGAGACGCCAATCTCCCAGTCCACCTTCGTGTAGTACGGCTCGAGCTCGGCGTACGTGATGGGCCAGTCGGCGAACCCCGTCCCGGAGATTGGCCCCCAGCGGCTCCGCTCGATGAAGTCGATCTCGTGCAAACGCCAGAAGTTGGCCGTGAAGTGAACGCTGCTCCCGCCGACCAACCGCGCATAGAACAGCGCGATTCCCCCCGTCACGTGTGCCTCATCGGCCTCGTTCGCCCGAAACGTGGTCGGGAAGTCCGCCGGTGAGCCCATCAGCTCCCCGAACTGGAACTCGGCGAGCTCGTCGTGCCCGAACGCGGTGGGTGGCAGGTAGGGGCCCTGCTCCAGCACCACCACGTCGAAGCCGGCCGTGGACAGCTCTTTCGCGATGACTCCGCCCGCCGCGCCCGAGCCGATGACGACGAAGTCGACCTCGTCACGGGTGGCGAAGTGCCGCCCCCTCGCTTCCTGCATCACCGACTATCGCGCTCCTCGGCGTCGTAATGCCCAAAGGGCGGTTCATACTGGGGTTGAGGATCGAAGCCCAGGAGCGTCCAGCCGATCCGATCCCGGTTCCCGCCATACGCTGGGTCGGCGAACATTCCCATGACGGTCAGCGACTGCACCCGCGCGAAGAACGAAGTCTGCTCGATGTCCCGGACGAGGCTCGTTTGATCGCTGAAGGGGAGGGCAGAAAAGCGGTCGGCCCCGGGGTGCTTCGACGCGACGCGCTGCCGCAGGTCGACGAGCCCGGTGCGGATCCCGGCGAGTTGGCTCGCGGCGAAGCTTCCGAGCGCTTTGTCCATGAAGTAGATGACGCCGGCCTCGCGTGCACCGGGAGTCTCGTCGGTTGGGAAGATCTGGGCGGCGAGCGCCTCCAGCTCCGTCGCCTCATCCTCTGAGAGGACGTCGAACGGCAATCGCAAGTCCGCGGCACGACGTGCGTCGCGCGCGGCGGCAAGCACCGCCGGCGACTGGATCGCCAGCCACGCTGCACTCAACACCGAGCCGGACTGTCCAACGAAGTCTCGACGCGAGACCTCTCGATCAGTCACGCTCGCCTCCCTCGGCCGTCGGAGCTCGCACCACCGTGTTGCGCAGTATTCCGACCCCCTCGAGCTCGATCTCAACGACGTCTCCAGGCTCGAGCGCGGCTGTCGAACCGGGCGTTCCCGTAAAGATCAGGTCTCCAGGCAGCAGAGTGACGTAGCGGCTCACGTAGCTCACGATCATTGCGACATCGAAGAGCAGGTCAGACGTGCGCGCCGACTGGCGTAGGTCACCGTTCACCCGGGTCTCGAGCTGCAGGTCGCCGTAGTCGAGTCCGGTCGCGACGACGGGACCGATCGGTCCGAAGGTGTCTGACGCTTTGGCACGGAGCCATTGCAGATCGTCCCGCTGCCAATCGCGCTCGCTCACATCGTTGCCGGCCGTCACCCCGAACACGTACTGCGGAGCCTCCTCGATCGACACATGACGCGCCTCGCGTCCGATCACGACCACGAGCTCCCCTTCGTAGTGGAGGTTCGTGGCGTCGGCGGGCATGATGATCGAATCTTCGGGACCGACGATCGAGGTAGGGTACTTGGCGAAGAGCCCCGGATACGCCGCCGGAGGTCGGTCACCGAGGTGGCTGCGGTAGTTGAGTCCGACGGCGATGACTTTCGAAGGAACGCAGGGAGCGAGGAGCCGTACCCGATCGAGCCGGAGGGTACGGCCGGTACGGACGGGAGCGGCGAAGAGGTCGCCGTTGAGCTCGTGCACGCGCTCGCCGTCCAGAATGCCGTACGCCACGCGTCCGTCGTGGGCAAACCGCACGAAGCGCGTGATGTCGGATTGCGCCACAGCGCCTCCGCTCAGCACCGCTGCTACGAGAAGGGTGGTGCCAGCCGTTCGGAGACTGCGGCGGTCTGGAGGGCCGGCCGATTGTGAGCTCGAGACGCGCATGAGATCAAGTGCACAAGGTATGGGCCTGGCGGCATCGCGCCAGGTTTTGGCGATAGACCGTCCCTCCGCCGCGACCACACCCGGCGCCGGCGGGAGCATCTCCCCAAGCCGCCCACGCTGTCCATGGCCGGATCCGCCCCGGTCGAACCCCGGGACGTGCAGGGCCTACCGTCTTCAGAGGGGCGGGCGCCGCTGGTCGCCTCCGGGGAGGGATTCACCCGTACTCCTCCCGGGTCCGGGACGGCGCAGTTGTTGCTTGAACAGGGCGCCGTCCCCATCTTCGCGGGATCGCTACGAACGAATGGATCTGCCATGCCGGCTATTGTGATCGTCGCATTCGCCCTCTCTGCTCCTATCGTCCCGGTCATTGCCACCGCGGACGCAGCTCGCGATTCCACGCACTACACTGTGCTTCTTCAAGGCAACGTCGCCGGCTCGCAGGTCGTCTGGCGCGACGCCGACGGCGTGATCCGCATCCACTTCGAGTACACCGACCGGGGCCGCGGGCCCGTTCTCGACCAGCGGATCGTCGTCGATAGCACCGGCATACCGATACAGGTCGAGATCACGGGGAACGACTACCTCAAGGCCCCCGTGCGGGAGCGGTTCTCGCTCGCCGGGGGTCGCGCGACGTGGGAGAGCACGACCGAGCGGGGCGAGGCGACGGTGGCAGCGTCGGCGGTCTACGTGCCGTTTCAGTCGACCTTCGAAGACGGTGCCGTCCTCGCGCGGGCACTGCTCGCGGCGCCGGGGCGCCAGCTCGCGCTGCTCCCGGGCGGCGAGGCCAGCATCGAAGAGGTGGTGACGCGCACCGTTGGCGCCAGTGGGCGCACGGCGACGGTCACACAGTATGCCATCACGGGGCTGGGCTTCACGCCGAGCCGCAGTTGGCTCGATGAGGACGGCAGCCTGTTCGCGGTGGCCACCGGCTGGGTGTCGGTTGTCCGGGCTGGGTGGGAGTCGGTGGTAGGGGAGCTCGAGTCAGCGCAGGACTCAGCGGAGTCGGGGCGCTATCGCGAGCTCGCCAGTCGTCTCGCCAGCCAGCCAGGCCCTGTGGCTTTCACGGGCGTCACCCTGTTCGATGCGCCGAAGGCACGCCTGGTCCACGGTGCGACGGTCGTTGTCGAGGACGGTCGGATCGCATCGGTGGTGGGGGGCGGCGCTCGGGTGACCCCGGTCGGCGCCCGTGTGATCGACGGCCGCGGCAAGACGCTCCTTCCGGGTCTGTGGGATATGCACACCCACAATTCGGACGTCGACGGCATGCTCCACATCGCCGCCGGCGTCACGAGCGTTCGCGATCTCGCGAACGACACCGAGAAGCTGCTCGAGCGAAAACGGCAGTGGGACGAGGGCGAAGCGATCGGGCCTCGCGTCGTGTTGGCGGGGTTCATGGACGGGCCCGGGCCGTACCAGGGGCCCACCCGTGTATTGGTCGCCACCGCCGAGGAGGCCGTGGCGGCGGTGGACCGGTACGCCGAGACGGGTCACGAGCAGATCAAGGTGTACAGCTCGCTCGATCCTGCTCTGGTTCGCCCTATCATCGAGCGCGCGCATGCGAAGGGCCTGCGCGTGAGCGGCCACATTCCGAAGGGAATGACGGCTGAGCAAGCCGTCCGCGCCGGGTTCGACGAGATCCAGCATGCCAACATGCTGTTCCTGAATTTCTTCGGCGACACGCTCGACACGCGCACTCCGCTCCGCTTCACGACTGTGGGGCGCTACGGGGCCGATCTCGACCTGAGTGCCGACAGCGTGAGGAGCTTCATTCGACTGCTCCGTCGCCAGAACGTCGTCGTCGATCCAACCGTCGCCATCTTCGAGACGATGTTCACGGCTCGGCCCGGGGAGCCGGCCCCGGGGTACGCGATGGTGGCAGAGCGCTTTCCGCCCCAGGTGGGGAGAGGGTTCTTGGGGGGTGGGTTGCCCGTGCCGGATGGAATGGACGAGCGCTACCGTGCTTCATTCCGCAAGATGCTGGACTTCGTCGGCGCGCTCTGGGCGGCGGGCGTGATGATCGTTCCGGGCACCGACGCGCTCGCGGGCTTCTCGTTACACCGAGAGCTCGAGCTGTACGTCGCGGCGGGCATCCCGCCTGGCGACGTGCTCTGGCTGGCAACGCACGGTGCGGCCCGTGTGGCGGGGCGCCACGAGGAGATCGGCGCCATCGCCACCGGGATGCTCGCGGACCTGATCCTCGTCGATGGCGACCCCATGGAGGACATCTCCGCCGTGCGGCGCGTCTCGCTCGTCATGAAGGGCGGCGTGCTGTACGATCCGGCCGCGATCTACCGCGAGTTGGGCGTGGCGCCGTCGGGGACGTCGGGCACCCGCTGACACAGTGACGGGGTGCGAGTCGGATGTGAGCCGACACGTGGGCGATGAGCGCGATTCCTGCGCTCGATTCCTCGGCCAAAGGCACGCCTCGCAGCCACACGCGCGTCCCGGCTAGCTGGCTCCGAGGCCGTGTCCCGCGGCCGCCCCGAGTGGCGCGGAGAGGAGTATCGCGAACCCCAGGCCCAGCTGGAAGCCCGTTGGCCCCTCTCCCCCGTCCTCCACGGTGGCGAACACGAGGGCAGGGATCGTCATGGCGATCGCGGTGCCGAGGAGCGTGGACCAGGGGCGGGCGCCCTCGTGCGCCGAGGTGACCAGCATGACACCGGTGGCGCTCGCGACCCCGATGAGGGGGAACGCCAGCCACTCGTCGCCATCCCCGTCGACGATCGCCGAGGCGGCGACCGCTCCCAGGAACCCGGCGCCGACCCCGTAAGCGAACCGCTCGAGGAACGTGGTCTTACGCGTCAGTGACCCCTGAGCTCGCAGAGGGGGGATGGTCGGACCGACGCGCGCATGGGCCGCCGGCAGACCCGTCGTGAGTCGGGGGCCCCCGCGCTGCGCCGCGCACGGTGTCGCGACGAGGGAAAGCGCCACAACGGGCAACATCGTCGACAGGCGCAGAGCAGTCATGAGCCACCCTCCTCAAAAGCCCGCGTACAGAGCCAGTTGGTCGCCGTAGGGGCGGGCACCACCGTTGTGCGAGTACCCCTGCCAGCCGTCGAAGGTGAGGCGAACCGATGTACTCCAAAGGCACTCGGTGCTCGCGGGATTGGTCATATCGCTCCCCCAGAACGGGCCGACGCAGTCGCGAAGCGGCTGGCTTCGGCTGCCGATATTCTGCTGGCCGTAGACGATGGGGAAGCGAAAGCGAGCGTTGTTGAAATCGCACTCGTCGAAGCGGTTGGCACCGTCGTCACACGCGTCCGACGAGACGTAGTGTGCATGCTTCCCTTCGGCGACCCAAACGACCGGTGCGCCGAGCCGACGGTCGTCCACCCACTCGAAAGCGCTGACCGACTGCCAA
>JBDHCY010000034.1:0-22103 GCA_039591795.1 Gemmatimonadota bacterium | reverse complement strand
AGAAGGCCACGTCGACGCCTCGATAGCCCTGCGTTCCAGCGAAGACACTGATGCCGGCATCCAGGGCGTTTACTTCCGGGCGCGAGGGATCAACCGGGGCGGAGAAGCGCAAGACCCCGCGCGCCGTCCATCCTGTGGAGCCCTGCCAGTAGATGAGCGGGTAGAGGGAGCGGGTGATTTCGAGTCCACCCGCTTCTTGGGCGGTGGCTGGGGCAGCCGCCGCCAGGCCCAAGGCGAGCCGGAGCAGCCGGCTAGCGGCGCTCAAAGAGAAATGCCGTGTCCAGATGCCGCGCTCCGTCAGCATCGCAGACGGCATAGCGGCTCGGAGTGAGCGAGACACCACCGAACTCACCGCGCTTGTTCACGAGGTAGAAGCTCAAGCCAAACCGTGGCCGGCCACCGTCGCCGAGGAGGCGAGGCTCACTCATGGCCAAGACGCGCCGGAGTGTCTCGAGGCCGGCATCGGTCGGTGACATCCCTCGTCGCATCATTTCTACGCACAAGAAAGCGCCGCACACCATGATGTTCGACTCGCCGCGACCAGTGGAGCCGGCGGCACCCACCTCAGGGTCGGTGTACTGGCCCGCCCCGATGATCGGCGAATCGCCGGCGCGCCCCGGGATCTTCCATGCGAGGCCACTCGTGGTCGTGATCGAGGAAATCTCTCCAGTGGCGCCCACCACGTTGCAGTTGATCGTCCCCGTGGGGCGCGGGAGCAGTTGATCGTCGTCGGTGACGTTGAGCCAGTCGTCCGATGCCCCTCGATTCTGTCGCCAGCGGAGCCACGCCTCTCGAGACCGCGGCGTCATGAGGTCCGCTTCCTCGAGACCGAACGAGAGCGCAAACCGCTTGGCCCCCTTGCCCACCAGAAGGATGTGATCGGTGTACTTGAGGACGAGCTTCGCTACTTCGCTCGGTGTCTTGATCCCCTCGAGCGCGGCAACGGCCCCCGCGCGCTTCGACGGACCGTGCATGCACGAGGCGTCGAGCTGCACCACTCCTTCTTCGTTCGGCAGCCCGCCATAGCCCACCGAGGTGTCTTGCGGGTCGAGCTCCTGGATCTTGACCCCCTCCACGCCGGCGTCGAGCGTGTCGGCACCGGCCAGAAGGAGCTCGTACGCCTTGGCCACTCCACGGAGCCCGTTGGCGCTGGCCACCACGACCGGCGCAGCCGCCCAGCGGCTGGCAGGTGGCAGCGGTCGAGGTTGGGTGATGGGATGTGGAATCGCAAAGGTGGCTCCCGCTAGGGATCCGGCCGTCCCGAGAAAGTCACGGCGGGTGATCGCGTCGGTCACTGCTGACTCCTGTGAGACGTGTAAACGGTTGTACTGAAGGGCCGTCGGGCTGTCAATCGCAGGTGCTGGAATTGACGCGGGGCGTCGACGGCGCGAGCTTCGACAGCGTTCCATGAACGACCGCCCTCGCCTCGATCCGGCCATTTTTCATCTCCCGGTGGAGCGGATGCGCGCCGGGTATTACTCGGACAAGTACTTCGTCCGGGCGAGGGAGGTGCTCCTCGCCGATCGCCACCGCCCACGCGTCTTGATGCAGGTCTTTGGGAAGGCGCCTGCGTTCCTGGGTGGCATCGACGAGGCGATCGCCATCCTCAAGCTGTGCGCCATCGAATGGCCCGACCTCGTGGTCCACGCGCTCTACGACGGCGACGCGATCGAGCCGTGGGAGACCGTACTCACCATCGAGGGGCCATACGACGCCTTCTCCCATCTCGAAACGCTGTATCTCGGGGTGTTGGCGCGGCGGACCCGGGTGGGCACCAACACCCGGCGCGTGGTGGAAGCAGCACGGCCGAAGGAGGTGATGTTCTTCCCAGCGCGTCACGACCACTGGCTCGTGCAGACTGGAGACGGGTACGCTGCGCACATCGCCGGCGCAATCGGCGTCTCCACCGATGCCCAGGCATCGTGGTGGGGATCGGAGGGGATCGGCACCGTGCCGCATGGACTCATCGCGGCCTATGATGGCGATACCGTGCTCGCCGCGACGAGGTTCGCCGAGCACATGGAGCCGGACGTCAGACTCATCACGTTGGTAGACTACGACAACGACAGTGTCCGGACGGCGGTCGGGGTCGCACGCGCGCTGGGCGATCGACTCTACGGTGTCCGGCTGGATACTTCGGAAACGCTCGTCGATCGGTCTATCATTCCACAGATGGGGACCTTTCGGCCGACCGGTGTCAATCCGCAGCTGGTCGACAACGTTCGCGCCGGGCTCGACCGCGAGGGCTTCTCCGATGTGCGCATCGTGGTCTCGGGCGGTTTCGATGTGGCCAAGATACGGTCGTTCGAGGAGTCAGGTGTGCCGGTGGACGCGTACGGGGTGGGGAGCTCGCTGTTCCGTGGGCGCTTCGACTTCACGGCCGACATCGTCATCGTCGACGGCCGCCCCCGTGCCAAGGCCGGCCGTGCCCATCGAGCCAACGCCCGTCTCGAACGGGTGACATAGCACGGGATCGACGGCTACTATTCGTGCTGCGGTGTGTCTCGCGCCCGCACCGATCACCAGTCCGGCCCGCCCGAAGCGCGGAGGCAGGCGCTGTCCCCCTATCCGAAGGCCAGTTGTCCATGAGTAGCTTGATGACGGCAAGCTCGTTCGGGCGGTTCCTTCTGCCCGGCCCGACCGAGGTCCACCCCGACGTGCTGGCGGCCATGACGCGGCCGATGATCCCTCATCGCGGGGCCGACATGGAGCGACTCCTCGCTGGGCTGGAGGAGCCGCTGCGCGACCTCTTTCGGGCCGCACGCCCCGTGCTGATCGGTGGCTGCTCGGCGACCGGGTTCATGGAGCTCGCTGTGCGGAACGGAGTACGCCGCCGCTGCCTTTCACTGGTCGGAGGCGCGTTCGGAAACCGGTTCGCACACATCGCTGCCGCGTGCGCGAAGGAAGTCATCCGTCTCGAGGTGCACCCGGGCACCACGGTCGAGCCCGAGCTCTTGCGTGATAGCCTTCGGCGGACGCCGGTCGATGCCGTGACACTGGTGCACTCAGAGACGTCGACCGGAGCGTTGGCTCCACTCGCCGATCTCGCGGCCGTCGTGCGCGAATTCCCAGATGTGCTGCTTTTGGTGGACGGCGTGACCTCGGTTGGCGGAAGCCCCGTGGAAACGGCCGCGTGGGACTTGGACTTCGTTCTCACCGGTTCACAAAAGGCGCTGGCCCTCCCGCCCGGGCTCGCGCTTGGTGTCGCCTCGGAGCGATTGATCGAGCGCGCTCGTCATCTGGAGGGCCGTGGGCTCTACTTCGACGTTCTGGCATTCGAAGAGGCACTCGCGGCGCACCAGCCTACCAACACCCCCGTGATCCCGCTCCTCTACGCTCTGGAGCGCCAGCTCGAGCGCATCCGCGATGCGGGGGGGATCGAGGCGCGGTGGGCCCGGCACGAGCAGATGCGCATTGCCGTGGAGCGGTGGGTCGCTGAGCGCGGCGCGGCGCTCGGCGTGGACCTCCTCCCATCAGAACATCACCGCAGCTGGACGGTTTCTTGCCTCACGATGCCGAAGTCGGTGTCGGGGAAGGCCGTCGTCCGGGCCGCACAAGCGGCCGGCTACGTGATCGGGACCGGGTACGGTGCGCTCAAGGAGCGAACGATTCGGATCGGGCACATGGGTGACCACACTGTCGAGGGCGTCGAGGCTGTGCTCGGTATCGTGGAGGAGGCGCTGACGTGACGCTGCGGGTCGTGGTACCCGATCGAATCGCGGAGCCTGGCCTGGCGATTCTGCGGCAGGCGAACGGCATCGAGCTTGTCAACGTAGCGGGTAAGGGCCGGGAGGCGTTTGATGACGCCCTCCCGGAGGCCGATGCGCTTCTCGTTCGGAGCGCGACACGCGTGACTGGTGATGTCATCCGGCGAGCTCCGCGGCTCAAGGTCATCGCGCGCGCCGGGACCGGAGTGGACACGATCGACGTGTCCGCTGCGACGCGAGCGGGGATCGCGGTGCTCAACGCCCCGGGTGCCAACACCGTGAGCGCGGCGGAGCACACGATTGCCCTGCTCCTCTCGCTCGCGCGCCGCATCCCAGATGCGGTGGCATCGATGCGGCGCGGCGACTGGGATCGGAAGCGCTTCGAGGGCTCGGAGCTGCGCGGCAAGACGATCGGTATCGTCGGACTCGGACGGATTGGCAACCAAGTCGCGCACATCGCACGTGCCTTCTCCATGAGAGTGCTGGCGCACGACCCGTACGTTCCACGAGACGACAGCCGGGGGGTCGAGCTCGTCTCGCTCGACGAGCTGCTCTCGGAGGCTGACGTCGTGACGCTGCACCTCGCGCTCACCGAACGCACGCGGCATCTCCTCGACGCTGACCATCTCGCGCTCATGAAACCGGGGGCCGTGCTGGTGAATGCGGCCCGGGGCGAGCTCGTCGATGAGGCGGCGCTCCTCGAAGCCCTCGACCGCGGGAAGCTCGGGGGGGCAGCGCTCGACGTCTTTGCCACCGAGCCGCTTCCCGCCGATCACTCGTTTCGCGGCCACGAGCGGATGCTCGTCACGCCCCATCTCGCGGCATCGACGGCGGAGGCTCAAGAGCGGGTGGCGGCGGAGATTTGTGAAGCCCTGCGCGACGCGCTCCTGGCCGGCGATATGAGCAGCGCCATCAACGTTCCGGGCGTATCGCGGGAGGGCCTGGTGCGGTTGTCTCCGGTCCTCGACCTCGCGCGCCTGCTCGGACACCTCGCGGTCAAGCTCGGCGAACAAACCGTGGCGAAGGTGGAGGTGAGCATCGGTGGCCGCGATGAAGACGCGCCGCGGCCCGTACAACTCGCGGCGGTTGAGGGTGTGCTGCGCGGGATGGGTGTGGGTCAGGTGAGCATCGTCAACGCGCCAGTGCTCGCTGAGGAGCGCGGTGTCGTGGTATCCCGCCGCGTCGGACCGGCGGAAGCCGGCTACGCTGTCACGGTTGGCGTTGCGCTCGAAACCGCGGGAGGCGAGGTCTCGGTCACCGGCGCGCTGGCAGGTGGGGGCCAGGCGCGGCTCGTGCAGGTTGACGGTTACCGGTTCGATGTCGTGGCGAAGGGCCGGATGTTGGTGCTACGAAACCGCGACGTGCCGGGCGTGATCGGGCGAGTTGGCATGCTGCTGGGGGAGTCCGGCGTCAACATTGGGAGCTACCATCAGGCCCGGCGGGACGTGCCTACTCCCGAAGATCAGGCGGCGCTCGCGGTCATCTCAGTGGACGGTGAGGTTACTCGCGAGGTCCTCGACTCGCTCAGGGCCATGCCCGACGTCCTCGACGTCCGCTTCGTCCTCCTCGACACGGTCTGACGCGGCCCTCGCTCCTGCGAGCCAATCGATAATATCCGCCTCCGTGTTGGGTAGCGGCGTCGCTGGGTGTCAGTCGGCCGCGTCTACCAGAGCTGGGGCGTCCTCCACCTGCTCGAGTCGGAACGACGTGACGGCGCGGAGAAGTCGATCGGCCGCGTCGGAGAGCCGGGCCGCAGAACCGGCGATCTCTTCGGTTGAGGCGCTCTGCTGCTGGCTCGCCGCAGCAATCTGTTCGGCCGCAGCGGCGAACTCTTCCGTGCCGCCAGCCAGCGTCTCGAGTCGTTCAGCGATCTCACCCACGAGGCGGCGCGCCTCGCCAGAGGCATCTGAAATCTCGCCTGTCCAAGCCCGGTTGGCCTCCGCCTCACGCGCGACTGTCTCCAGTCCATGCGCCGCCGTCTCAGCCACGTCGCGAGCCGCCGCCGATCGCTGCCACAGTCGGACGAGGCGCTCGCGGGTTTGGTGAACTTGCGCGAGCACCTGACCCACCGTTTCCGCGGTCGAGGTGGCGGCCCCGGCAGCCCGCACGGCGAGCTTGCGGACTTCGTCTGCCACGACGCCGAAGCCTCGTCCCTGGACGCCGGCTCGGGCCGCTTCGATCGCCGCGTTCAGCGCCAGCATGTTCGTCTGTGCTGCAATCGACTTGGTCTGTGTGACGAACTTCTGGATCTCGCTCGACGACTCCGCCAATCGCTCCGCGTCGGCCGCACCGCCCTCGATCTCCTGGGCCAAGGCTCGGAGCTCGGCGGTGGAGGCGTTGAGCTGCTCGCGATGCGTCTCTGCGAGCGCGGCGAGATCTGCGTTTCGCCGTGCGGCCTCACCCGCACCGGCGGCCAACCGAGTCGCGATCTCGACGATCTGTCCGGCCTCGTCTGCTCCGGCACGCACGAGTGATGCCTGCTCCGTCGCCTTGCGTGAGAGGTCTTGGGTGGTGGAAGCCATCTCCTCCGTGGACGCCGTCATCTGTTCGGTTGCCGCGGAGATCTGCTGCGCCATGACCGCGGATTCGGTTGCCGCGGCTCTGATCGCCGTCACCAGCGCGCGGAGCGCCGCGACCATCATTTCGATCGATGCGAGTAGGGGAGCCACCTCGCGCCGAGATTCCTCGTCGGTCGTGGGGACGATGGCCACCGTGAGGTCCCCGGCGGCGACTCGTTCTGCCATGGCGCCCGCTTCGGTGACCGGTTGCGTGACCCGTTCCCGGTACCAGCGCTGCATCCAGGCCAGCACGGCAAGCGCGACGGCGAGCAGCATGCCCGAGGAAAGGAAGATCGCTCCGCGGGCGGCGCGTCCGCCCACGAGGGCGAGCGGGATCGGCTGCCGGACGACGACGCGCCACGAGCCCCCGAGCGCTGGTGCGTGGGCGATCACCCAGCCGCCTTCTGGGCCGCTCTCGCGGTAGACGCGCACGCCAAGCGCTGCCGGAGCGCTGTCGGCCACATCGGTGAAGCGACGCTCGGCTGAGGTGGATACGACCGCCCGCCCGCGGACATCGACCAGGTCCCACTCGACACCGCCGGCCCGCGCTCCCTCGGGGACGGACTCGCCGATCCGGTCCAGGCGCAGCAGGCCAAGCACCGCGCCGGGAGGTGGCTCCCCGGCGGGACCGGGAACCACCGCGGCCACTTCGAGAACGACCCCGAGCGGGGCTCGCTCCGCCGCGCCGTTGCCAACGAACGCCCGATCGCGTACGGTCGCCCGCCACCAGTCTTCGCCTCCGTGCCCTAGGGCCGCGGGGGGGGCGGATGCGGCCACCGCGTATCCGTAGCGATTGGTGAGCAGGACGTACCCAAGATCGGAGCGGCCCGGCCAGGTCGCGAAATAGCTTTCGAGCTCCGGCGGCGCGCCCATCACGTGGGTGGCGGCGTAGCGCGCTTCACGGACTTCGGCGGGGAGGATCGGGAGTCCGAGGCGATCGGCCGTGGCAGTAGCCTCCTGCGCAGCCGCCACGACATCGGGCATCTCGGCCAACGAGCGCACCTCTCGCTGCGCTGCGCCGATGACCTCGTTCGCAATCAATGCCGCATGTTCGGCGAGATCGCGGACGCGCCGGTCGGCCTGACGGTCGAGCGTGCGAGAAACCGCGGCATTGGCGAAGGCGGTGACCGCCGCGACGATGACGAGCGCCGCGCCGCCACCGACGAGGAGGAAGCGCTGACGGGGTTCGGCGGGAGTCAAAGAAGCCATGGATGACCGGTTCGGCCTAACCTACGAGAGGTGACCTAACCCGGCAAGCCCGTTAGATTTCCGCGCTCGATGGACGAGCGCAAACCACCCCTCTACGATCCGCAAGCGGTTGAGGCTCGCTGGCAGGCGCACTGGGCCGCTAAGCGAACGAACGAGCCGGACCTCGATGGTGCCGAGCGGCCGTTCTACACGCTCATGATGTACCCCTATCCCTCAGCCGAGGGACTGCACGTTGGGAACGTCTACGCCTTCACCGGGGCCGATGTGTACGGTCGATTCCGGCGCCTGCGAGGGGAGTCGGTGTTCGAGCCCATGGGGTTCGACGCGTTCGGGATTCACTCCGAGAACTACGCGCTGTCGGTCAACCGGAATCCCGCGGAACTCATTCCCGAGAACATCAACCGCTTCCGCACGCAGCTCAAACGCATGGGATTGATGCTCGACTGGAGCCACGAGCTGTCCACCACGGATCCCGACTACTATCGGTGGACGCAGTGGATCTTCGTCAAGTTGCTGAAGGCGGGGCTCGCCTATCGCAAGAAGGCGGCCGTGAACTGGTGTCCCGAGTGCAAGACCGTGCTCGCAAACGAACAGGTCATCGACGGCTACTGCGAGCGACACCTCCAGACGCGTGTGGAGCTCCGGTTTCTCGAGCAATGGTTCTTTCGTATCACCGACTCGGCCGAACGGTTGTTGGCGAACCTCGATTCGCTCGACTGGTCAGAGAGCACCAAAGCGCTGCAGCGGAATTGGATCGGGCGTAGCGAGGGAGCGGAGATCGTCTTCGGCACACCCATGGGGACGGAGATCCGTGTATTCACCACCAGGCCGGACACGGTCTTCGGAGCCACGTACCTCGTACTCTCGCCCGAACACCCACTCGTCGACGCGGTCACCGCAGCCGAAGAGCGCGCCAAGGTGAATGCGTACCGGAGGGCGGCAGCGGGTCAAGACATCGTCTCTCGGCGGATCGCCAAGGACAAGACTGGCGTGTTCACGGGCTCCTATGCGAGGAACCCGGCAACCCGAGAGACCGTGCCGATCTGGGTCGCGGACTACGTGCTGATGGAGTACGGAACCGGCGCGATCATGGCCGTACCCGCGCACGATGAGCGCGACTTCGAGTTTGCGACCAAGTTCGGCCTTCCAGTCCGGCAGGTGGTACGCGACGAAGCCAACTCGCCGTTGCCCATCATCACGTGGGACGGAGTGCTCACCGCGAGCGAGAGGTTCGACGGGCAGCCATGCCGGGAGGCCGTTCCGGCCATCACGGCGTGGCTCGAGGAAGAAGGCGCCGGAGCAGCGCGCGTCCAATACCGGCTGCACGACTGGTGCATTTCTCGCCAGCGGTTTTGGGGACCGCCGATTCCCGTGATCTACTGTCGTGCGTGCGGGCCGGTGCCCGTGCCAGAAGACGACCTGCCGGTGGAGCTTCCGCTCATCGAGGATTTCCGGCCCGACGACACGGGCGTCTCCCCCCTCGCACGCCACGAGGAGTGGTATTTCGTGCCGTGCCCCTCGTGCGGGGCCAAGGCGCGTCGCGAGACGGACGTCTCGGACACGTTTCTGGACTCGGCCTGGTACTTCCTGCGCTATCCGAGCACCGACTTCGACGATAGGCCGTGGGATTCCGCACGCACACGGCGGTGGTTGCCCGTGGACATGTACATCGGCGGCAACGAGCACGCCGTCCTCCACCTCCTGTATTCGCGCTGGGTGACCATGGCGCTCCACGATCTCGGCCACCTCCCGTTTGCAGAGCCGTATAGGAGGTTCCGCGCCCACGGCTTGATCGTGAAGGCCGGCGCCAAGATGTCGAAGTCGCGGGGCAACGTCGTGATCCCCGACGAGTACGTCGCGAAATGGGGTGCGGACGCGTTCCGCATCTACCTCATGTTCCTCGGGCCCTATCAAGAAGGCGGCGATTTTCGTGACGAAGGGATCGCGGGAGCGCGCCGGTTCCTCGATAAGGTGTGGGCGGCGGTCGACGAGGCCGCGCATCGGGAAGCGGAGGAGCCTCCGAAGCCGGTGCTCAAGAAACTCCATCAGACGATCGCGAAAGTGACCGAGGATATCGAGGAGCTGCACTACAACACGGCGATCGCTGCGGCAATGGAATACCTCAATACGGTCCGTGAGCACGGCGGGGCTGTGCAGGCGGCCGTGGACCCGCTGATCATCATGATCGCGCCGCTAGCACCGCACATCGCCGAAGAGTGTTGGGCCACCCTTGGCCACGAGGGCTCAGTGTTCGACGCTCGTTGGCCCGAAGCGGATCGTGCGCTCGCCATCGAAGACACGGTCGAGTTGGTGGTCCAGGTGAATGGGCGCGTACGAGGGCGTCTGCACGTCTCCCGCGGGATCGCGGAGCCCGAGGCAGTGACACTGGCTCGGGAGAACGTCCAGCGTCACGTCGAGGGCCGCACGGTCCGGCGGACCATCTACGTGCCCGATCGGCTGGTCAATCTGGTCGTCGAATGAGCGACCAGGTCGTGTATTGGTGCGGAGCCTTCGTCCCGAAGGCGAATGTCCGTGTCTCTCCCGACGACCGGGCGTTTCTCTTTGGCGACGGCGTGTACGACGTCATTCGGGCGATCGACGGGCGCCTGTTCCGCGGCGCCGACCACATCGATCGATTCTCGCGGGGTGCCGCCGCGCTGGACATCGACGCGGGCGGTCTGGATGTCGCGGCGGTGGCGCATGAACTGCTCGCGCGCAACGGACTCGAGCACGGCCAGGCCACCGTCTACATGCAACTCACCCGCGGAGCGGCCCCGCGTACGCACGCCTTCCCGCGCCCCGCGGCGCCCCCGTCGGTCTATCTGGCGGCGCAGGCGTTCACTCCCCGGCGCAGTTCGCTGGATGAGGGGATTCGCGTGATCACGGTTCCGGACGTGCGCTGGGGCCGGTGCGACATCAAGTCAATTTGCCTCCTCCCCAACGTCCTCGCGGCCGAGCAGGCGATGCAGGCCGGAGCGGAGGAAGCCCTGTTCGTGCGCGATGGCGTCGTGCTCGAAGGGGCACACACCTCATTCTGTGCCGTGCTCGCCGACGTGCTCGTCACGGCCCCGCTCTCCAACCAGATACTACCCGGGATCACCCGACGCGTCGTTCTCGAGTTGGCGCAACGGCTCGGCCTCCCTGTCCGAGAAGGTCCCATTCTCCGCGCCGAGCTCTCCCGCGCGACCGAGGCGTTCGTGACCGGCACCACCACCGACGTGACCCCGGTGATCTCGGTGGACGGACAATCGGTGGGATCCGGCACTCCCGGGCCTGTGACCCGCAGGATCCAGGAGGGGCTCGCGGAGGCGTTCACGGAGCTCACCCCGTAGCCGAATCCGGAGTCGACCGCAGCGAGTGCGACGGTCCGCCCGTCGGAGGCATCTTACCAAGTAGCCATGCAAACGGCTGTGGCAGAGGTATTTGACGAGGCCCTCGTTGCGAGGGCGCGCACGGGGGACCTGGAGGCGCTGGAGGCGCTGTATCGGGCCTTCGAGGTGCCGGTCTACAACCTCGCCCGCCGGATGTGCCGGACGGCTGAGGATGCCGAGGATGTGCTCCAGGAGACGTTCCTCGAGGTCGTACGGAGCATCAAGCGGTACCGCGGCGATGGCTCCGTGTGGGGCTGGATTCGGACGGTGGCAGCGAGCAAGGCCCTGATGCGTTTGCGCCGCGAGAAGTACCGGAACGCAGATGAGTACGACGAGCAGGGTGGGGTCGGGGTCTCGGCGAGTGGACGCGCCGATCGCGTGCACGAGCGGATGGATCTCGAAGTGGCACTCGCGCGGCTGTCGGATACGGCGCGAGCAGTCGTATGGCTACACGACGTAGAGGGATATACACACGAGGAGATTGCTGGCCTCATGGGCAAGACGGTGAGCTTCTCGAAGTCCCAGCTGGCACGAGCGCACGCACGGCTTCGCGACTGGCTGGTGTGGGAAGGACCAGAACGATGAAGGACGCGACGCATACGAGCATGGAGCAGCTCCTCGGCCTGCGCGACGGCGAGCCCGAGGCGGGTGTGGCCGATCACGTGGCCGGATGCGAGCAATGTGCCAACGAGCTGGAGCGTCTCCATCAGTCGGCTGCACGGCTCCGCGCATTGCCCGTGCGTCGACCGCCCCGCGATCGATGGTCTGCGGTGCGAGCGGCGGCACTCGCCGAACGGCGGCGGAGGAATTGGTGGTACGCGGGCCGTGCGGCCGTGGCATTCGCGGCGACACTTGCACTCGTCGTTGCGGTGCGGGCTGGGCGAGAGGGTGAACCGCCGATCACGGACTCGACCGGAGAGCTGGCGGTGCTGATGGAGCAGTCCCAGGAGCTCGAAGCGACGTTGCGCGCGATCGGTCCCGACGGACGAGTGCTGAACGGCCGTGCGGCCAACGCGGTGGTGCAACTCGAAGACCAGATCGCGTGGATCGACGCGCGGCTCGGCGAAGTCGGCCGGAGCCCGACGATCGTCCCTGAGTCGGTGGACCTGTGGCAGCAGCGTGTGGAGCTGCTGGACGCATTGGTTGGCGTTCACGTCACCCGGGCCGCGAGTGTCGGTTTCTAGGGTGAAGCACACGAAATAGGAAAGGAAGTACGGATCGTGATGACGAAGCAACTGATGGTGACACTCCTCGCACTCGGTGTCCTGACCGCCGCGCCAGCAGTGGGTCAAGACCCTGAACGAACGGAAGCCGCGCGCAGGGAGCTCGAGGAGGCACGACGCGCGCAACGCGACGCGCAGCGGCGCGTGCGCGAATTGGAGCGCGAGTTGGGACTCCAGTTGCGCGGAGCGATTACGGTCGCGCCGCGCGGGCAGGTGTGGGTGTCGTCGTGGGGTCGCCCCCGTCTGGGCGTAGTCGTCAAGACGGCGAGAGACGTGGCCACGGACTCAATCGGCGCCGTGCTCCAGGCGGTGACGCCCGGTGGGCCGTCGGAGAAAGCGGGTCTCAAAGCCGGTGACATCCTGACGAAGTTGAACGGCGAATCGCTGGTCGGACGGTATCCTCCAGCGAGTCCCGACGAGTCGGAGCCAGGGATCAAGCTGGTCGATCTGGCCCGCGAGCTTGACGAGGGAGATACCGCACGAATCGAGTATCGGCGCGGTGGCGAGACGCGAACGGCCACCGTCATTGCGGAGATCCTCGAGCCGGAGGGTATGCCGCTGGCCATGGCGCTCGACACGGCGTTCCGGCTCCGGATGGCGCCACGGATTGAGGTGGAGCCGATGAGGGAGCTGTCACGCACGCTCGCTTACGCGTTGCCGAACCGCTGGCTCGACATGGAGCTGGTTGGGCTCAACCCGGAGCTCGGTTCCTACTTCGGTACTACAGACGGCGTACTGGTCGTCCGGGGCCCGTCGGACGAGTCGTTGAGGCTCCAGAGCGGAGACGTGATTCTCCGGATCGGCTCTCGAGAGCCCACGAGCGCTGCACACGCGCTCCGCATCCTGCGCTCGTACGATGCGGGCGAGACGGTGTCGATCGTGATCATGCGCCAGAAGCAGCGTCAGACGATCGAAGCCGTCGTGCCGGAGCGTTCGAGTCGCTACAACTTCTATTTCGGCCCCGAGCAGAACAGGCTGCGCACCGGGGAGCGGGTGATCATCCGAGCGCCAAGGCGCGATTCTTAGTTCCCAGTACCTCGTACGGCGCACGCGGCCCTCGGAAACGGGGGCCGCGTGCTCAGTTGGGCAGGCCAGGCACCCTACTCGGTCTCGTCTGGCCCTAGGGTGTCGGGGGGCCGAAGAAATACTCTTCGAGCTGTTCGTAGAGAAACGTCTTGGCCTTGGGGTCGAGGACGTTCAACGCGTAGTGATTGATCAGCGCAGTCTGGTGCTTGAGCCACTCACCCCAGCAAACGCTGCAGACTGAGGCCTGCACCCGCTGACCAAGCTCGTTTCCGAAGGGCGGCATCGCGAGCCCGTCTCGCGTTTCACCACACTTGACACATGCCACAGTCGCCACTGCGCACCTCCCTCGTGTTCGGATTACCACACTCTGCCCCAGTTGGGCCAGCTCCGTGCTGCGCGCCCGAGCTGGGCAAGGGCTCGCCCTGGGCGAGGCCGCCTCCGGCGCCTGTACCACATGGCCGGGCAAGGTAGTTAAATTACCCCCTTTCGAGCTTTTCATCGCCGGAATCAGGAGATGGCATAGATGATATATGATGAGCGGCTGGTGACTCCTATGCGCCGCGACTTGACGGCCGTCGGGTTCGAAGAATTGCGGACGCCCAACGATGTGGATCGAGCCATGGAACCAGGCGACGACACCATGTTGGTGGTGGTCAATTCGGTGTGTGGCTGTGCCGCCCGAAATGCGCGGCCGGCCGTCCGGATCGCGCTGGACAACCCGCAACGGCCAGATCGACTGACAACGGTGTTTGCGGGTCAGGATACGGAGGCGACGGCGAAAGCACGGCAGTATTTTACGGGGTATCGGCCCTCGTCTCCCCAGATCGCGCTGTTCAAAGATCGGAAGCTCGTGTTCATGCTCGAGCGGCATCAGATCGAGGGCCGGGAAGCCGACGCGATCGCTCAGGATCTCAAAGTCGCCTTCGACCAACACTGCGCGGCCTGAGTTCGTGGGCATCCCCGACCCCGACGGCAGGCGACTCGTTGTCGTCGGAGATCGCGTCCTCGTCGAGCCGGAAGAGGGCGAGGAACGGAGTCGGGTCGGGCTCTACCTCCCGGCGACGGCAGTCGATGCCATGGCAGTCCAGGGTGGGCGCATCATCGCCGCGGGCCCGGGGACGCCGCTCGCCGAGCCGGCGAGCCTCGATGACGAGCCGTGGAGGCTCGCGGGACGGGAGACGCGGTATCTCCCGATGCAAGCCCATATCGGCGACTACGCGCTGTTCTTTCGCAAAGCAGCCGTAGAAATCACGTTCGAAAGCAAGCGATACCTCGTCGTACCACAGGCCGCGATTCTGGTGCTCGTGCGGTCACCCGTCGAGGAGCCGTAGCGCGAGGTGCACTGATGACCGTCAAGAACAAGCCGGACGATTTGCTGGAGCAACACTTCCGCGGGAAGCAGCAGATGCGTCCCGTCTTCGAACAACTCGTGCGGGCGATCCGAGCTCTGGATCGCAAGACGAAGATCGTGCCGCACGATTCCCACATCGACCTAGAGCTGAAGAAGCAGTTCGGCCTCGTGCGGGTACGAAAGCACTCGGTGGAGCTGGGGCTTCACCTGCCCGACACACCGTGCGAGGACCGCTACCGCGACGCCACGGCGCTGAACCTGGGCCGCATCACCCACCTCGCGCGGCTTGCCACCGAGAAAGACGTCGACGACGCGCTTCGCAAGGACATCAAGCGCGCAATGGCCAAGAGCCGTTAACGAGGCGGCTCCGACGGCAGCAGACTGTCGAGCCACGCACGAACCACCATCTCCACCGGTCGCCTCGCGCCGTCCACTTCGTAGTTCAAATGTCGCATTGCGCGCTCGTCGAGCAGCCCGCCGAGTTCCTCGAGCGCTTCACGAACTTCCGGGTGTGCTTCGAGCATGTCTCGACGTGCCACCGGGGCCGCCTCGTACGGCGGGAAGTAGGCCAGGTCGTCGTCCAGCACGGTCAGGCCGAGTGCGGCGATCAACCCGTCGGTGGCGCTCCCGACCGCAATGTCGATCTGTCCGTCTGTGAGCGCGCGATAGAGCAGGCCCAACTCCATCGTGCGGATCGATCGAAACTCGAGGCTGTACCGTTCCGACAGACCGCGGTATCCGTCTGGCCGCTCCTCGAACTCGAAGCCGAAACCCGCAGTGAGCCCGGCCGCGTGTCCTGCGAGATCGGAGATCGATCGGATGTCGAGCCGTTCGGCGTCGTCCGGTCGCATGACGAGCACGAAGGTATTGTCGAAGCCGAGTGGCACGAGCCACTCGAGGTCCCATTGTTCTCGATACACGCGCGCCGTGTATGCGAGCACCGAGTCCGGCTCGGCAAGGGGAGGACGAGCGAGGATGGCAGTGAGTGCCGTGCCCGTGTACTCGACGTAGAGATCCAGGCCGCCCGTCGTAATCGCCCGGTGGCAGACGAACGTCCCCCCAAGGTGGAGGCGTCGGTCCACCGAAAGAGTGGTGCGCCGCTCGATCTGCTGAGCGACCAACTCTGCCAACACGTCCTGCTCGGTGAAGTTCTTGCCGCCCACGACGATGGTCCCGGGGCTGCGTCCACCGCATGCTGCGAGGGCGAGGCAGAGCCCAGCACACAGGAGCCTCATCGATGCACCAGCCGCCGCTCGAGGAGTCCGAGCAGGCCGTCGAAGGCGAGCGCCATCAGCGCCGCCGGGACGGCTCCGGCGAGGATGAGGCGGTTGTTCACGGTCGACAGGCCGCGGAAGATTGGCTCACCGAGCCCACCGGCACCGATCGCGGCCGCGATCGTCGCCACCCCCACAGACACGACGACGGCGACCCGGATCCCCGCAATGATGACTCCCCACGCGAGAGGGAGCTCAACCATCAGAAGGAGCTGGCGGTCGGTCATCCCCAGGCCGCGGCCCGCGTCCACCGCTGCGGGATCGACGGATCGGATGCCCGTGTACGTGTTGCGGAGGATCGGAAGGAGGGCGTAGATGACGAGCGCCACGACCGCTGTACGAGCACCGATTCCACCGAGCAGGGGCAGCGGGATGAGGAGGCCAAAGAGCGCGAGACTCGGGATGGTCTGGAAGACGTTCGCAACGGCGAACACCGGGCTGGCGGCTTTCGGTCGGCGAGTGAGCCACACGCCGACCGGAAGGCCGATCCCCACCGCGATGCCGCTCGACGCCCCGACGAGCACGAGGTGCTCGCCGATGAGCTCGAGCATCTGGCCCGCGCTCACGAGGCCTCCAGAAAAGCCCGAGCCTCGGCCGCGTCCGAGCGGCGGAACGCCTCGGGCGGTCCTGCAAACGCGACCCGCCCGTGCTCCAACAAGACGATCGTCGTGGCGAGGAAGAGGGCCTCCGCGACATCGTGGGTAACGAACAGAGTTGCCTTGCCAAGCCGCGATGCGAGCGCCTGAAACTCGCGCCGCAAGCCGGAGCGGGTGACGGGGTCGAGCGCCCCGAACGGCTCGTCGAGCAGGAGCAGCGGAGGATCGGCGGCCAGGGCTCGCGCGATGCCGACCCGCTGGCGCTGACCGCCGGACAACTCGCTCGGCATCCGCTCGGCAAACGTCGGTGGGTCGAGGCCCACGAGCTCCAAGAGCTCCGCCACCCTGGCGCGGCGCCGCGGCTCGGGCCACCCTTCGAGCTGGGGAACGAGCGCAACGTTGCTCGCCACCGTAAAGTGGGGGAAGAGGCCGATCTCCTGGATCGCATAGCCCGTGCGGCGTCTCAGGCGAATCGGGTCCCAGTCGGTGGTGGAGCGACCCTCGACGAGCACTCGCCCGGCCGTGGGGTCGAGGAGTCGGTTGACGAGCTTCAGCGTCGTGCTCTTTCCCGCTCCGCTGCGTCCGAGTACAACGACGGTGTCGCCCGGATCAGCCGCGAACGACACGGCAGCGAGCAGCACGGGGCCGCCCGGGAGGGTGTAGCCAGCACCATCGAACTCGAGAAACCGCACGACCGAGACTTGTAGGGATCGGCACGGGGGGTGTCAATGGCGACGATCACGGCAGAGCTACGAGCTGGAACACGAGTGATCATGACTGCGCGGCACTTCCGCTGGTCGGCGGACGAGCCGCTCGGTGCCGGCGGCACCGATGTCGGCCCCGACCCCTACGAGCTACTGCTGGGGTCTCTAGCGGCGTGCACGGCCATCACCCTGCGTGCGTACGCCGACTTCAAGGGCATCGCCGTGACCGGTGTCGATGTGGCGCTCGAGTTCGACCGCATTCACGCCGAGGACTGCAAGGACTGCGAAGATCCGGTGAAGGGTCGCATCGAGCGGATCCAGTCGAAGGTCACGATCTACGGACGATTCGACGAAGCGAAGCGCGAGCGTCTCGCCCAGGTGGCGGAGCGATGTCCGGTGCACAAGACGCTCCAACATGGAGTCCACGTGAGCGACCAAGTGGCTTTCGAGGAGACACCGGCGACGTGAGGGTCTTCACTCGACGCGACTTCCTCCAGGCTGCCGGAGCCGGGTTGAGCGGCGGACTCGTGTGGCCGGGGTGGCCGTCGTCGGACGAGCTCCTGGCTCTGGTTCTCGGCTCGGTGCAAGACGGCGGCCTCCCGCAAGCCGGCTGCTACACGGCACGTTGCGAACGAGGGCGGACGGCCCAGCCCCGATACGTCGCGTCTCTCGCCCTCATCGAGCCGGCGAGTGAGCGGTTCTATTTGGTCGACGCGACACCAGATCTGCCGCGGCAAATGGACCTCGTGCCGGGTGAGGGCTTTCGTCGCCGAGCCGCCGCCCGCCGGCCGTTTGATGGAGTGTTTCTCACCCACGCCCACATGGGTCACTACCTCGGGCTCGCCCATCTCGGGCGAGAGGCGTTGGGGACGGCTCCGACCGCCTGCTACTGTACCAAGCGGATGGCGGCGTTCCTGCGGTCGAACGGGCCCTGGAGTCTCATGGTCGACGAGGGACGACTCGTGCTCGATCCTCTCGAATACGATACCTGGCGCCGGGTGAGCGCCGCGCTCGAGGTGAAGGCGATTCCAGTGCCTCACCGGGAGGAATACAGTGACACCGTTGGCTTCGTCTTCCGAGGTCCCCGGCGCTCGCTCCTCTATCTCCCGGACATCGACCGGTGGGCATCGTGGAGCCGACGAATCGAAGACGTCGTGCGCGAGGTCGACATCGCCCTGCTCGACGGCAGCTTCTACTCCGCCGACGAAGTGCCCGGCCGGCCCTTGGAGCAGATTCCCCATCCCTTGATTCCAGATTCGATGTCGCGTCTGAGCACCGCCGTCCGCGCGGGTCATGAGGTCGTCTTCACACACATGAACAACTCAAACCCCGTGCTCGACGACGGCGGGCCAGCCGCTCGCGCCGTGCTGGACGCGGGGTTTGGGATCGCGACAGAAGGTACGACTCTCCCGTTGTGAACCGCATTAGTTTCTGGTGACCATGAACGGCATCGCCCTGCGCTGCACCGGCCTCGTCAAGCGGTACGATCGCGTGGTTGCCGTCGATGGGCTCGATCTCGAGGTCGTCGCCGGCGAGTGTTTCGGACTGCTCGGGCCCAATGGCGCAGGGAAGACCACAACCGTCGAAATCTTCGAAGGGCTCCTCGTGCCCAATGCCGGCACGGTCGAGGTCCTCGGGAGGCAATGGGGCCACGACGGCCACACGCTTCAGCAGCAGATCGGCATCGCCCTCCAAGAGACTCAGTTTGCTGACAAGCTCACGGTTCGTGAGACGATCACCTTGTTTCGCAGTTTCTACGATCGCGGCCTCTCAGTCCACGAAGCATTGGCGATCGTGCAACTCGAGGAGAAGGCTGACGTCTGGGTCCGGAAGCTCTCGGGCGGACAGCGACAGCGGCTGTCTGTCGCATGTGCCCTGGTGGGCGACCCGGAGCTCTTGTTCCTCGACGAGCCCACCACGGGGCTCGACCCCCAGTCACGTCGGCAGATCTGGGAGGTGATCTCGGAGTACCGCAGTCGCGGTCGCACGGTGCTCCTCACGACCCACTACATGGAAGAGGCGCAGCGTCTTTGCGATCGCGTGGCGATCGTGGACCGCGGCCGTGTGATCGCTCTTGGCACCCCGGCGGAGCTGATCGCAACGCTGGGGGCGGAGCACGTGATCGAGTTCGAGGCCGAGTCGGTGCCGGACGGCGACGTCCTCGCCGCGCTTCCGGGGGTTGCCGACCTCCGCCGCGATGGCGACGCAGTGCTTCTGACGGCGAAGGAGGTACACCGCGCGGTGCCCGCGCTGCTCGCCGCGCTGGCCGCGCAGCAGGTGGCACTCACACGACTCGTGACACACCACGCCACGCTCGAGGACGTGTTCGTGGCGCTCACCGGTCGCCACCTGCGGGACGGCTGAGTCGATGCAGGCGAACCCACTCGTTCAGCTGACCTTGGCTCGGATTCGCGAGTTCTTTCGCGAGCCGGAGGCGATCTTTTGGGTGTTCGTCTTCCCGGTGCTCCTGGCGGCGGCGCTGGGTATCGCGTTTCGGTCGCGTGGCGCGGAAGTCGTGCCGATTGGTGTGCGCGATGGGGCGGGCGCTGCGGAGGTTGCAGCGACGCTCGAGCGTGCCGAGGGTATTCGCGTGGAGCGGGTCGACAGTGCCACGGCGTACGATCGGCTTCGCACGGGCAAGCTGGCACTCGCCGTGATCCCGGGCGATACGGTCTCGTTTTGGTACGACCCGACGAGGGCAGAGAGCCGACTCGCTCGCCTTCTCGTCGATGGCGCCTTGCAGCGAGCGGGAGGGCGGCCCGAGGCAGTCTCGGTGCGGAGCCAGGAACTCACGGAGAAGGGCGCCCGGTACATCGACTTCCTCGTGCCCGGCCTGCTTGGCATGAACCTCATGGGCACCGGGCTTTGGGGCGTTGGGTTCGGCATCGTGAACGCGCGACAGCGAAAGCTCCTCAAACGGCTCGTCGCATCACCAATGCGAAAGAGCCACTACCTCCTCGCTCAGGTGCTCGGGCGGCTGGTGTTTCTCGTGTTCGAAGTTGGAATCGTCGTCGCCTTTGCGCATTTCGCTTTCGACGTCCCGGTGCGCGGATCGCTGGTCGATCTCGCGATCTTGAGCGTGTTGGGAGCCATGACCTTCGCCGGGATGGGGCTCCTCGTAGCGAGTCGAGCCCGGACGATCGAGGGCGTGTCGGGACTCATGAATCTCGTGATGGTCCCCATGTGGATCGGATCCGGGATCTTCTTCTCAACAGAGCGATTCCCAGCTGCCGTGCAGCCACTCATCCAGAGCTTGCCGTTGACCGCGGTGAACGACGCGCTGCGAGCCGTGATGCTCGACGGAGCGGCGCTCGTTGTCATGCCCGGCGAGCTCGCGATCGTCGCGGTCTGGGGTGTGGCTGCGTTCGCGGCCGCACTGTATCTGTTTCGCTGGCAGTGACAGCCGTCGGGCTGTGCGAGCACTGTCGCTGGGTGCGGCTCGTGGCGACACGCCGGGGCTCGACGTTCTATCGCTGCGGTCTCGCGGAGACCGACGCGCGCTACGCCAAGTATCCCGTGCTGCCGGTCCTCTCGTGCCCCGGATACGAAACCGGCCCCGCCGAGGAGGCCGGGGCCGGAACGGGTGACGCCGGGGAGCAGGATGGATGAAGTAGGATCAGGCTCCCGACGTGAGTCGACGAACGTCTCGGGCTCCGTGGGCTACGCCCAAACCGACACCGACTCCGAACGCGAGCGCGGTTCCGGCTCCGATGAGGGGAAGGAGCCAGACGACCGGTCCGGCCGCGAGCGCGGCAACTACACCGGCGGCCAACGGCGCGACCGGCTTCTGAATGGCATCGACGAAGCGGAGCCGGTGGCGCACGAACTGACGGCTCTTGATATAGCCGCCGATGGTCGCTACGGCGCCGACGCCGATCACGATGAGCTCGAACATAGGTCCCTCCTCTCCCTATTCATGACGGAACGGGCCCCGCCTGGGTTTCGTCGGTCGACATTGGACCCAGGGCCGGATATCTAGGGGACCGGACGCTTTGGCGGGCAGGGCCTCGAGGGGCGCACCATTCTGGGCCCCAGCCCTCAGCCCAACTTCACATACCCCACGAGGTTCCGATGAGAGTCGTCCTGTCAATCGCTACCCTCGTCGTAGCGGCAGCCTGCGCGTCTTCGGGGCCCCACCGAGAAGTGCTCGCGCCCAGCCCTTCACCACTACCGGTGTTCTCTCCGGCCGTCCGCACGGGGAACATCGTGTTCCTCTCGGGGCAGATCGGCGTCCAGCCCGGCACCCTCGAGCTCGTACCAGGGGGAATCGAGCCCGAGACCACACAGACCCTGGAACATATCAAGGCCGTGCTCGAGGGGATTGGGCTCGGCATGGAGGACGTGGTGAAATGTACCGTCTTCCTCGTCGACATGCGTGACTATGGGACCATGAACGAAGTCTACGCGAGCTACTTCCCGACGGACCCGCCGGCCCGGTCGACAGTCGCGGGGAGCGGCCTCGCGCTTGGCGCGCGCGTCGAGATCGAATGCATCGCGGCAATGCGCTGACTTTCGTGTCAGTATGCGAAGATCTGAAGATAGGATTCGCCTGTCGCTTGTTCGATGACGAGCGTGAGATCCGAGAAGATGTTCCCGCTGTATTTGTACGCTGCTCCGGGCGTACCCTCGCTCGTGTGGCTCAAGACGTGCCGCACGAGAATCGGGTTTTCTCTGTAGCGCTTGCCTACGCGAAAATCGGCCATCGGGGTGTCGAGAGACAGCTTCCCCTCGTCAACGAGCTGCATGATGAGGATGGCGGCAAAAGGCTTCGAGACCGAGGCGATTCGGACGAGGGTCTGGGGGGTGAAAGGGATGTCGCGTTCCACGTCCGCGTGGCCGAACCCTCGCGCCCACACCAACTCTCCATGGTCGACGACACCGGCTGCGAGTCCGACGAGCTGCTCCCCGTCGAACAGGTCGGCAACCGCGTGTTCCAAACGCGCGAACCGATCGTCTTGGGCCTCGCCCTTCGTCGGCCAAGCTGTGGCTGCCGCGACGAGGCAGACGGCGGCGACTACCCTCGGGATCACAGATCTCATGTGTGCACCTTCGTACACCGGCCCCTCAATAAGCCATTGCCCATG
>JBDHCY010000033.1:0-26031 GCA_039591795.1 Gemmatimonadota bacterium | reverse complement strand
CGACTTCCTGGTCGGAGTAGGTGCGTTCGGCGGTCACGTCTCCGAGGCCTCGATGCGGGCAGGGTGGCGGCTGGGCAGGCGGTCCGATTCTCCCTACTGGTTCTGTATGCGTATGAGGCGACGCACGAGCCCGAAATTCGCTTTGGTCGGATCGAGCGCGAGCACTTCCAGCGTGAACTCTCCCGGCTCGGCCAGCCGTAGGGTACCTGCGAACGTGCTGTCTTCTCCAGCGTAGCTGAGTGGCACCTCCATCGTCGTACCTCCCGCGACGACGAGTCGCGCGACGACCCGGAGCTTGTCGGCATCCCAGAGCCCCCCGGGCTCGATCCGACACCCTCACGTCATTCCCACCTTGGCGCGCACGGCAAGATCCGTGTCGCTGCGCAGCGTCGCGGAGGAGTCCGGGGCGAGAATCGTCACCGTGAAGCCATGGATTTCGAGCACGACGCCGTTGCCGAGCACGTGCTCTCCGGGGAGGAGGAGCATGCGCTTGCTCGCGCGCTGGGTCGACTGGGGCGTGCCGAGTGGGCCCTCCGCCACGATGTCGACGACCGTCGGATGCTCGAGGGCCAGGGTTGCGAGGAATCCTGCTGCCCGAGGGGTGTCGTAGACCGTCGCTCCCCGCTCGCGGGGCTGGACCATGATCCGGTCGGTGCTGCCCGTGCTGCCTTCGGTCACCCCTTCGGCGAGCACGGCTCCGGTGGTCACGTCTCGGATGACGATGGCTGCCCCGCCCGCGCGGCTGCCGATGAGCTTGGCGTCGTGGGCGAGAACGCGAACCATGACTTTGGTCTCCACTCCCTGAGCGAGCGCGGAGCCCGCGGAGAGGAGCAAAACCACCGCAACGCGAAGAGTGTCCATGGCTGAAACGTCCTCATGGTGTGCGTGTCGGACCCCGAATCGCAGTATGTGTCCGCCGCCGAAACGACACAAGCGGGGATCGTCTCGCACGCTAGGAATTCACGCTCCGCCGTATCATCTTCCTTCGCGGCCGGATCGCCGTGGAACAGCCGCGCGACCCATCCGGTACACCATGGGCACGGGCGTGCCCCCACGGCCGCCTGCCACCGGAGGCCCGCGTGCTCGAGACCTTGTTCGCTTTCCTTTTCAAGTACCGACCAGTGGTCTTCGAGCACGGGGACTTGGTATTCCGACCGCCGTGGCCGATGGGAGTCACCGTGCTCCTCGTCGGGACGGCTCTGGCACTTGCCGTCGCGCCATATGCCACTGTCCGCGGCTCGGTGAGCACCCGGCAGCGGGCCGGGCTGGCTGCGCTCCGGTTCGGCGCCCTCGCCCTCGTGATCTTCGCGCTGGCCAAACCGACGTTGATCGTGGCCACCGTCGTGCCCCAGCAGAATTTCCTGGGCGTGCTTTTCGACGATTCGCGCAGCATGCAGATCGCCGATGGGGAGACGTCGCGAAACGAGGTGCTTTCGTCACTCTTCGATCCGTCGACCCAGCTCGTTTCGGAGCTTGCAGACCGGTTCCGGCTGCGCATGTTCCGCTTCAGCGAGCGCGCAGATCGAGTGTCTGCGGCCGAGGAGCTCGCCTTCGATGGGCGCCGCACCGACCTGGCCCGGGCGCTCGAGAGCGCACGCCGCGAGCTCGCGGCCGTTCCGCTCGCCGGGCTCGTCGTCGTGACTGACGGCGCGGACAACGCTTCAGAGTCTCTTGCCGAAACGGTCCTCGAGCTCAAAGCGACGGGCGTACCAGTCCACGTGGTGGCCGTCGGCGAGGAGCGTCTCCCGCGAGATGTCGAGATTCGACGCGTCGAGCTCCCGCGCATCGCGCTGCGCGGCTCGACCGTGCCCGTCGACGTCGAGATCGCCCAAAGTGGCCTCGACGGCGAGCAGGTCACGCTCGAGATCCAAGACGATGGGCGGATCGTCGGCACCAGGCAGGTGACGTTGCCCGACGGAGATGGCACGGCCACGGTCCGACTGCACTTCACCGCGGACGAGATGGGCCCCCGAACGATCCGCATCGGTGTTCCGGCGCTCCAAGACGAGGCGCTCGCCGAGAATAACGCGGTCGAGGTACTGCTGGACGTTCCCGATTCGCGAGAGCGTATTCTCTACTTCGAGGGAGAGCCGCGCTGGGAGTTGAAGTTTCTGCGACGAGCGGTCGCTGAAGATCCCAACCTCGAGGTCGTCACCCTTCTGCGTTCCGCCGACGACAAATTCCAGCGCCTCGGCGTGGCTGACTCGATGGAGCTTCTCGGTGGGTTCCCGCGCACCCGCGAGGAATTGTTCCCCTATCGAGCGCTCGTCTTGGGGAGCGTCGAGGCGAGCTTCTTCACGGTCGAACAGCTACGGATCATTCGCGACTTCGTAGCGGTCCGGGGAGGTGGACTCTTGACGCTCGGCGGACGGCGCTCGTTGGCCGAGGGCGGGTACGCTGGTACACCCATCGCCGACGCGTTGCCCGTCGCACTAGCCCAACGCGTTGCTGGTGATTCGTCACAATTCTACGCCCAAGCCACCATTGAGCCGACGGCCGCCGGCCGACTCCATCCCGTGACCCAGCTCGCCGGTGAGCCCGAAGCATCCGCGACGCGCTGGCGCGAGCTGCCGCAACTCTCGATCGTGAATCCTGTCGCCGGGGTGAAGCCTGGTGCGGCGACTCTCCTCTCGGCGCGTGTCGATGGACGCCGGGACCCGCTGGTCGCGATGGCCTGGCATCGCTACGGGCGCGGCAAGTCCGCGACCCTCGCCGTGCAAGATTCCTGGATCTGGCAGATGCATGCCGATATTCCCGTCGAGGATCAGACGCACGAGCGTTTCTGGCAACAGCTCCTTCGCTGGCTCGTCAGCGGCGTGCCCGAGCCGCTGACGGTCGTCGCATCATCCGATCGGGTTGAGCCCGGCCGGCCGGTGACGATCACAGCGACGCTTCGTGACTCGGGCTACGTCGAGGTGAACGGCGCAGCGGTCACCGCCACGGTCACGGGGCCAGACGGAGAGACCCAGTCGTTCCCACTCGAATGGAGCGTCGAGCGCGACGGAGAATACCAGGGGTCGTTCACCCCAACTGCCGAGGGGCTCCACGAGTTCACCGTGGAAGCACGGTCTGCAGGCGCCACCGCGGGTGTGGCCGTTACACATGTCACGGCCGGAGATCTCGGAGCGGAGTACTTCGGCGCAGGGATGCGACGGGAGCTCCTCCGGAACCTCGCTACGGAGACTGGCGGGCGCTTCTACACGCCGGAAACGGTTGGCTCGCTCCCCGAAGACGTGAGTTTCACCGAGAGCGGCACCACGGTGCGCGAGGAGCGCAGCCTGTGGGACATGCCGGCAATCCTCCTCGCGCTCGTGATCTTGCTCGGGTCGGAATGGGGGTATCGTCGCTCCCGAGGGCTCGCGTGATGTCCTCCATGCGCGTTCTGCCCAATATCGATATGCCCCGCCCGTTCGCTCATCCGCCTCGAGCTACACGGCTGGCGGCGACGCCACGATCGATCGTGATGGTGCTGGGCGGCGACGCCACGATCGATCGTGATGGTGCTGTACTTCGCCGTCCTGTCGCTCCTGATCAGCCCCAATTCCGGCAACGCCCAGAGCTACGTCCTCGCCGTGGCCGGGCTAGGTGGCGAGCCACGCTACGAAGCCGCCTTCCGCGAATGGGCCTCTGCGTTCGTCGAGACGGCGACGACGGGCTTCGGCATTCCGAGCGAGGACGCAGTATGGCTGGCCGGATCGTCGGCGCGCGCGGACGCAGAAGCGGCCGGACCGGCCACCAAGAACGCAATCGGCGAGGTGCTTGCCGGATTTGCGGCACGAGCGGGTGTCGATGCGATGGTCTGGATCGTGCTGTTCGGGCACGGAAGCGAGACGGGGGGCGCAGCGCGATTCCATCTGCCTGGGCCCGATCTCGTCGCGACCGAATTGGCGAGCCTTCTCGAGGCGTTTCCGACGCAACCGGTGGTCGTCGTGAATGCGGCCAGTGCGAGCGGGGGCTGGGTGGAGGCGCTCGCCGGACCTGGCCGAACGATCATCACCGCGACGCGATCCGCCTCGGAGCGTCATGAGACACGGTTTGGCGGTTACTTCGTGGCGTCTTTTGCCGACGCTGCCGGTGACACGGACATGAATGGTCGCGTGTCTCTGCTCGAAGCGTTTCTCTATGCGCGGGCGGAGGTGGAGCGCGCCTACGAAGGGGAGCAGCGCTTGTTGGCCGAGCACGCGCTTCTCGACGACGACGGTGACGGTCGCGGGAACCTCGCGCCGAGTCCCGACCAAGGCGACGGCGCCGTCGCAGCGACCCTGTTCCTTCAGCCCGCAACTGCACCCGGCGCTGCGGCCGGCGATCCGGCCTTGGCCGCGCTCTACGCCGAGCGCGATTCCTTGGAGCGGACGATCACTGCACTCCGAGGCCGCAAGAGCTCGCTCACCGAGGACGACTACGAACGGGAGCTCGAGCGGCTACTCCTGGACCTCGGCCGCGTGAATCGCGCGATCCGAGCGCGTGAGGGAGCGAAACCAGAGTGACCAGGCCCCTTCGCTCGGTGGGCATCGCCGCGGCCCTTTCGCTCGTGACCGGCGGTGCCGTGGGTCAGGAAGTGAACGAGGCCCGCCGGGCCTACCTGGCTGGCGAGTACGAAGACGCGGCGAGGCGCTATGCCGCACTCGCGGAGCGGCGGCCGGGCTCGGTGCTCGTCGTCAAGGGGCTCACGCAGACGCTCGCCGAGGTCGGCCGGTACGACGACGCGATCGCGGCCATCGAGCGGTTCGGCAGTGCGTCGCCCGGCTCACCGGAGCTCTCGAGAACGCTTGGCGACCTGTTGGCGCAGAGGGGCCGACTGGCCGCGGCGGAGTCGGCTTTCGTGCGCGCGGTTGCCGACGGCGCGACCGACAGCCTCGCCGCACGGCTCGGCCTGGCGAGACTGCGGTGGGGGCGGGGAGACACGGTGGCGGCGCGTCGGGACCTCGACCTGCTCCTCGACGAGTACAACGCCGGCGTCGCGCGCAGTGCGCTCGATCTCCTCGTAGTGGCGAATGCGGCCAGGCTGCTCTCGCGATACGAGCCCGGGCTCGCGCGCGATGCGCTGAGAGTCTACGACGAGGCGATCGCCGCCGACTCGACCGAGCTGGAGCCACGGGTGGCTGCCGGCTTTCTCTTGGTCGAGCGGTACAACGCTCCGGAGGCGCGGGAAGCGTTCGAGAAAGTGCTCGCACGCAATCCCCGGCATCCGTCGGCGCTCCTCGGTCTCGCGCGCGCCGCCCGGCTCGACGGGACCGGCAGCGCGCTCGAGGCGCTGGAGCAGAGCGTCGCCGTCAATCCGAATCTCGTGGCCGCTCGGGTCCTGCGGGCCCAGCTCCTCCTCGAAGCCGAGGATCACGAGGGGGCCATGCGGGAGATCGAGCAAGCCCTGGCCGTGAATCCCTCTTCGCTCGAGGCGATCGGGTTGCTCGGCGCTGCGCGGTTTGTTCTCGGCGATCACGCTGGGCTCGATGAAGCGGCCGCACGTGCAGCCGCTGTGAGTTCGGCGCACGCGCCCTTCTACGTTGCGCTCGCGGAGGCGGCCGCACGCAATCGACGCTACCACGACGCCGCGCGGTTTGCAGAGCGAGCGACCGAACTCGACCCTTCACTGTGGCGGGGCTACGCGCTGCTGGGTATCAACCAGCTCCGGCTGGGCACGATCGGCCCGGCGCAGGCCCATCTCGAGACAGCCTTCCGTGGGGACCCGTTCGATCTCTGGACGAAGAATACGCTCGACCTGCTTGACGCGATGGAGCGGTACGAGACCACTTCGAGCGAGAGATTCCGGTTCGTCGTGGACGGCCGCGAGTCGACGCTCCTCTCGCTGTACCTCGCGCCGCTCGCCGAGGACGCCTTTGCCGTCCTCTCGGCGCGCTACGGGTACAGCCCGCCGACGCCCATCCGCGTGGAGGTCTTCCCCACGCACGCGGACTTTTCGGTGCGGACCGTCGGACTCGTCGGCATCGGAGCACTCGGCGTGAGCTTCGGACCCGTCATCGCAATGGACTCGCCCTCGGCGCGGCCCGCCGGCGAGTTCAACTGGGGCTCGGCCCTCTGGCACGAGATCGCCCACTCGTTCCATCTCGGCATGACCGAACATCGTGTGCCACGCTGGTTCAGCGAGGGCCTGGCCGTGCACGAAGAAAGGCGAGCCCGAACTGGCTGGGGCGCGCGCGCGAGTCCTGCATTCCTCGAGGCGCACCTGGGCGGACGGCTCCGCTCGATGCACGACCTCAACGACGGTTTCGTGCGGCCCGAGTATCCGGAGCAAATCGGGCACTCCTACTATCAGGCCTCACTCGTGTGCGAGTTGATCGAGCGAGACTGGGGCGCTGAGGGCCTGCTCGGGATGTTACGAGCGTACCGTGAGGGACGCTCGACGGAACATGCCGTGCGAGAGGTGCTCGGCGTCGAGTTGAATGCGCTCGACGAACGGCTCGAGCGCTTCCTCGAGGAGCGCTACGGTGTGGCGCTCACAGCGCTGCGGGCTGGCGGGAGTGGAGACGAGGCGACGCCGGAGACGATCGCGCGCCGCGCCCGGAATCCGAAAGACTACCGAGCCCAGATGACAATGGGTGCCATGCTGCTCCAGCGGGGTGATACGAACCGGGCGCTGGAGCACTTCGAGCGGGCAAAGGGCCTTTTCCCAGAGTACGCTGGTGCGGACGGTCCGTACTGGTTCCTCGCCCGCATCCACGAGGCGCGTGGGGCGCGTGAGCGCGCCGCCGCGGAGCTGACGACGCTCACGACGCTGAACGGGTCGCACTACGCTGCCTTCGATCGGCTGGCGCGGCTCCGAGCGGCGATGGGTGACCACGCTGGCGCCGCGGACGCACTCGACCGGGCACAATACGTGTCGCCCTTCGCCCCGGACGGTCACCAGCGGCTGGCGGCCTTGTACGAGCGGATTGACCGGCTCGAGCTCGCCGTCCGCGAGCGGCACGCGGTGCTGGCGCTCAATCCGACCAACCGCGCGGAGGCGCTCTACCGGCTGGCGAACACCTACTACCTCTCCAACGACCTGGACAGCGCACGCCGCTGGGTCCTCCAGGCGCTGGAACGAGCGCCGGGGTACGAAGAGGCACAGGAACTGTTGCTCACGATTCACGAACGGCGGCCTGATGAATCTCGCTAACAGAAGACCGTTTCGACGTGTTCAACGTCTCCGGTGGGCGCTCGCCGCACCGCTCGCGCTCGCGACGCTTGGCGTGGCGCCCTTGGCGCGATGGGGTGGTGCCAGTCAGGACCCCGACTTCGGCGCGGACAATGTGTCCTACGACGGGAGCTTCACCTTCGTGCGGTTCCGGTACACTCCCGCGCCGACCGGCTGGAGTGGTAGGGGTGGTAGGGGGGGTGGGGGCGGCTACTTTGGCCCGAACTACTACTGGGATCACGATTATCCACGGGCAGAGCGTCACCTCACGGTCATTCTGCGCGAGCTGACGAGCATTGAGCCGCACGCCGAGGGCACGAACATTCTCGGGGCGGACGACCCGGAGCTGTTCAAATACCCCCTGGCCTACGTGTCTGAGCCCGGTTACTGGACGATGTCGGACGAAGAGGCCGAGAATCTGCGCGCCTACCTCACGAAGGGCGGCATGCTGATCATCGATGATTTTCAGGGCGGACAGTGGAGGGGATTCGAACGTGCCCTAAAGCAGATCCTCCCCGACGCCAGGCCGATCGAGCTCGATGCGACGCACCCCATCTTCAATTCGTTCTTCTCGATCGAGCACCTCGACCACGTGCACCCCCTCTCGGGTGTACCGTCCTACTTTGTGGGCATCTTCGAGGGCAACGACCCCGAGGGCCGCCTCCTCATGATCGTCAACTACAACAATGACATTGGGGAGTCGTGGGAGTATTCCAACACCGGGTTCATCCCGATCGACCTCACCAACAAAGCGTATCGGCTGGGCGTAAACTACGTCGTATACGCGATGACGCACTGACGGGAGAGACATGACGACGCAACCGCTCACGTTGGAATCGACCGACGACATCGATCTCGCGGACCGCCTTCGGGCCGGGCGCGACCGGGTCCTCACCGAGTTGCGCCGGCGTATCGTGGGGCAAGACGGGGTGGTGGACCAAGTGCTGCTCACCCTCTTGGTGGGGGGCAATAGCCTGATCGTGGGGGTGCCGGGCCTCGCCAAGACGTTGCTCATCCACACCATTGCCGAAGCGCTCGACCTCGAGTTCTCTCGGATTCAGTTCACCCCAGACCTCATGCCCTCGGACATCACCGGAACCGACCTCGTGCAGGAAGATGCGGCGACCGGTCAGCGAGAGATGGTGTTCGTGCGCGGGCCGATCTTCGCCAATATCGTCCTCGCCGACGAGATCAACCGCACGCCACCCAAGACACAGTCGGCGCTCCTCGAAGCGATGCAGGAGCACCGCGTGACCGTCCAGGGCCGTACCTACGAGCTGCCACCGCCGTTCTTCGTGTTCGCCACGCAAAACCCCATCGAGCTCGAGGGCACCTACCCCTTGCCGGAAGCCCAGCTCGACCGGTTCATGTTCAACATCCTGATCGGATACTCCCCGGAAGACGACGAGCTCGAGATCGTGAGGAGCACCACCGGGGTCGAGGGGCCGGCTCCCGCACATGCCCTGAGCGGGGCGGACGTCGTGGCCTTCCAGGAGCTCGTGCGGCGCGTGCCCGTGGCCGATCCGGTCATGCGGTACGCGATTCGCTTGGTTCGGGCGAGCCGGCCGACCGAGCCGTCGGCTCCGGATTTCGTGCGTCAGTGGGTCTCCTACGGGGCCAGCGTGCGGGCGGCGCAGTATCTCGTGCTCGGCGGCAAGGCGCGCGCACTCATGGAGGGCCGCTATCACGTGAGCTTCGACGACATACGCGCGCTTGCGCCGCCGATCCTGCGGCACCGAATTCTCAAGAACTTTCATGCGGAGTCTGAGCAGGTGGACACCGACCTGGTCGTCTCGCAGCTTCTCGAGGTTGTGCCGCAGCCATCGTCGGGCATGTGAACGGCCCCCGTTTTCTCGACCCTCAAGTCCTCGCTCGGATCGACAACCTCGAGCTTGTCGCTCGGACCGTGGTCGAAGGATTCCTGAGCGGGCTTCATCACTCCCCGTACCGCGGGCTCTCCACCGACTTCGCCGAGCACCGCGAGTACATGCCGGGCGACGACATCCGGCGCATCGACTGGCGTGTGTTCGGACGCACCGATCGCTTCTACGTGAAGGAGTTCGAGGCAGACACCAACGCCAATTTCGTCGTACTCCTCGACGTTTCGGCCTCGATGGATTACGGAAGTCGAAGCGTCACGAAGCTCGACTACGCTCGGTTCCTCGGTGCGTCACTCGCCTATCTGTCACGGCGCCAGCGCGATCGCGTTGGGCTCGTGACCTTCGCCGAAGATGTGCTCGAAGTGGTTCCGGCTTCCGCCAAGCACCTCGATATCGTTCTACACACGATCGACAGGGTGCAGCCGGCAGGTGTCGGGTCACTCGAACGGTCGATGGCGAAGATCGCCGAGATCATCCGACGGCGGAGCATCGTGGCACTCCTCTCCGACCTGTATGATGAGCCCGATGCGGTGCTCGAGGCGATTGGGCCGTTGGTGCATCGCGGCGCCGACGTCATCGTCTTTCAGATCCTCGACCCAGCGGAGCGTGAGTTTCCATTCTCCGAGGCGGCACCGTTCGAAGACCTCGAGACCGGTCTCCGCATGCCAGTCGTTCCCGAGACCCTGAGCGAAGACTATCGAACGGTCATGCAGCGCCACGTCGAGACACTGGGGCGGCAACTCGGAGAGCGTGGAGTCGACTACTGGATGGCCGACACCGCCACCCCGCTCGACTTCACCCTGTTCGAATACCTGAGCCGGCGGGCACGGCTCGCGCGAGTGCGCTGACATGCAGTTTCTCGCGCCGATCTTCCTCGCCGGGCTCGCCGCCCTCGCCATCCCCGTCATCATCCACCTCACGCACCGCGAACGGGATACGCCGGTGCGATTCCCGTCGCTCATGTTTCTGCGACGGATTCCCTACCGCACGAGGCGGCGCCAGCGCATTCGGCATTGGCTGCTCTTTCTCCTGCGCGCCGCAGCAGTGGCGCTCATCACGTTGGCGTTCGCCCGCCCCTTGCTTCGCGGCGCGGCCGCGGGGGCACCCAGTGGCGAGGCCGCCCGCGAGGTCGTCGTCCTCGTCGATCGTTCGATGAGCATGAGCGCCGGCGATCGGTGGGATCGAGCCGTAGCGGCAGCGCGCACCGTGCTCAACGCGCTCAGCCCGCGAGACCGGGCAACCCTCGTGCTATTCGCCGAACGAGCCGAAGCCGTCGGCCCGACCCACGAGCTGGGGACACTCGTCGCCGCGCTCGAGCAGGCACGACCCATTCCCGCCGCGACGCGCTACGGAGCCGCATTCCGCCTCGCCGCGGATCTCCTCGCGACGTCCGACCTGCCGAGACGGGAAGTGGTGCTCGTGGCGGACTTTCAGCGGAGCGGCACGGCCGATCTCGAGGCGACCCGGCTGCCGAGCGGTACCTCGCTCGCCGTGATCAGCGTCGCTGACGGCGAGCCGACGAATCTCGCCGTGACCGACGTCCTGCTCGATCGTGGCCGTGGCGCCGATCGCAGTCGGCTCGCTGTAGGGGCACGGATCGTCAACACCGGAAGCGAGGACCAGCGGGGGGTGACGGTCGCTCTCGAGGTCAACGACGCCGTGCTGCGCAGTGTCACGGTGAATGTGCCGGCGCGGTCGACGGTGCCGGTCAGCTTCCCGGCTGTGGCGGCCCCGACCGGCGCCGTTCGCGGCCGTGTGACGACCGGTGGCGACCGGCTCGCCGGCGACGATGCGTTCCATTTCGTCGCCGCGCCCGTGGAGCCGGTCCGAGTGCTGTTGGTGGAGGCGAGCGGCGCCCCAGCGGGCATCTCCCTCTACCTCGAGCGCGCGCTTGCGATCGGCGATCACCCCCCGTTCTCGGTAGACACCAGACGCGGCGTGCCGGAGCCTGCGACACTCGAGCAGTATGACATCGTCATCTCGAACGACGCGCAAATGGGCCGCGGCGGCGGGGCCTTGCGTGCCTTCGTCGAGCAGGGCGGTGGGCTGTTCGCCATCCTCGGCGCGCGCGCCAGCGGCCGACCCTTGGTGAGCGCTTTTCCGGAGCTCATCGCCGGTGCCGCCGGGCCGGTTGATCGGCTCGCCGAGGGCGGGGCGACGCTGAGCGTCGTCGCGTTCGACCATCCCGTCTTCGAGGCCTTTCGTGCGCCACGGAGCGGCGACTTCTCCACGGCGCGCTTCTATCGATATCGACGACTCGACCTGGGCAACTCGGCAAGCACACTGGCCCGCTTCGACGACGGTGCGCCAGCGATCCTCGAAGCCCCAATCGGGTCCGGACGTGCGATGGCCGTCGCGACCGGTCTCGAGAATTCCTGGAACGACTTGCCGCTGCAACCGGTGTTCCTCCCGCTCGTCCAGCGAGCCGCGCGACACCTGGCAGACTGGGCCGAAGAGCCGATATCCTATGTAGCGGGCTCCGCCCTCGATCTCGCGATGCTTGCCGAGAGCATTCAGGCTGTGGACGAGCTTGCGGTGGACGCCCCATCGGGCGGCACCACGGTGCTCGGGGTGCGAGGGGCGGCGGTGCAACTCGACGAGGCTGGCTTCTACACGATTCGGACTGGCCCTTCCGCGTCCGGGGGAGCCCTGATCGCCGTCAATCCGCCGATTGAGGAGTCGGACCTGACAGCCGTCGATTCGGACGAGCTCGTAACAGCGGTGTCGGCGCCGCCGGCGGAAGTCCCAACGGCTGCCGGGGGGCCGGAAGTGCCGCTCGGAGCCGCTGAAATGGAACGCCGACAGGCCCTGTGGTGGTATTTCTTGCTGATAGCGGGGCTGATACTCGGCATAGAATCGATCCTCGCGAACCGGCGACGCGGCGAGGCGACCATTCTGGCAAGCGGGGGGACCTGATGCACTTCCGGCGATCGGCACCTGGGAACACCGCTCGGAGCGACGTGGAGCACACACTCCGCACGGTGCGCCGCCGGTGGCGACTGCGTGTGGCCCTCGGCGGCCTGGCCGTGGTGGTGCTGGTCGGGGCAGCCACGCTGCTTGCTGGGGCATGGGCGATGGATCAGCTCCGGTTCGCTCCCTGGGCCGTGCAGGCGATTCGGGTGACGGCGTGGGGCGTGGTGGCGGCCGTGCTCGTGCTGCGCGTCTTGCGCCCGTTGAGCCGCGGTTTGCCCGACGCGCGTGTCGCGCTCTATGTGGAGGAACGCGAGCCCGCTGCCGGTGGTCGGCTCGTGACCGCCGCCGAGCTGCTCGCCGGGGAGGTCGAGGCAGGGCGCTCTCCCGCGCTGGCCGGTCGGGTGCTCGAGGAGGCCGCCGACGCGTGCGATCGGGTCGACGGGGGGAAGGGCATAGACCGCAATCGCCTGGCACGATCGGGCGGAGCGCTGGCGGGCGCGGCCACACTCGCCCTCGTGGCATTCCTCGTCCAACCGGGCTCACTCCGCCGCGCTGCACCCTTCCTCTTCACGCCATGGCGAGCCGGCGTGGAGAGTCCCTATGCCATAGCTGTCGCCCCGGGTGACACCACGATCGCACGGGGTGCGGATCTTCAGATCCTGGCGCAGCCCGCCGGGTTCGTGCCAGACGTCGTCGAGATCGTCGTTCGCCGCGGAGCCACTGCGGAGTGGGACCGCATCCCGATGCTCGCCGGCGAGGAGCCAGGCTCGTTCGAGTTGATGTTCTTCGACCTGGACGACGAGACCGGATACTTCGTCGAAGCGGCGGGCGTCCGATCCGAGGTGTTCCGAGTAGGGGTGGTGGATTTGCCCTACGTCGCTGGCATCGCCCTCGACTACCGCTACCCGGCATACACGGGACTGCCGCCCCGACAGGAGGAGGACGGAGGTGACATCGTCGCACCGGCCGGGAGCGAGGTTCGACTCACGGTCACGCCAACCGTGCCTGCGGTGGAAGGTGCGCTCGTCCTTGCCGGGGCGGACACGATCGCGCTCGCGATCAGCGATGACGGGACACTCGCCGGGGCGTTGCGCATCGAACGATCAGGCTCATACCGCGTCGCACTCCGCGGCACGACGGGGGCCCTTGTCACCGCCTCCCCAGACTACGTCATCGACGTGCTCGTCGACGGGCCGCCTCATGTGGAAGTCGCCAAGCCCGGCCGCGACGTGGGTGTTACGACGATCGACGAAGTCTTCGTGGGAATCGAGGCCAACGACGACTACGGCGTGACCCGCGCCGAGCTCGTCTACTCGGTGAACGGCGGTCCGGACGATACGATCGTCGTGCATGCAGCCGGTCGAGCCCGGGCGAGCGTCTCGGGGAGTCATACGCTCTTCCTCGAGGAATTCGAGCTGGAGCCCGGCGACGTCATTTCCTACCACGCGCGGGCATCCGACGCGTTGGGCCAGACCTCGGCGTCCGACATCTATTTCGTCGAGATCCGCCCGTTCGATCGCACCTACCGACAGGGCGAGGTAGCGGTCACCGGCGGAGCGGCTGCTGGCGAAGATGTTGGTGCGCTGTCGCGACGACAGCGGGAGATCGTCGCGGCCACCTTCAAGGTTGTTCGCGACAGCGCGACCTACGCCGAGGCGGAGTACCGCAGCAACCTGACGACGCTTGCACTGGCGCAGGGCCGATTGCGTGAGGAGGTCGAGACCCTCGTCGAGCGACTCGTCTCGCGTGGGGTCGTCGAGATGGACACGGTGTTCCGCACGGTGGCGGAGGCACTGCCGCGGGCGGCCGAGGCGATGCAAGCGGCGGAGGACTCCCTCGGGCACCGGATGGCGCGACAGGCGCTTCCCCCGGAGCAGCAGGCCCTGCGCGAGCTCCAGCGCGCCGAGGCGGCGTTCCGAGAGCGGACGGTGACGCAGCAGCAAGGCGGCGGTGGTCAGGGCGGGGGCGAGGTGAATCCCGAAGACCTCGCCGACCTCTTCGAGTTGGAGCTCGACCGCGAGCGGAACCAATACGAGCAGCTCGAGCGCGGGCGCCGAGAAGAGGCCAATCGGGAGGTCGACGAGACCCTCGCGCGTGTCCGTGAACTGGCGCGGCGCCAGCAGCAGGAGAATGAGCGGGCGCGAGCACGAGCGCAGCGGGGCGATCAACAGACGGGGGGTGGCGGGGGTGGTGCGGCGCAACGCCAACTCGCGCAGGAGGCCGAGGAAGTGGCTCGGCGCCTCGAGCGGCTCTCGCGGGAGGAGTCTCAACCAGAGCTCGCCGAGACGGCCAGGCAGCTCCGCGAGGCGGCCGAAGCGATGCGTCGGGCGGCCGCAGCCGGCGAGGCGTCGGCACAGGGCAATCGGGCGCTGGAGCGGTTGCGCGAAGCGCGCCGTATGCTCGAGGGCAACCGGGGCGCCGGCCTGCGGCGGGATGCCGAGGATGCGCTGCGGCGGGCTGAGCGCCTGGCGGCGGAGCAACGTGATGTGGCCGACGCGGTCAATGACCTCCCCGACAATCCCGCTGACGCCGCGGACCGCGTGCGCCGACTCCTCGAGCGGAAGGAGACGATGGCCGACGAGGTCAGCGGGCTCGAGGGCGACCTCGAGCAGCTCGCGCGGGAATCGCAACAAGATCAGCCGGAGGCAGCCGAGCGCTTGCGCGACGCCGCCCAGGGCATGCGGAACGACCGGCTCGAGGACAAGATCCGATACTCGAGGGGACTGATCCAACAGCCCGACAACTCCGAGTACACGAGAAACCTCGAGGAGCAGATTGGAGTCGACATCGATTCCCTACGCCAGCGGATCGCCGAAGCACGCGACAACATGGGCGAGCCGCGTGAACAACGCCTCGGCCGCACCCTCGACGAAACCCGTGATCTCGCCAACGCACTCGATGCGTGGGCGGAACGTGCCCAGGGAGGTGAGGGCCGAGCAGCCGGCGACAGCGGTTCGAGCGATCGGCAGCGGCGCGCCGAAGCGAGAGCCCGTCGCGGGGAGCTCGAGCGACTACGTGGGGAGTTCCAGCGGGAGGGTGTCGACGTCGGGGCGATCGACCGCATGCTCAGTCAGATGGGCCGGCTCGACAACCGGGCAACGGGTGCGCCCCGCGGCCTGGCGGAGCTCGCGGAGCAGCTCGCCCAGGCCCTGCGGGAGTTCGAATTCGCCGTACGGCGCGAGCTGGTGGGTGCCGAGGCGCCGCGATTCCTTGGCGGTTCCGATGAGGTCCCTGCCGAGTACCGCTCGCTGGTGGAGGAGTACTATCGCTCGTTGGCGGAGCAGCGCCGACGGCGATAGTCACACCTATGGGAGCTTGAGCCTCACGTCGATGTCGACGAGGAGGAAGTCGGGCGTGTCGACGAACACGATCCGGTTGTCCACCCGCCGGATCACGAGCCGCTCGACTGGACCTTTCCCTTTGCCCTTCCCCATGTTGCCACGGCGATAGTAGACGACCTGGTCGCCACTCACGACCTCGATGCGCACCACCTCGAAGCCTTGGCGGACGAGCACCTCTTTGGTGACGCCGACGGCATGGTGCGTGGAGACGGCGTAGTGCTTCGGTTTGGCTTTCTGTGCGGCTGCAGGCGACGTGCCCACTGTTGAGGCACCCAGCGCCATCAGGATCAAAACGGTCCGACCGAGCATGGTCCGTACCTCCCCTCAGAGGCGAGCGACCGGGACGCACCCTGAATCCGTGCAGAAGCCGGGCCACCGAGGGGTGAGCGGTGTCACACTGGTACATGAATCATAAGTAGTTATCAACAAACAAGTTAGAGTGTTTGATGCTTCGGGATCTACCGCGGAGGGGAATGGCGACGGCCGCACTGCGAGGCAGCCTGCTGTCGGAACCGTAGATCGGCCGGATCGCGTCGGGCCCCGGTCAGCTTACCAGGGCCCTCCGCGGGTTCACGTCACGGCCGCTCCGAGACGACGCGGGCCACCAGGCTCCTGGGTATCGTCTCGAAGAGAGGGGCACGGGAACCCCGGGGGGCCGACCAGGTCTTCGGCACCCATTTGCTCCGATCTGCAACGACGATCATGGGAACGCCGCAGTGTCGCGCCACCAGGGCAAGTGGCAGGGTGCCGATCTTGTTCACGATCAGGCGAGGCGTTACCGCGTCGGCACCGACGACGACGAAGCGCGCATCGGCGACTGCCCTCGCGGCCAGGCTATCGGCGACGACCCGTGCCTCAACGCCTCGTTTCCGAAGGAGCCGAGCGGTCTGCCTCCCCTCGCCACCGGGGAGGCTCTCCAGCACGGTGACCCGAAAGTCTCTCCGGCCTAGGGCCGCGAGTACCGTTGATGAGTAGGACAGAGTGACGATCTTGGCTCCTCTGGTGAGAAAGGAGCGCACTCGCTGCGCCGCCCTCGCCCGGCCGCGCTCGACTCCTCGAGCGAAAGCCAGAGGATCGGTTGCATGCGCCGCATTCCAGACTGCACCCATTGCAGGGTGGGCCTCTGTCACGCGCTGCACCATCGCCGCGAGGCGGCGGCGTGAGGCGCCGCGTGCCCGCGCGTCAGCGAAGTGGTCGGCCACCCTGACGGCCAACTCCGCTGCCCCGGACGAGCGGTCGGTGAGCAAGTCTCGGAACCGAGTCACGGTACGGCAATTACGCCCGAGTGGGGCGGAGATGCAAACTTTGCCTCAGTGTTTGAGGGGCCGTAAATTGATATTCGTGCGCACCTCGAGACAGGGGAAGTGGTGGACCAGCGCGTGCATCGCGCTTGGCGTGCTCGCGTTCGCGGCTTGCGCCGCAGCGTCGAGCGAGACGTTGGACGCGCCGGACGGGTTCGTGCCCGTCGAGCTGACGACGGTGGGGCTGGACCCGGCAACGGATTCGCCCGTGGTGCTTCTGCGCGATCCGGAGTCCGGAAAGGTGCTCCCGATTTGGGTTGGGCTGCCGGAGGCGCAGGCGATTGCCCGCACGCTTCACGGTATCGTCATGGACCGGCCGATGACCCACGATCTCTTCTCTGGGGTGATCCGCAGATTGGGCGCCTCGGTGCAGGAGGTCCGCGTCCACGACCTGCGAGACGACGTGTATCACGGTGTCATTCTGCTTCAGCCGCGCGACAGGCCGGCAGCGGTGGAGGTCGACGCGCGCCCGAGCGATGCGCTTGCCCTCGCGCTACGAACCGGCGCGCCGATCTTCGTGGCGCGCCCGCTCCTCGAAGCGGCCCCGGACGTCGACTTCATCGCGCCCGACGCTGCGGAACAAGTCGTCCAGACGCTCGGACTCGTGGTCGTGGCGCCATCGGCAAGCCTCCAGGAGGAATTCGAGTTGCCCGACCGCCGGGGCGTCGTGGTGAGCCGCGCGTTCGGCGAAGCCCGCGACGCCGGGCTCGAGCGCGGCGATCTGATCGTGGAAGCCAACGGCGTGAACCCCACGACCCCGATGGAGTTCTTCGAGGCCGTGCGCGGTGCCCTTCCTGGAGAGCCGGTGGAGCTTCGCTACTGGAGGAAGGGCCGCGAGCACACGCTCACCCTCTACCCGCGCCCGCTCGACCCCGGCGCCCGTCGTCCGAGGGCTGGAGCCCGGACGTAAGGGTTCTGGACTTTGGGCGCGCCGGACCGCTACACCGGCGACGCCGTCGGCTCAGGACGTAGAGAGCCGAAAGACGGTGCGGGCGTGGAAGAGGCTGTCTTCGTCTCCGATCAGCACCAACTCGGCGATGCGTTCCACCAGCCAACCACTGGTGACGTCGAGCACGGGCTGCTCGATGTCCCTGGGGAGGTCGAAGACGAGGTGCGTGACATAGAATTCGCCAGGTGCGAGGATCCGCCCCTCGCCGGTCGACAGGCCGCGCGCCGAAGACAAGGCACGCTCTCCGGCGATCGACCGCTCGAATGTGCGACCTCCGGCATCACGGACGATTGCCGTTGGGTGCTCGGGCGAAAGGTGTGCCTCGATGGCGTCACTCCCGTAGCGCAAGGCGACGATATAGAAAACCCCCTCCGGCTCCGCACGGGATGCGTCAGGGCCGAGCGTTTCGGCGATTTCGACACCTTCGAGCGCCACCGAAATGTGGCAGTCTAGATAGAACCCACAGAACGCCTTCGGCTCGTCGGCGTCGAGAACACGCGGCGTGCTTGTTAGGGACACCACGACGAGCGTGACGACATAGAGGGCGCACCAGGCACCGGCGCCAATCGCTGCGCTCTGGAAGAGCCGGGGTCGATCGCTTCGGCGGGCCCATATCGCCGCGGCGATAGCCGTGAGAACTGCCAGTCCGGTCAAGACGAAGAGGCCCAGGCCAGGCCAAGTCGGTTCGTTCATTGATCCTCCATTGGTTGGGGCTCAGCCCGCCGCACGCGTCGGCTGGATCGCCCCGAACCGCCGTTCCCTGCGACTGAACTCTTCGAGGGCCGCTTCGAGATCCTCTTCAGTGAAATCCGGCCAGAGGCGGTCAGAGAAATAGAGCTCTGCGTAGGCCGACTCCCAAAGCAGAAAATCGCTGAGCCGCCGCTCTCCACCTGTGCGGACAAGCAAGTCGACATCGGGAAGGAAATCTCCGGCCTGGATGGCAGCCCGTCCGGAGTAGTCGACGGCCAGGCGCAAGAGAAGCCGAGATCCTCTCGCGGTCGCTGCCTCCGCGGCTGCAACGGCCGCGGAAATCGTGCGCGGAAGACGATCACGTCGGCCGACCATCTCGAGCCGGATCCCGTGCTCGAGGCATCGCGGAGTTTCTGCGCGGAGATTCTGCGCGAACAGCCGAAAGAGTGCGTTGACCTCGCGTCTGGGCCGTTTCCAGTTGTCCGACGAGAAGGCGTAGAGTGTGAGGGCCCCGATGCCGCTCTGGCAGGCGGCCTCGATGACGCGGCGCACCGCGTCTGCCCCGGCACGGTGCCCGGCGGAGCGGGGCATTCCGCGCTGCGCCGCCCAGCGGCCGTTGCCGTCCATGATGATCGCGACGTGAAGATCGTGCCAAGCTCTTTGTATCACAGAGTAACCTCGCCAAAAAAAAGGTCTATCGTTCCCGTGTGGCGCGGATCAGCGCCTCCATGTGGTCCAGGTACCGTTCGAGCGCTCGCCGCCCAGCCGTGCTCAGGCGGTACTCGGTCTTGGGCACCCGTCCCGCAAAACCCTTCGTGCAAACGACGTACCCCGCTTCCTCGAGCTTTCGGGCGTGGACGCTGAGGTTGCCGTCGGTGGCGCCGAGGAGGTCGCGCAGCTCTGTGAAGCTGACGCTCGTATTGACCGCCAGCGTGCTCAGGATGCCCAGCCGAACGCGGTCGTGTATGAGCCGATCGAGCTGTTGGGGCACGCGTGAGGCCGCCCGCCCTCCGACGGGAGGCGGTGCCGCATTCTGCTCGCGATGCGCTGCGCTACCTCTAGCCACCATACCTCCTAGCAATCACCAACCCGAATGCCAGATGAAGCCCCCCGAAGCCCAAAGCCAGGAAGAGATCTCGGCCGGTGGGCGCTGCCAAGAGCGCCACCGCCCCGAGGAGCATGAAGCACGCCCCCATGGCGGGGACGACGCGGACGGAGAAAGCACCACCGGTCATGACCGCGGTGCCGTAGAGGAGGAGCCACATGCCCGGGATCGCCCCTGCAACATCGGCTCGAAAGAAGATGAGTGTGAGCAACGCGCCGGCCAGCATGGGCGGGGCAAAGCTCAGGAGGAAGCGCCGAAATGGTCCCGCGAAAGCCGGCGTGCCGGCCGCTCGGGCTTTCCGGACGATTGCCCATGAGCCAACGCCGGCCGCAACGGCAGCGGCGGCTCCCCACACCCCCAACCAGGCGGCGTTGGTCGGAGCCCTATGGGCGAGCGCAGCCGCGCCCGCACCGATGACACCGACGGCCACTCCACCCCAGCCTGGCACGGCAGTGAACGAGCCAGCCCGCTCCATGGCCTGACGGATATATGCCAGGTTGTCCATTGCGCGCTCGGAGAGCGCGGGATGGTCGGCAACCGCGGGGCGGGACATGGGTTGGGCAGCCATTTGATTGTTCAGAGTAGCCAGCCGCAGATTGAGTGTCAAGTACTTTGCAATACAAAGTTCATACCACGAATGTTTCCTCGTCGGATGTCGACCTCGGTCCCATACGGCCGGTCTAGTTGCGCTTGGCGAGCTCTAGCAGGTCCTGCGGGCTGTCTGCAGCGAGAAGCAGCTCCACGGCGCGACGGATCTGGCGATCGCTCCTCGCGAGCCGCTCGAGCTCAGCTGCCCGGCCGAAAACATACCGGGCGATCTCGTTGCCGAGCTGCAGGGCGATGAGGTCTTCGCCGCCGGTCCAGATCGAGTCCGGCATCGCGACCTCTCGGTCCGCGAGCCGAGTTCTGAGCCCGTCGAGCATGGTCTCGGTCACCTCGAACGACGGATTGGTCACCGTGCCAGCCCCCTTGAGCTCCAGGGCGTAGCGGGTCAGCGCATCGCGGTAGACGGGCACATTGGCGCCGAGGGCCTCGCCAAAGCGGCGTTCGGTAGCCGTGAGTGTGTCGGCGCTGACCAAGATGTCCGGGTGGATGCCCCCACCAGCCGAGAGTATGCGACCGGCGTCGCTGCGGAAGACCTCGCCACTGTCGGACGGTTGCCCCCCTGCCACGACGGTGGGACCTCTCCCGCTGTCGGCGAGCGAAAGACGCGGACGATCGATCGAGCGCCCCGCCGGTGTATACCAGCGTGACGTGGTGACGGTGACCGCCTCGGTCCGCGAGAGGGGGATCAGCACGTAGGCGACACCCTTCCCGAAAGTGGGTGTGCCGAGCACGACTGCCCGGTCGTGGTCTTGGAGTGCGCCGGCGAGGATCTCGGCTGCGGAAGCCGTACCGCCATTGACCAGAACGACCATGGGCAGGTCTGGCCACCGCTCCGACCGGTCGGCTCGATAGGTGTTCGTCGAGCCGGGAGCACGCCCCCGGGTCTCGACAACGACTTCCCCTCGTTCGAGGAAGAGGTCTGCCAGAGCCACGCCCTGCTCCAGGACGCCCCCAGGATTGCCGCGCAGGTCGAGCACCAACCGTTGGGCCCCCGCCTCCCGCGACTTTTCGATGGCACCCGCGAGCTCATCCGTTGACGACTCGGCCACGTTGCTGACTCTCACGTACCCGACCTCGGGCCGGAGGAGCATTGGCCCCTCGACCGAGTTCACGTGCACCTCGGCCCTCGTGATCGTGAAATGCAGCGAGTCTCGCAGGCCCGCCCGTATGATGGTCACGCCCACGTCAGTGCCGGGTTCGCCCCGGAGCACGTTCGCCGCGCGCTGAGAGCTCCAGCCTTCGGTCGACGCGCCTTCAACCTCGACGATCTGATCGCCGGAGATGATTCCCGCCCGCTCTGCCGGGGTGTCCGCGATCGGGCTGATCACGGTGATCCACCCCCCGCTCGAGATGATCTGGAGCCCGACGCCGCCGTAGTTCCCCGTCGTGCTCAACCGCAAGTCTCCGTACGCCTCGGCCGTGAGGAAGTTGGTGTACGGATCGTTGAGCTTGTCGAGCATGCCGTCGATCGCGAGCTCATACAGCTGCTCGGGCGAGAGGGAGTCGACGTAGTAGTCGGCCACGTGCGCGAGCACATCCTCGAACAGCCGTGCTTTTCGGTAGACGTCGGCTTGCTGCTGGGTTCGCTGGAGGAGCCAGCCGCCCGTACCTGCAGCCAGGGCGATGGCAACGACGACGATGGCAACGGCTCGGGTTCGCTTCATAACCAGTACTCCACGCCTCGCTGACAGGGGCGACGGGCCCATCAATGTAACACGGGGATCGCCTCGAGGTTCCTCGGCTCGCAGGCAGCGGCCCCGTGGGGGAGCCAGCCCCCCAGAAGCACGTTTCCCCGCCCTGCAGTGCACGTCATGGGCCGCGCCGGCTCAACCCGAGCTTGGGCCGCTCCGCGCCCTCCTTGGGCAATCGGCCGGCAGGAAAAGGGCGCTGGCGGGCCAGGTGGTCCATCGCCTCGTCTCGCGTCCACCCCGACCCGTGGATGCCTGCATCCACCACCAAGGCGCATGCCCGCCACACTTTGTGGGTCGGTGGGTTGCGCGCCGCAAACGGCCGCGGTCGTGTCCTCACGAGCAACGAACGATCAGTCTATGCGACCGCTGCGAGCACGACATCGTCAGAGTGGAATCAGAGGTTCACCCGGTCGAGCCACTACCCCAGATGTCACCGACGGTGAACCCGGTGGGGAAGGGGTCTTCGGCATCGACGACGTACTGCGCCATTCCGGTGATCCACGCAGTTCCGCCGATGGTCGGCACAACGGCTGGGTGCTCTCCGACCGTCGTCTCGCGCACGAGCCGGCCGGTGAAGACGGTGCCCAGAATCCCTTCGTGCACGAACGTGTCGTCGAGACCGAGGCGACCGCGTGCAAACAGAGTCGCCATCTTGGCGCACGTTCCGGTACCGCACGGCGAGCGGTCGATCGCGCCCGTCCAGGTTGCGGGCCGGCTCCAATCGAGCTTGCCCGTCGAGACGACCACGGCATTCTTGCTCGATGCGTCAGGCCGCGTGGGCGGCCCCGACAACATCGCGATCGTGACCCCGCTGATGTCCGCATTCTCGGGGTGGACGACGGGGAGTTGCTCGCGAGCCGCTGCTTTGACCATCTCTCCCACGCGCGCGATGTCACGGCCCTGGTCCGGCGTGAGAGTGAGCCCGAGCGCTTCGGCCTCGGCGATGACATAGAACATGCCGCCGTAGGCGACGTCGACCGTCACCGCACCGAGCTCAGGCACTTCGATCACCGCGTCGAGGTGAACCGCAAACGCAGGCACGTTCTCGAAGGTCACCCGATGCACCTTGCTGGCAGCCACCTCGGCGCGGACGCGCACGAGTCCCGCCGGCGCTTCGAGCACGAGCTCCGTCACCGGTTCGCGAACGGGGACCATACCAGTTTCGATGAGCACGGTAGCGACGCAGATCGTGTTGCTCCCCGACATCGCCGGATACTCCTCCTGCTCCATGATCACGAAACCTGCATCGGCGTCCGGGCTCGTGGGCGGGAGGACGACGTTGCAGCAGAGGGCTGGATAGCCTCGTGGCTCACGAAGCATGAGACGGCGCAGCTGATCGGCGTGCTGCTCCAGATACTGTTTCTTCTGGAACATCGTGGCACCGGGGACGTCGGTAACGCCACCGACGATCACGCGACCGGGCTCGCCGGCAGCGTGCGCGTCGACTGCCGTGATCATGCGTGAGAGCCGCATCGCGTTCCTCGACCTCCGTCGCCGGGCGGGGATAGTGCCCCGCGGGCCCGTACGCCGCAAGACGCGGGGTCCACCGTGTCGCGTCTCCGGGACAGATGGCCGATCGCTTGCAGGGGGGAGCGCTCAATGGCTACCGTTGGGTGGCACCACCGACCGGAGGCACGCAACATGGAACTTCGACAGATGCAGCTCACGGCACTCGCGGGCCTGTTTGCAGCCGGTGCAGTACCGCCCGTCGGGGCGCAGGTCGAGGGCTGCGCCTACAATCCGCGGATGGAGCTGTCCTCCCGGCAGAGCCCCCTCGACTCGGTGCTGTTCGAGGTCGGCGGCCAGGAGGTGAAGGTCTGCTACGGGAGACCGTCAGCGCGTGGGCGCACGATGATCGGCGGCGAGGCGGCTCCCTACGGCCAGATCTGGCGGACCGGCGCCAACGAGACGACAAAGATCTTGACGCCGGTGGCGCTCTCGATCGGAGGCGTCGAGGTGCCAGCCGGGACATACGCGCTCTACACCGTCCCCGGGGAGGCGGAGTGGGGGATCGTCGTCAATCGCGCGCACGAGCAATGGGGGCACGAGCGCTACTACACGGACGAGATCGAGGCCCAAGAAGCCGGGCGCGCCACCGCGAAGACCGAGCCAGTCGAAAATCACGTCGAGACGTTCACGATCCGCGCGGAGCCGCAAGGAGACGGGTCGGTCCACCTAGTGCTGGAGTGGGAGAACACCCGGGTGCGGGTGCCGATCGTCGAGAAGAAGATGTAGGACTTCCGGCGTCGCATTTCGACACACGGGCCTCGCCTCGGATGTGGGCGTGCAGCAACTCTGCTGAGCGCCAGTTGCTAATGTCGCTCGGATCGGGAACGCCGACGTCAGCAGCGACCTTCCATGTTCCACCCTCCAGCCGCCACACCGTCAGATACTTGCCAGTCTGTGTGACCCGCTCGCCGAGCGAGTCCCGCTGGGTCCTCTGGTAATATCCCGACTGTGAAGCCGAGGGTGCCGTCTTCGGGCCAGGGCCAGACTCAGCGCCGTCGCCGTCCATGTCGATGTTCTCATCACCGTTCACCCATTCCGGTTGGCACAGCGCACCTCGAAGACGTAGTCGGGCGGAGGGATGTATCGTGGGTCGGCGTCGTCACCGCCGTCCCATCGTCCCTCCACGATACAGAAGACTCCGTTCTTGATCAGGACGAAAGACGTCCCGTCGGGCCCGTCGGCGGAAAAGCGATCATCGTAGAGCCAGCGAGCTGCCTCGAAGCGCGCACCCAGAATCACGTCAGGACGCTGGGCTCCGGCGATGGCATCGAGGCTGCCGTGGAGGGAAACGAGGCAACCCGGAAGATCGAACTCTCCATCTGGATCGGAGACGGGGTCAGAGCCAGCCTCCACCAGGCCGCCGGGCGTCGCGGCAAAGATTACCGCGACCGAGTCGCAGGCTCGTGCGGCGAGCGAGTCGACGCCAGCTGTCGTCAACTCGGCCGCGATCGCTGGCGGTCCCCCGGCCATTCCGGCCTCTGCCGCGAAATCCAATTCTTCACCGGGCTCGCGCTGGGGAGCGCGCTCGCTGCGGCAACTGGCCATGAGGGCCGCCGCGGCGAGACAAACGAGAACGCCTCGCATCATCCCTTTCCTGCGCCGCGCCGGGGGCCGGCTCGAACAAGCGGTGGCTCGAGCTCCACTCCCAAGCCGTCAGCGATCCGATTCACGAATGCATAGTAGGCCACAACCGTACAAATGTCGTGGAGCGCTAGGTCGCCGAATCCTGCGCGTCTCAGGAGCTCGATATCCTCGCCACCGATCGTCCACGGTGTGCGAGTGAGTTTCACGGCGTAGTCGAGCATTGCACGATCCGCGGGGGCGAGCTCGACCGATCGGTAGTCGTTCTCGAAAGCGGCCGCGGCTGTCTTCGCATGCGTCGCCGACTCACCCCTCTCGATCAGTGCCCGACGGAGTCCCGCTCCGTGATGGACGATTCAATAGTGACATTGATTCGCAACGGAGACGGCGACGGCGAGCATCTCGCGCTGCACTCTGCTTAGTGGTCCCGGCCCGCGCATGATCTCGACGTAGAGGTCGTAGTGCTGGCGCATGACGCGGGAGTGCACGCCGTGAATGCGGACGATGTTGTCGTGATCATCGACACGATCTTCGGCGGGAATCGCATCTTCGGGTACGTAATCAATGAAGGCCATGGAGTGATCTCATGTGCTCGTGAACACTGGCAAGCATCGCGACCTCCGGTGGACACGCTCCGGGGTGCTTCCGAGGTGAGGCGCTATGGTGGGCCGCGCCGGCCGCCGTGTCAAACGCATGGCTTGCAGTTGGCCGCAGGGCAGTCATGTTTCCGGGCGTCTCGAGCTGGAGGATACGATGGTGCGCGTTCGCCCCTTGCGTCGTGCGAGACGGAATTCCGGGTCCCGATGTCGGAGAGCCGTCCATCGAGCAGCTCAGTCGGCCAGGGCCGCAGTGGTTGCGCTCGTGCTGGCCGCGCCGGTTTGGTTCTGGCCCACGCCGACCTACGCACAGGAGGCCGCGGTTCCTTTCGACGTCGTCGAGGCGACGATCGAGGAGATCGAAGCTGGGCTTGGCGCCGGGACGGTGACTTGTCACCAGCTCGTCGACGCACATCTCCGCCGTGTCGAAGCATACGACAAGAACGGACCGGCGCTGAACGCCATCGTGGTGGTCAACCCTCGGGCGCTCGATGTGGCCGACTCGCTGGATCGTGCACTCGCGACAGCCGGGCCCGTGGGTCCGCTCCACTGCATACCCGTCATCGTAAAAGACAACTTCGAGACCCGAGATCTCCCCACCACGGCCGGATCCCTCTCGCTCGCGGGGTTCGTGTCCTCGAAGGACGCGTTCCAGGTCAAGCGCCTCCGCGAGGCGGGTGCGATCGTGCTCGCCAAGTCCAACATGGCAGAGTACGCGTTCAGCCCGTACGAGA
>JBDHCY010000032.1:0-22622 GCA_039591795.1 Gemmatimonadota bacterium | reverse complement strand
GACCAAAGGGGCTGCTGCAGCCATTCTGGCCAGCATGTATCTGAATGCCGGGGTGTTCACGACGGAGGCCCCGAGCGCGAGCGCGTACAACTCGTGCACGGGTGTGCAGGTGGCACCGTTCGGCACGGCCTGCGACGCCGCGATCGCGTGGGCGGACAGCATCCTGAACTCCGGGCAGTACAGCCTTGCCAGCGATTGGCACTCGAATTTCGCGGCTGACAACTCCTCGTCTGCGGAGAACATCCTGGTCGCCAAGCACTCGAACGAGACAGGCTTGGGCCTCAATTTCATCATGCGGGTCCTGCACTACAACCAGTTCAACCCCACCCCCTGGAACGGCTTTGCGGCCCTGGCGGAGACGTACAACGCCTTCGATGCCGACGATATCCGTCGGCAGATCTTCCTCGAGGGCCCGCAGGTCAATCTGGAGACCGGCCAACCGGTCAACGAACGTGACGGCACACCGCTCGTCTTCACGGTGGACATCCTGGATGAGACGCAGGCCGGGGAGGGTGAAGGGACCCGCATGGTGAAGTATCCGCCCGATCCGAACCACAATGCCCAGAATAACGGCAACGACTTCACCTACTTCCGCCTTGGGGGCATCTATCTAATCAAGGCCGAGGCGTCGCTCGAGGCGGGGGACGCCGGTACGGCCCTGACTCTGCTGAATACCCTGCGCGCCCGGGTCTTCGAACCAGACAAGCCCCTGCCCAGCGTGGACCGCGATGTGATTCTCAGTGAGCGACTGTTTGAGCTCGCCGGCGAGGCGAAGCGGCGGCAGGATCTGATTCGGCACGGGAAGTACACCGACGCCTGGTCGTTCAAAACGGCAGGGGGAGCCCATCTCGTCCTCATGCCGATTCCGCAGCAGCAACTGGACGCCAACCCGATGCTCGTACAGAACACCGGGTATAATTGATCGCAGGAGAGCCCGCCCGGTGGTCGTACCGCCATAGCCTGGTCTCTTCTCGAGGCCAGGCTATGGCGCAGCAGGGGCCTTCCCTGCGCCGTTCGTCGTCACCGCGCCATCCGGTCCCACTGACATGACACCGAGGCCACGGGGCCGTCTTCCGGCCCTCGTTGCGGCGTCGTGGCTGCTGGTCGGCTGCCGGGGGGCGGAGCGGCCCCCCACGGAGCGGAGGATGCAAGAGCCCCCGGCGGTGGGCAGCCATCTCTTCACCGAGCTCCCGTCCGCTTACAGCGGTGTCCGCTTCGAGAACCGTCTCACCGACAGTCGTGAACTGAACGTGTTCACCTACCGCAACTACTACAACGGCGGCGGGGTAGCGCTCGGTGACCTCACGGGGGACGGGCTGCCGGAGCTCATGCTGACGTCGAACCAGGATGCCAACCGGCTGTACCTGAACGAGGGCGAGTTTCGCTTCCGCGATGTAACCGCGGACGCCGACGTCGGCGGGAATGGGTTCTGGGCGACCGGCGTCACCTTCGCGGACGTCAACGCCGACGGCTGGCTCGATATCTACGTCTGCTACGCAGGAGACGTCGAAGCCGAGCGGCGGGCCAACGAACTCTACATCCACCAGGGGTTGAGCGCGAACGGGGTGCCCACCTTCACGGAAATGGCAGCCGCCTACGGCCTCGCGGACCAGGGCTATTCAACGCACGCGTCGTTCTTCGACTACGATCGCGACGGGTTTTTGGATCTGTACGTCGTCAACAATTCGTTCCGCCCCGTGAGCAGCTTCGGGTTACGCAACATCCGCGACGAGCGCCACGCCCTCGGCGGGGATCGACTCTATCGCAACGTCGGCGGTCACTTCGTCGACGTGAGCGAGCAGGCCGGGATTCTCGGCAGCGAATTCGCATTTGGCCTGGGAGTCGCAGCGGGCGATGTGAACCGCGACGGCTGGCCGGACATCTACGTCTCGAACGACTTCTTCGAGCGGGACTATCTGTACATCAATAGCGGCGATGGGACCTTCGTTGAGCAGCTCGACCGGCAAATGCGGTCCATCAGTCTTTCGTCCATGGGGCTGGACATGGCCGACGTCGACAACGACGGGTGGCTGGACATTTTCGTGACCGACATGCTGCCGGAGGACGACTACCGGCTCAAGACGACGACGTCGTTCGAGAGCTGGGACAGCTATCAGATGAAGCTGAAGAACGACTATCACCACCAGTTCACGCGCAACATGCTCCACCTCAACAACGGCAACGGAACGTTCAGCGAGGTCGGGCAGATGGCCGGCGTGGCGCGTACAGACTGGAGCTGGAGTGCGCTCATCGCGGATTTCGATCTGGACGGCTACAAGGACCTCCACGTCACGAACGGCATTCTGCGGGATGTGACCTCGCAGGACTACATCGCCTTCCTGGCTAGTAACGAGACGATGGTGGCGGCCGCGATGGGCGAGCGGGTCGACTTCCTGGGCCTCATTGACGTGATGACCTCGACACCGCTGCCCAACTATGCGTTCCGCAACGAGGGACACCTGACCTTCTCGAAGCCGGGTGAGGACTGGGGCCTGAACACCCCCGGATTCTCCAATGGCGCGGCCTACGGTGACCTGGATGGAGACGGTGCACCGGATCTGGTCGTCAACCACATCAATCGGGAAGCCTCCATCTATCGCAACAACGCCCGGACGTTGTCAGACAACCACTACCTCCAGGTCGCGCTCCACGGAGAGGAGCCCAACCACTTCGGGATCGGATCGAAGGTGACGCTGCGGAGCGGGGAGCGGCAGTTCCTTCAAGAGCTCATGCCCTCGCGCGGCTTCCAGTCGAGCGTCGACTACGTGCTGACGTTCGGGATCGGCCAGGTCGACACCCTAGAATCCCTGACGGTGGAATGGCCCGACGGGCGCGTCAGCGTGCTCGAGGACGTTGCGGCCGACCAGCGTGTCGAACTGCGGCAGTCGGAGTCGACCGCGGCACAGGGAGCTTCCCCTCCACAGGTTGTCCCGCTCGTTACCGACGTCACCGAGCAGGTGGCGTTCGAGTTCGCGCACCGAGAGAACTCGTTCGTCGACTTCCACCGGGAGCGCCTCATGCCGAAGATGCTCTCGCTGGAGGGGCCGTTCATGGCGGTGGCGGACGTGAACGGCGACGGACTGGAAGACGCGTTCATCGGCGGCGCCAAGGATCAGCCGGGACAGCTCCTCATCCAGCGGCGCGACGGCGGGTTCGTTCCAAGCAGCCCGGGACCATTCGAGCAGGACCGGGTGTCGGAGGACTTGGGGGCCGTGTTCTTCGATGCGACTGGAGACGGACACACGGATCTCTACGTGGTGAGCGGCGGCAGCGAGTTTTCGGACATGGCGCCCGCCCTCCAGGACCGGCTCTACGTAAACGACGGCCGCGGTGTCTTCCAGAAGGCCACCGGCAACCTACCTCCCCTGAACATCAGCGGGTCACGCGCGGCACCGGCCGACTTCGATGGAGACGGTGACATCGATCTCTTCGTGGGCGGCCGCGTCGTTCCCTGGCGTTACGGCATCGATCCGCGGAGCGTGCTGCTCGAGAACGACGGCCGGGGTCGCTTCCGCGATGTGACTGAACACGCAGCCCCCGACCTGGCGCACATCGGCATGGTCACCGATGCCCTGTGGATCGACGTGGACGCCGACCGCCGAGTCGATCTCGTCGTGGTCGGTGAATGGATGCCGGTCACGATCTTCCGGAATGCCGGCTCCGGCACGCTCGAGCGGCTCGATCCGCCGGGGCTCGGGCGGAGTCACGGCTGGTGGAATCGGATCGTGGCGGGCGACTTCACGGGCGATGGTAGGACCGACTTCGTGATGGGCAACCTGGGGCTCAACACACGGCTACGCGCGTCCGAGAGCCAACCGACCACCATGTATGTGAAGGACTTCGATCGGAATGGTTTCGTCGAGCAGGTCGTGGCTTCCTACAACGACGGAGTGGCCTATCCGTTTCCGCTGCGCGACGATCTGCTCGACGCCCTTCCGTTCCTCAGGGGGCGCTACTCGGACTACGAGAGCTACGGCCGGCACGCGATGGCAGATGTCTTCTCGCCCGCCGACTTGGCCGATGCGGACGTGAAGCAGGCACACACGTTCGCTAGCACCCTGGTGCGGAACGACGGAAATGGCTCGTTTACGCTCGTGCCGCTGCCGCGCGAATCCCAGGTGTTCCCGGTCTACGGCATCCTAACCGCCGATCTCGACGGGGACGGGCGCCTCGACCTCCTGCTGGCCGGGAATTTCGATGGGGTGAAGCCAGAGATCGGCCGCATGGGCGCCGGCTATGGCCTGCTGCTACTCGGTGACGGAACAGGGGGGTTCACGCCCGTTCGCACAACCGAAAGCGGATTCTTCGTGCCCGGACAGGCGCGAGATATCCAGCGGATCAAGACCCGGCAGGGCGACCGATACGTCGTGACCCGGAACGACGACGCCCCACTCGTCTTCCGGCGCACTCCCGCGGGGCGGGGGTTACCCGCCCCCGGAGGTCACTAATCGGGTTGTTTCGTCTTGATGACGATGACCCCGTTCGCGCCTCGCACGCCGTACATCGTCGTGCTCGCGGGGTCGGTGAGGACCTCGATGGTCTCGATGTCGTACGGATTGATCCCGCTCAGACTGCCGCCTGGGCCTGGCTGAATCGGGACACCGTCGATCACATAGAGCGGCTCGTTGCTGCCGTGAATCGACGAACCGCCGCGGATGCGCAGCGCGATGCCGCCGTCTGGAGCGCGTGTTACGACCACTCCAGGGAACCGGGTCATCAGGATCTGTTCGATCGGCTGCCCCGGGGTGCGCCGAATGTCTTCCGCCGTTACCGTTGGGCGTCCCGGCGGTGCCCCCTCGGGGGACTCATCCGCGTCGCCCTGGCTCGTGTTGGTGGCCTGGGCGCAACCGAATACGAGCCCGAAGCACAAACCGACGGGGAATCGGACGTGCGATGAGAGCATGACGTAACATACGTCATTCTGGCTGCCTGCGCCCCCGGCCCTCGAGCGGGCCCCAGCCCACGAACGTGAATGGAGGGACAGATGTGGATGCGCTGCGCGGTTCGCCGCTTCGCGCTCGCCGTCACCTGCACGACGGGCATCGCAGCCGCGGTCGCCGCCCAGGACCAGCTCCGAGTCGCCTCGCCTGATGGCCGGAACGAGGTCGCCGTCGAGATCCGTGAAGGCAAGCTCTACTACAGCCTCCAACGTGACAGTCGCGCAGTGCTCTTGCCCTCGCTGCTCGGCTTCGAGTTCCGGGGCGCTCGCCCGCTGCGCGACAACCTGCGCATCGTCGACACCGCCAGGCATGCGGTCGATCAGACGTGGACACAAGTGTGGGGCGAGGTCGCTCGCGTGCGGGATTACCATCGTGAGCTGCGGCTCGTGGTTGCCGAGGCTGCGCCCGATGGCCGCCGGTTCGCGGTGGTTTTTCGCGTGTTTGACGACGGCGTTGGCTTCCGGTATGAGCTCCCGGAACAGCCTGGTCTGGGAGCGTTCGAGATCACCGACGAGCTGACCGAGTTCGCGATGGCCGACGATGCCAGGGCCTGGTGGATCCCCGCCAACCGCTGGAATCGCTACGAGTTCCTGTACTCCGCCTCGCCCGTGAGCAGGCTGGATACCGTGCACACACCGCTCACGCTGGAGGCCCGCGACGGCCTACACATCGTCATTCACGAAGCAAACCTCGCCGACTATGCAGCCATGAACGTGGCTGGCTCGCCCGACCGGAGGCTCAGGGCCACCTTGGCCCCCTGGGCCGATGGGGTGAAGGTACGGGGCCGCACTCCATTCGTGACGCCGTGGCGGACCATCGAGCTCGCCGACCGGGCGGCGGATCTGGTGCCGTCGGTACTGGGGCTGAATCTGAATCCGCCCAGTGCGATCGAAAACACCGACTGGATTCGGCCGATGAAGTACGTCGGCATTTGGTGGGGCATGCACATCGGCACGATGACGTGGAGTTCCGGACCCAAGCACGGTGCGACGACAGAGAATGCCAAGCGCTACATCGATTTTGCCGCCGCGAACGGGTTCGGCGGCGTACTGGTCGAAGGATGGAACCGCGGGTGGGACGGCGACTGGATCGCCAATGGGGACGTGTTCTCGTTCACCCAGGCGTATCCCGACTTCGACCTGCGAGCAGTCGCCGCCTACGCACGCGAGCGTGGGGTGACGCTCGTTGGCCATAACGAGACGTCGATGGGGATCGAGAACTACGAGCGGCAGCTCGAGGAGGCGTTCGCGCTGTACCAGTCGCTCGGCATGAGCGCCGTGAAGACCGGCTACGTGGGGGATCTCACCCCGGACGGACACGCCCACCACGGGCAGTACATGGTGCGACACTGGCGAAAGGTGATCGAGACAGCGGCGCGCTTCGGGATCATGATCGACGCGCACGAGCCGATCAAGGCCACCGGGGAGCGCCGCACCTACCCGAACATGATGACGCGTGAAGGGGCGCGCGGACAGGAGTACAATGCCTGGGCTGCCGACGGGGGCAACCCGCCGGAGCACGAGAGCATCCTCTTCTTCACGCGGCAACTGGCCGGGCCCATGGACTTCACGCCGGGGGTCTTCGACATCCTGATCGAGCGGGGCACCGGGACACCGCGGCGGCCAGAGCAACCTCGGGTGCGCACGACGCTGGCGAAGCAACTCGCGCTCTACGTCGTGATCTACTCGCCGCTCCAGATGGCGGCAGACTTGCCGGCGAGTTACGTGGACCAGCCGGCGTTTCAGTTCATCCGCGACGTGCCAGTCGACTGGGAACACACGCACGTCGTCGACGGGAAGATCGGCGATTACGTCGTGGTCGCGCGCCAAGAGCGTGGCGGCCAAGACTGGTACCTGGGCGCTGTCACCGACGAGGAAGCCCGTACGCTGGAGATTCCGCTCTCGTTCCTCGCGTCTGGCCGGCAGTACGTCGCCGAGATCTACGCAGACGGACCCGGCGCGCACTGGCTGGGGAACCCGCAGGCCATCGAGATCTCACAACAGTCCGTCGATGCCGGGTCGCGCCTCACCCTCTCGCTGGCACCCGGCGGCGGGCTGGCGATTCGGATCCGGCCGGCGTCGTAACCGTGGCGTATCCACGACCGCGTGTGCCAGTGTGCCGACTGGGTCGTCCCAAGGACGCATGGCAACTGCTTGTCGCAGCGGTGCTAGTACTGCCCGCTTGTAGCCGTCCCCGGCAACCGCCGCTGTTTGAGTCTCTTTCGCCGGGCGAGACCGGAGTGACGTTCGTCAACGAGCTACCGGAAACGCCCGAGTTCAACATCATCAACTATTTGAACTACTACAACGGCGGCGGCGTGGGCGCCGGAGACGTCGATGGCGACGGCCTTCCGGACCTGTATTTCACCTCGAACCTCGGCTCCGACAGGCTCTATCGCAACCTGGGTGGGTTCCGGTTCGAAGACATCACCGAGCGGTCCGGCGTGGGAGACGCGCCGGGCTGGACGAGCGGCGTCACCATGGCCGATGTCGACGGCGACGGCCACCTGGACATCTACGTCTCGACCGTCACGCATCTCACGCTCCGCGGCCGCAACGTGCTCTACATCAACAACGGTGACGGAACCTTCACCGACCGGACCGCCGAATTCGGCCTCGAGCATGAGGGCTATTCGACCCAGGCCGCGTTCTTCGACTATGACGCAGACGGCGACCTGGACATGTATCTCTTGAACCACTCCACCCACCAGGTGCGCGCGAGAGTCTTCAACCCAGAGCGGCGCGAACGGCACGCACAGGCAGGTGACCGGCTGTTCAGAAACGAGGGAAATCACTTCGTGGATGTCAGCACGGCCGCCGGCATTTTCGGGGGCGCCGAGGGCTACGGGCTCGGGGTCGTGGTGAGTGACCTGAATCTCGACGGCTGTCCTGATCTGTACGTGGCCAATGACTTCGACGAGGGCGACTTCCTCTACATCAACAACTGCGACGGTTCGTTCACGGAATCGATCGCCGCATCGATGGGGCACACCAGCGGCGCCTCGATGGGGGTCGATGCCGCCGACTTCACGAACGACGGCCGACCGGACGTCGTCGTGCTCGACATGCTTCCGGAGCGACAGGAGATCCTCAATAGCTCGGCCAATGCGGATGACTTCAATGTGCATCAGCTGAAGCTGCGGGCGGGATACCACCCGCAGTTCGCCCGAAACACGCTGCAGCTCAACCGCGGCCGGGGCCGTTTCAGCGACATCGGTTATCTCGCCGGCGTGCACGCGACCGACTGGAGCTGGGCCCCGCTCTTCGCCGACGTGGACAACGATGGTCTCAAGGACCTCTTCGTCACGAACGGCATCTACCGGCGGCCGAACGACCTCGATTTCTTCGACTACGTGGCCGACCGCAGCATCCAGGCTGCGCTGGATGACGGACTCACCCAGGAGCTCCTCACGACACTCCTGGAGAAGATGCCCCAGGTCCCGATCCCCAGCTACGCGTATCGGAACAACGGGAACCTGACCTTCACGAACATGGCGGAGGTGTGGGGGTTGGCACAGCCAGGGTTCTCAACCGGAGCCGTGTATGTCGACCTGAACACCGACGGCGCACTCGATCTGGTGGTCAACAGTATCAACGCCCCTGCCGGGGTCTACCGGAACCATGCGCCCGAGATCAACGGGTACCATTACCTCAGCGTGCAACTTCAGGGCTCTGGAGCGAATACGGCTGGCATCGGCGCGAAGGTCATCGTCGGACATGACGGCACCGCTCAGTTGCTTGAGCAGATGCCAACCCGAGGGTTCCAATCGTCCGTCGATCCCCGACTGCATTTCGGATTGGGAGATTCCCAGCGGATCGACTCCATGATCGTCATCTGGCCGGATCATCGCTATCAAGTCCTGAGGGACCTTGCGGCCGACCAGACGGTCACGCTCTCCCAAGAGGATGCCACGGGCCAGTATGCGTACGGGGAAGCGTCCGCAGATCCGCCGCTGTTCGCGGACGTCACGACCCGGCTGGCCGTCGACTTCGAGCACGACGAAAACACCTTCTTCGACTACAACCGCGAGCCGTTCATCCCCCACCAGCTCTCCACAGAAGGACCCGCCCTCGCCATCGGTGACGTGAACGGCGATGGCCTGGACGACGTCTATGTCGGCGGTGCCAAGTGGCAGGCCGGGCAGCTCCTGGTCCAGCAGCGTGACGGGACGTTACGCACCACCAATGCGTCCGTGTTTCAGGCCGACAGCTTGCACGAGGACGTGGACGCTGCCTTCTTCGATGCCGACGGCGACGGGAATCAGGATCTCTACGTCGTGAGCGGCGGAAACGAATTCTGGGGAGATCACGAGCCGCTGTTAGACCGCCTTTACGTCAACGACGGGCGCGGTCGGTTCCAGCGGTCCGAAGATCGGCTCCCCGCGTTCTTCGAGAATGGTTGCTGCGTCGTGCCCGGCGACTTCGACGCAGACGGCCGCCTCGATCTCTTCGTCGGCAGCCGGGTCGTGTCACGCCACTACGGACTCGTCCCCCGGAGCTACCTGTTGCAGAACGACGGCGCGGGCCGGTTCCGTGACGTGACGCTCGAGAAGGCGCCGGACCTGGCTGGGGCCGGGATGGTGTCTTCGGCCGCATGGGCGGACTATGACGGCGATGGCCAGCTCGACCTGATCGTCGTTGGAGAGTGGATGCCGGTGCGTGTCTTTGGACAACAGGACGGACAGCTCGTGGACCGTACCGCCGACGCTGGGCTGTCGGGAACCACCGGCTGGTGGAATAGCGTGACGGTAGCCGATCTCCAGGGAGACGGGCGCCCGGATCTCGTCCTGGGCAACCTGGGGCTGAACTCCTATGTCCGGGCATCACCCGAGGAACCCGCACGGCTGTACGTGCATGATTTCTCTCAGAACGGGGCGTTGGAGCAGATTCTCACGTTCTACAAGAACGGGGTGAGCTATCCGCTCGCGGGCCGCGACGAGCTGGTCCGCGCGATTCCAGAGCTGGGCAGCCAGTTCGGCTCGTATGCCGAATTCGGCGCCAGCCAGGTCGGGGACATCTTCTCACGGTCACAGTTGCGGGAGGCGCAGGTCCGGGAAGCCTCTCTGTTTGCCAACTCGGTAGCCCTGAACAATGGAGACGGCTCCTTCGACCTTGGGCCGCTACCCATCGAGGCGCAGTTCGCTCCGATCTATGCCACGCTGCCCGGAGATTTCGACGGCGACGGATACATCGATCTCATCGTAGCTGGCAACGTGTTTGGAGTCCCGCCCATCCGCGGGCGTTACGACGCCAGCTATGGCCTCTTGCTCCGCGGTGACGGAGCAGGCCGCCTGACCTCGGTGGATCTGGACACGAGCAACTTGGTCGTCGTTGGGCAGGTGCGGGCCCTGAAGATGTTGCGGCATGCCGATGGCAGCCAACTGGTCGTGGTGGCGCGAAACGACGACTTGCTCCAGATCCTCCACCCGCTGCGCTTCGCTCAACGGGGCGGTTCGGTCATCCCGCCCTGATCGGTCAAAGGCTCGGAGCAGCTCGGGTGTCGGGTGCTTCAACCGGCGCCCGCGACGTCCACCACATCTCGACGAGCAGCGCCGCCGGCCCCACGAGGAAGAGCGCGTAGAACGGGGCGTAGATCACCTCGGCCAGCCTGAGGAGCATTTCCACGAACGCGACGAGGCAGGCGACGGCCACGGCGCCACGTCTCGAGGAGACCGTGGTCTTCGGGTCTGTGATCATGAACAGCGCGAAGAGCTGGTACATCGGGCCCGTGATCGGGGCGATCTCCGTCACGTAGGGGCTGCCTGTCATCAGGCTCCGCACGAGGGCGAATGCGAAGAATGACAGCACGTAGGCCACAGTGATGTGCGCGCGCTTGGCCATCCAAATCACTCTGAGGCCAACCGCCCAGATGATGAGCATCGGCCACAGCGCATTGCCCCACTGCACGCTCAGCGGAGCCACCGCGTAGGGAGCGAGAAAGAGGAGTACGCAGATGCCGAAATTGGACGGGTTCCAGAGGTGTCGCCCTTTGACCCGCAGCACGTACTTCGACATGATCGAGATCGCGCCACCGAGCGCATAGGGCCACAGCAAGGGCGAACGCACGAGGATGGCGATGCTGTTGCCGGAGATGTAGGCACTCGCGAGCTGGACCGGCTGGTGGGTGAGGAATCGCCGTAACACCATCTCCGTCGCGACCGCCGAGACGAGGGCCAACACGATCGCCGTGTAGCCATGCAACACCCCGTACGACCACTGAGCACCTACGAGGATGAGTGTGACGAGCAGAGGACCCGTCAGGCGCCGGTCGAACTTCACTCCGGCTCCGTCAACGTGTGCAACGTGTTGATGGCGGGTGACGCAAGAGTCTGAACCACGCCGGCGGGCCAGCGCACGACCACCGAGTCTACCTGAGAGGCCGAACCGAGTCCGAAATGTGCGCGGCGCTGGTTCTGTGCGGCAAAGCCGTTACCGCCCTCGATCTGTTGCACCTGTTCCATGCCTGCCCAATAGAGCCGGATTTCCGCTCCGATCGCGCTTCGATTGCTTCGCGTTCCCTCCAACACGAACGCGATCCAGGCGTGCTCCACGGTGACCGTGTTCCTGAAGACCGACAGCGGGCCACCTTGGTATGCCACCACGACGTCCAGCATGCCTCGGTTCCAGAGATCGGCGAACGCCACGGCGCGCCCATCGTACGAGTTGACGGCCCCGACGGCCCGGGTGACGTCGCGGAAGCGGCCGGCGCCATCATTCAGCCACACGCGGTCTTCCTCGTGCCCGGAGAGACTGCGGCCGCGCATCGCGGGCCAGTTGCGCGCGTCAGCGATGATGTTGCGATGGCCGCCGGCCACCATCGAGTAGTCGTACCAGTAACTCTCCCGCGTTTCGCCTGAGACGTAGCCGCCCGTCACGAAGAGATCGAGCCAGCCGTCGTTGTTCAGATCGCCGAACTGGGCGCCGAAGGCAAAGCCGGCGAGCTCGACACCCATCGCACCCGCCAGGTTTCGGTAGCGGGGCGCCTCACCCGAGTCATGCGCGGGCACCCACAGGTCGTTGCCATGTATGAGCACGCCCGGTTCGGAGATGTTGCTCACGAAGAGGTTCCACTCGCCTCGGTTGAGCACGTCTCCGAACGAGGCGTTCATGCCACTCTTGGGGGCGCGTGCGACGTTCGCCGCGCGTCCGATGTCGCGGAAGCGCGTGCCCCCCTCGTTCAGATGGAGCTCGTTGATCCCGAAATCGTTGGCCACGAAGAGATCGGGATCGCCATCGTGGTCTATGTCCGCTGCCGCTGCGGCGAGCGTCCAGCGCGTGGTCGTCAGGCCCGCCGCGCCCGCAACCTCGTGGAAGGTGCCGTCACCGCGATTGTGGAAGAGATAGTTGCGTCCACCGTTCTGGGCGTATTCGAAGCTCTCCGGCATGATCTTCGTGTTCGCCAGATCCCACAGGTCCAGCTCCGCTGGGTAGAAGCAGCCTACGAACAGATCGAGCCAGCCGTCGCCGTCGTAGTCGAACCAGACGGCCGTGTTCGCGTTGATCCACGCGGGAAGCCCGGCGCGTCGCCCGACTGGCGTAAAGCCGCGACCGCCGTCGTTCCGGAAGAGCTCGGGGCGGCCCCATTTGTAGAGGAACAGATCTTCGTAGCCGTCGTTGTCGTAGTCACCCCAGACGGCTCCCATCGAGACGCCTGTTGCGCGCCCATTCACATCGGCCACGTCCAAGTTGGCTGCAACGTCTGCGAACGTTCCATCGCCATTGTTGCGGTACAGTGCGTTCCTGCCATCGACCGCGCTCGTCGTGACATACAGGTCTTGCCAGCCATCGCGGTCAAAATCGACGACCGAGACAGCCGCACCATACGCCGCAACGGCTGGCATGATCGGCGCGAGCTTGGAGTCGAGCACCGGGGACTCGTGGTTGAACCGGATGCCGGCGGCGCCGGTGACCTCCTCGAGCACGAAACCGTATCGCTCGAAAGCCGCGGGGACACCGACTCCCGCGTCATCCGATTCGGCCGTCGACGAGAAGTACCGGATGCCGAGCGGCGTGGCGAGGAGCGCGAGGAAGACGAGTGTGACGAGCGCTCGGGCGAAGCGGCGGGGCGCCTCCGCCGCAGACCCGTCAGTGGCCACGTTCGGAGAGGAGCGCCCGATGGAAATCGCGCGGCGTCACGTAGCGTGTGTGGTAGATCTTCCAGTCTTCCGGGTGCAGGCGGTATCCCGGATCGTCCTCCAACCGGCCCGGTGGACGGTCATAATCAGACATTCCATGATATGGCAGCGGGCGAACAGTCGTTGAGTAACCGGTGTTGTAGTCCCCGTCCTTCACCCAGCCATCGCCGATGAGCACGAAGTCGCGCGTCCAGCCGGCGCGCGGAGGAGCTGGGGCGGGGAACCGGAGCACCAACTCGTCCCCCGCGTTCATGATCGTATATCGGTCATCAACCGCCTCGTTCAGCTCACGCACGTCGCCGAAACGGGTGTGGAAGCCCACGAGGTCACGCCACAGCGGAGCTGCCGCAGCGATCCGATCGTAGTCGGGGAGCTCAGGTGCGGCGCGGCCGGCCTGAGTCACTTCCGAGAATCCTCGGTACCGCAGCTCAGCCGTTGCTGGGAGGAGTCGGTGCATCGTGACCGGGACGTCTGGCTGCCCCACCGCCCAGGCGAAGTGATCCCAGTAGACCTCCATGTTGGTGCGCAGGCGCACCTGGCGCGCGGTGCCGGGCTGGAACGCGTGCTGCAGGTCGATCAGCATCGTCTTCCTCTTCCCAGCCGGGAATCCGAGATCGGCCTCGACCGTCTGCCATCCCCCGTTGCCGCTCGGTACCTCGAGTTGCAGCGCCTGCGGCGCTGCATGATTGCCCTGGCTGACGGCGACATTGATCGAGGCGTCGGTGGGGTAGACCCATCCGGAGGCCACGAGCCACAGTGGCCCCTCGGTCGGCACATCGTCGCCGAGTGCGACCTCGACATAGTGCTCGCTGGCGATGCCCTGATAGGGACCCAATTCGAACGTGTCCAAGAAGCGCTCGTCGCGTGCGCGGATCAATTCCGTTACGTCGCGGCCTGCTTGATCCCGGGCCCACGCCACAGGGCGGACTGTATGCATCGCATGGATGGAGGTCTCGGGCGCTGGCAGCGTGAAGCGCTCGTCGACGAACACCTCGGTGTCCTCAGGGTGGTCTACCACCATCAACGCGACATGGTCGAAGAAGTGCGTCTCCCACAGCTCGGCAGTGATCCGCACATCGTAGAATCCGTCGCGCTGGGCCAACTGGTCACCACGAATCTTGATCCAGTCCTCACTGTGGATCACCAGTGCATCCCCTTGCGCGTTGATGCGCAGGCCGAGCGCCGAGCGCCAGATGAAGTCGGTGACGAACTGCATTCGCTCACCGTCGAACGTGAACACCCACGGGCACGAGCCCTTGAGGCGCTGGCGCGTCAGGATGGTCTCGTTGGTGGCGGGGAGGTTGAACTCGGCCTGGACGGTCCCATTGGGCCAGATGATGCGAGCGACGTCGACTTGAGGATGTTCCCCGAGTCCGAATCGCACGACCGGGCTGTGGATCAACTGCTTCTGGTACAGCAAGCCAGCTCGGACCTCGATCTCTCCGCCAATGCCGAACGCGTTGATGCGACGATCCCCGGTTTGCGCAGCCCGAGGGCGGATGCTCGCTGAGTAGTAGTCCATGGTGCCCCGGTTCGCGAGCAGGCGCGATCGGCTGTCCGACACGCCGATCAGGTCGAGTCGACCCACCCCGCTCAAGTCTGCCATACTCGTGACGCGGAGGTCCATCGGCGGAAGCGGCACCGGCCCGGATGCCGTGCTCAGCCATGCCCGCGTGCCCGAGGGTGTGGATGCCACCAGATCGAGATCGCCGTTGTTGTCGAGGTCGCCCACGAGAAGCCGCGTCAATGCAACGTCGGCCATCCGGAAATCCGGCCACTGCGTCAGCACCGTTACGTCCCAACCGCCCACGTGTGGCGAGAGGAGGCTCAGCGTCCCGTCTCCCAGGAGCAGGATCAGATCGATCGTGGCGTCTCGGTTCAGGTCGGCCGCGGCGATCGCGTTCACGGAGCCAAGCGTGTCCGGCAGCAGAAGCGGCTCGAACTGGGGGAAGCTGGAGCGCCCGTTGACGAAGACATGGAGGCCCCCTGACGCATCGAGAAGCGTCGCATCGGGATCGCCGTCGGCATCGAGATCGGCCCACACCAAGTCGCGCAGCCGCGTCACACCCGAGAAGCCGGGCACTCGCGCGAATGTCCCGTCGCCCTGATTCCGTAAGAGAATGGGTGCGCCTTCGACTCCGGCGAGCACGAGGTCGAGATCACCCTCCAAGTCCAGGTCGGCTGCCCACGCGCCGGCGTACGCGGCACGAATCGTGGCCGATGGAAGCACGTCACCGGTCACGTCGGTGAAAGATCCGACCCCGTCCTGACGGAGTACGCGAAGTCCCCCGGGGCCTGCCAGTACCAGGTCCGTCTGGAAATCGTTGTCATAGTCGAGAGGGGCAACGGCCGCAGCGGAGAGTGGCTGGCCGGACGCCCCGCCCGGAAAGGCGAACGCGTCGGCCTGATCCGGCTCGGTCGATACCCAGAGTGTCTCGTGACTGGCGGCGACCAGAGCGAGTGGTATCTCGTCGCTCAGCCAGAGAGCGCGTACCCATGCCACCGGTCCCCCACCGAGCGACAGCACCTCGGGAGCGAATCGGAGCCCGGTATCCGGAGGCGCCGACCGTGCGGTCGGAGTCGGCAGCCGCACGAACTGCGTGAGCAAGACCTCCAGCCGGCTCGGTGAGGTGCGCACGGCGTCCTGGTCGTCGCGGTAGGCAGGTACGACCTGCAACTCCGTCTGAAGGAACGCGATCTGCGTGGCAGCGCCTGCGAAGTTCCCAGCATCCCCTGCGCTGCGCACGACCTGAACCTCCTCCGAGAGGGGAGACGCCAGGCTTTCCACTCGGACTCCGATGCGCTCCAGCGTCTGACGCAGTGTCTCGACGTCACGGAGTTTCGCCGCGAGGCGAGCGCGCTCGAGCAGTGCCACGAGATTGCCCGGGTCCACGGCCAGAATGCTGGCGATCTGCTCTTGTGCCTCGACGGCGGCTCCGGGCCGATCCTCCTGCTCGACGACCTGGGCCAGGAGGAAGAGCGCCTTCAGACTCTCCGGGTCGAGTGTGACGGCGCGGCGGAGGTGTTCCACCGACTCGTCCAGGCGGCCCCGCTCGCGCGCAACGAGCGCGGTCACGAACTGGATGTGGCTGTGGTCGGGTGCCAGCGAGCGGGCTTCCGCCAGCCACTCGGCTGCTTGATCGGCCTCGCGCCGCTGGAGTGCGACCAGACCGAGATTGGCCCAGCCGGCTGGCTCGCCGGGGGCGAGCTCGGTGACGCGCTGAAACGCCGCCGTGGCCAGCCCACCCTCGCCCGTCTGGGCGGCAGCCACCCCCCGGTGGAAAGCCGCGACAGCCTCCGCGTAGGTGCGTGAAGAGGGATCGGGCAGTGCGCGCTCGCAGGCCACGGCGCCCACAGTGAGAAGGAACGCGGCGGCGGGCCAAGGAACGAATCTCACAGGGCGTGACCAGTACGAGACAGGAAAGGGCTCGAGAAGTTTGGGGAAGCTAGATCCCGAGGGTATGCGGCGCAAGGCGACGCCGTCGCCTCGGGGCGCGCGAACGACCGGCGCATTGGCCGGCCACCCGGAGACATTCCGGAGGCGCGCGTATCGGCGTATACTGGCCCGGGCGCGTGTCGCTGGAATCTTGATTCCATTCGCCACCGAGCCAGGCGTCCCACCGTCGTGGGATCCCGCCACACCTGAGCCGAAGAGGTGCCAGTGGGCTTACTAGCGAGCGTCGACTGGGTCGTGATCGTGCTGTACTTCGCACTCGTCTTCGGGGTTGCGATCTGGGCGACGTTGCGGGAGCGCTCTGACCGTGGGACGTCGAAGGACTACTTCCTAGCCGGCCGCCATGCGGGTTGGTTCATCGTGGGCGGCTCGCTGTTCGCTTCCAACATCGGCTCCGAGCACCTGGTCGGACTGGCGGGTACCGGAGCTGCGAGCGGTGTAGCCGTCGGTCAGTTCGAGGTTCTCGCCTCGCTTATTCTCTTGATCCTCGGTTGGGTGTTCGTGCCGTTCTACCTCACGAGTGGCGTCTTCACCATGCCGGAGTTCCTCGAACGACGCTACTCCGAGGGCGCCCGTTGGTATCTCGCAGTGATTTCCATCATCGGATACGTGCTGACCAAGATCTCGGTGACGATCGCCGCCGGCGGCATCGTCTTCGAGGCGATCATGGGAATCGACTTCTGGACCGGCGCGCTGGTCGTCGTGGTGGTGACCGGTGTCTACACGATCTTCGGCGGATTACGCGCCGTGCTGTACACGGATCTGCTGCAGATGTTCGTCCTGATCGGGGGCGCAGTGACCGTCACGCTCTTGGGGCTGAACGCTCTCGGCGGCTGGGGCGCTATGACGGACACCGTGGGGCCCGGTTTCCTCACTCTGTGGAAGCCCATGTCCGACCCGGACTTTCCCTGGACCGGCATCCTCTTCGGGGCGCCGATCCTCGGCGTCTGGTACTGGTGCACCGATCAGTTCATCGTGCAACGCGTGCTCGCTGCACACAACAGCGATCATGCCCGGCGTGGGACCGTATTCGCAGGATTCCTGAAGCTGCTGCCGCTCTTCATCTTTGTGATCCCCGGCGTGATTGCATATGCGCTGTCGCAGCAGGACCGGCTGCAGCTTGCCGCGCCCGACCAAGCGCTGCCCACGCTCATCGCGGTGCTGCTCCCGATCGGCTTGCGTGGTCTGGTGGTCGCTGGGCTCCTGGCGGCGCTCATGAGCTCGCTTTCCTCGGTCTTCAATTCCACCTCCACGCTGGTCACCCTGGATGTCTATAAGAAGCTCCGCCCCGAGGCGTCCGAACGGCGGCTCGTGTTGGTCGGGCAAGTGACCACCGGTGTGCTCGTGGGCTTCGGCCTGGCGTGGATCCCCTTCATGAAACTGATCTCCGGACAGCTCTACCAATACCTGCAGAGCGTGCAGGCGTACATCTCACCTCCGATCGCGGCCGTGTTCCTGATCGGTGTGTTGTGGCAACGGGTCAATGCGAATGGTGCCATCGCGGCCCTGATCACGGGCTTCGTACTGGGCATGGGCCGGCTCGTGGTGGAGATCAGCCAACCGCTCCAAAGAGGTGTCCTGGAGGTCTACGCCGACATCAACTTCCTCCACTTTGCCGTCATTCTCTTTGTGATCTGCACGGCAGTCCTCATCGTCGTGAGCCTGCTCACGCCAGCACCGCCCACGCCCAAGGTGGCCGGCTTGACGTTCGCGACCCAAGTGCCGGTCCCTCCGGAGGAATTGAATCGTCGTTGGCGCCGCACCGATCTGCTGCTGAGCCTTCTGGTGGTCGTTGGCGTTGCGTTCGTGTGGATCTACTTCTCTTGAGGAGAGTCGCTGTGCGAGTTGGGCACGTGATGCGACTGCGGCGACGCGTGCAGGCGCTTTCCCCACACCGGCACCAGCGCGAGCCCTGCAATGAGGGTCACCGCGGTCCAGAGTGCCGACGGCCGAGCCGCAGGAACCAGTAACGTGCCGAGACCATACAGCAACAGATAGAGAGACACGCCAGTGAGCGCGGTGTCGACCAGCCCCCGGCGGAGCCTTGCGAGCGGCGTCGATCCTGGCTCCCCGAGCTGCCGCGCGGTGTTGGTCCAGAACCCCGGAGGACGCACGCGTTCGTAGAAGCGCATGCGTGTAGCGGCCTCGGTGGCTGGTGTGAACCACGTCACGATAACGGCCGCCGCGGTCGAGACGGTGGCCATGATGCCGAGTCGAATCCATTCCTGGTCGGTCGCCACCAAGAGGATGGGCGCGACGACGAGCGACACTGCGATCGCCATGAGCTCCGAGTAGAGGTTGATCCGCTCCCACAGCCATCGGAGCACGAGCACCGCGCCCATTCCTGCTCCGAAGAGGAGCGAGATGAACCATGCGGTCTGGATCGAACCCAGATTTGCCATGATCGTGAGCGCGATCAGGATGATCAGCACGTTGGAGAATCGGGCGACGATGACCAGCTCCCGGTCGCCCGGCTGCCGCTTCAACCACTGCTGCGCGACCAGCCGCTTGTAGATGTCGTTGCTCCAGTAGCTGGCCCCCCAGTTGAGATGGGTGTCGATGGTCGACGCGAGGGCCGCGAGCAGCCCAGTCAACATGAGCCCGCGGAACCCGACGGGTAGGAGGTCGTCTATTCCAGTCACGAACAAGATCTCACGCGATGCGGCGAACGCCTCTCCCTCACCACCTCCCGCGGGTAACGGGTAGAGCACGAGTAGCCCCACAGCGATGAGTAGCCATGGCAGGCTCCGGAGGAGGATCTGGAGCCAAGCGAACAACACGCCGGCGACTCGCGCATCTTTGTCGGTCGCACAGCCCATGCTTCGCTGGGCGAGGTATCCCGTCCCGTCGCTGTTCATTTGGAAGAACCATTGGAGGCCCACCACGACGAAAAAGGGAAGGAGGGCATCCTGCGCTGATGGGGCGAAGGACATGAGCCGGTCGACGGTCGCCGCGTCGTACATCGTCGTGAGTCGGTCGCCGAGCCCGCCAAACCCGCCCACCGCTCGGAGCACGAACACCGCGTAGGCGATCGTGCCCACGATCGCGAGGGAAAATTGCATGATGTCGGTGGTGACCACGCTCCGGAGACCGCCGGTCGTCGAGTAGAGCGCGGTGAAGCCCAGGATCAGCACGACGCTCAGCAGATTGTTGGTGGTGGCGACCACGGGATCGAGAGCGGTGGACGCCGAGCTGAGGGTGATTCCGACCACCGCGACCGCGTTCTGCAGCGGCGAATAGACCCCGCCCGGAAGCCACTCGTGCCAGGGCAGGAACACCTCCGCAATGCGCACCGCCGCGACCAGCACCATGGCCAACACGACGCAGTTGATGACCGTACCGTAGTACACCGCCTTCAGAACTCGGAGTGCGAGCACCCCCCGGCCGCTGTAACGGACCTCCGTGAGCTCGGCGTCGGTGAGCACCCGCGCGCGGCGCCAGAGGGGTGAAAAGACGTACGCCATCAAGAGGAACGCGATGCCATAGATCAGGAGACGCCACGTGCTGAAGATGCCGGCGGTCGCCACGAGTCCGGTCACTAGCAGCGGCGTGTCCGCGGCGAACTGCGTGGCAGCCATGCTCGTACCTGCCTGCCAACCCTTGAGGGTGCGCCCGGCCAGGAAGTATTGATCCAGGCCAAGCGAGGCCTTGCGGCGTGCTGCAAAGCCGGAGGCGACGGCGGCGACGACGAAGCCACCAAGGATGAGGAGGTCTAGCATGCGTTATTGCCGTCCGGCTTCCGAAAGCTCGAAGATGTGACTCTCCAACGGCCCGAGCGAGCCCATGGGCACGTAGCCCACGATCCGCCCGTCCCCGCCCACGCTCAGCGTCGCGCCATGCTGGCTGCCGATCAGACTCCGCACGTCGTATCGAGCTGCCGGTAGGACACGTCCCTCTGAGGATAGGCTCACGCCCGAGAGCGATGCCGCGCTGAGGTTGGCGACCACTAGCACTGTGCGATCGTCTTTGCGTCGCAGGTACGCCACCACCGCGTCGGTGCTTCCGGCCAACGGTACCAGGTCGCCGCCGCCGAGCGCCGGGTGCTCTGCGCGAAGATGGATGAGGCGGCGATACTCGTTGAGGAGGGAGTTGGGGTCGGCCTCTTGCACCTCCACGTTTGCAGTGAGCGAGTCAGGCTGGAGGGGTTCCCAGGGCACGCCGCTCGTGAAGCCCGCGGCCGGCCCCAGGCTCCAGTGCATCGGTGTACGGAGTCGCGGGTCCGGCTTGTCGCCGGTCATCCCAATCTCCTCGCCGTAATAGACGAACGGTAGACCGGGTAGCGTGAGCAGCAGCGTGGCCGCGATCTTGGCACGTGCGACATCGCCTCCGAGGACAGTGAGCGTTCGGGTTTGGTCGTGGTTGCGGAGAAACGGCGACCAGCGCTCGGCGGAGATCTCACGCTGGAGGCGCACGAACGGAAGAAGGAGCGCCTGCGCAGAACCAGCGCGCAACGATTCGAGAATCGCGTCCGACGCCTCGAAGGCGAAATATGCGTCCAGTTGATCGGGGTAGTACCGCATCATGGCGCCGATACTGTCCCACACCTCACCGATCGTGAACGCTCCCGGCGCGACGCGATGAACGTGGGCGGCGAACTCCCGCAGGAACTCATGGGTGGCAGGCACGTGCTCGACGACCCTTCCTTGATCGCGCTCCACCAGATGTTTGATCGCGTCGAGGCGGAAGCCATCCACCCCGAGTTCTTCCAACCAGAAGGTGGCGACCCTCATCGCCTCCTCACGGACCGCGGGGGCCTCGTAGTTCAGGTCCGGCATTCCCCCCCAGAAGAACCCGTAGTAGTACTCCTCCCGCACCGGCGAGCGGTGCCAGTTGTCGCCGCCCCATGGATTCTTCACCCCAGGATGTCTGGGTAGCCAAATGAACCAGTCGCGGTAGGGCGAGTCGTCGTGCAGTAGCGCGTGCTTGAAATACGGGTGCTCACTGGAGGCATGGTTCAAGACGAGGTCCACGAGCACGCGAATCCCACGGCGGTGTGCCTCGGCAACGAGACGCTTGAGATCCTCGTTCGTTCCGTACTCGTGCTGGACGCGGTAGTAGTCCGTCACGTCGTATCCGTGATAGCTCGGCGATGCGGCGATCGGCATGAGCCAGATGCAGCGGGCACCGAGGTCACCCTGCGCGGCTGGATCGCCGTCGTTGATATAGTCGAGCTTCTGGATGAGTCCGTTCAGATCGCCGATGCCGTCGCCGTCGCTATCGTAGAAAGAGCGGACGAAGATCTCGTAACACACGCCGTCCTGTCTCCAGTCGCGCCGATCAGCGCCACCTACGTCTTGTGCCGAAGTGCAGGCGGGCGACGCGAGGAGCGCGAAGTAGAACGGGGCCATTCGTCTACGAGACATTGACATCGGCGGGGCCGATTGTAGCAAAAGGATGCAGTTGGCACAACCACTTCCGGCCCTCGCGGTCAACACACAGAGTCTCGCGGCAGAGCTCGCGCCGCCCATGTACCTTCGGCTTGCATGAGCTTCCACGAGCCGGAGGCACCACCATGACCGAATCGGACCTGCGTACGAGGTTCGCCAAGCTGTTCGATCACTCGATCGTACGGCCCAATGCGACCAAGGCAGAAGTGCTCGAGTGTGCCGAGACTGCGGCGACCTTGCGAGCCGCGACCCTTACGGTTCAGCCGCACTATGTCGAGTTGGCAGCCGAGCGCCTGCGGCAATCAGGAGTGTTGGTGGGAACCGTCGTTGGGTTCCCGCATGGCAACGAGACTCCCGGCATGAAGGAGTACCAGGCAAAGACGGTGCTTGAGCTCGGGGCAGGGGAGATCGACATGGTGATGAACGTCCCAGCGCTCAAGAATGGTGAGCAAGCGCTGTTCATGGAGGACATCGGCGGCGTGGTCAGAGCGGCAGAACACGCGAAGGTCAAGGTGATCACGGAGAACTGCTACCTTACTCAAGAGGAAAAGGGCCGAGCCTGCCGATGGATCGCCCAGACGGGCGCACACTTCGTGAAGACGTCGACGGCCTACGCGGACGGTGGCGCCTCGCTGGAAGACGTGCGCCTCATGTACGAAGCAGTCGAGGGCAGATGTCAGGTGAAAGCCGCGGGCGGCATTCGTCAC
>JBDHCY010000031.1:0-37385 GCA_039591795.1 Gemmatimonadota bacterium | reverse complement strand
GGCGCTCGGATGATGGCGAGCACCTCGCCGAAGAATCGGTCACGCGTCCGATCGCCATCCCCGCCACAACGTCTTGGCCACGATGGACGGACGATGCGGCTGGGATCACCTCGCTCCGGCCGGTGAGCCGGTACGCGGGCGGCCCGGGTGGGCCTCCTCGCGCTGCCACCGGAAAAAGAGCACGCTCATTGCCGCGATGAAGATGAGCCCCCCGGCCGATCTCATGATGAGCCCGGCAACCTGCTGGTCGTTCGCAGCCGAGAGGAGGCCGATGCGGGGGGCGAGCTCGTACGTCGCATACAGCGGGAACCGCGCGAAGGTCAGAAAGGCCGAAGGAGCGACCATCGTCACGGCAGCGAGCGCCAAGTAGCCGATGCGAGCGGGGTAGGTGAGCGAGCGGATCTCGGGGATCGGGAGCACGGCCGGCCACCAGAGGATCACCCCGGCTGCGAGCCAGCTCACGTCGAACGCGAACGACCCGAGTTGCGAACGCTTGAACGTGTCGACGACGGGCGGGAGATGGGTCAGAACGAGCACTGCGACGAAGATCGCGAGCGCCAGCGGCGGAGCGGACACGACCCTCGCGACGCGTCGGAAGACGGGCCGCGCGGCGGCGCGCTCGAGTCGAGCTCGCGGCACGCCGGCAATCAGGAGGGGTGGTGCGACCAACGTGAAGAGCAGGAACTGGACTGTGTGGACGCTCGCCAGGTAACCGGCGCCGAGCGCGCCGATCGGCCAGTCGGATGCGATCCAGACCGCGAGGACGCCGCCGAGGGCCATTCCCGTCGCCCGCGCTGACGGCCCCGCGCGCCAGGAGCCCATAGGCTGCCACCAGGCCCATGGCGAAGAGCCACACGCCCGGGTACGGTTGCCACTGCCACGTCCAGGGCACGTCGCGAGCGACGCACCACCACGTCACCGATTGAGCTCCGCGCGCGAAACGACGCGCGCCCGCGCCGGGACGTCCCCAGCGTTTCGGAAGGTGAAGAGCAGGTCGATCGTATCACCGACCGCCGGCCGCTGCGGGAGGCCGAAGAGCATGACGTGCAGGCCGCCTGGGGCGAGGGGGACCGAATCGCGCGCGGGAATCGGGAGCGACGCGACGGGTTGCATATGGAACATCAGGCCGCCTTCGGTGACCTGCTGGTGCAGCTCTGCGCGGCCAGCCCCCGGAGCCGTGACCCCGAGCAGTGTATCTGCACGCGCAGCGCCGTTGCGGATCAGCGCGTAGACGGCGGCGACGTCGGCGGTTGGGGGCTCTGGGGTGTAGGCGTCGTCCACGGAGAGGTGTCCCGCATCGCCTGGCGCGCACGCCGCGAGCGCGGCGAACGCGACGACCGCAATCAGTCCCCGGACCACGGACCGTGTAGGAGCGTCGGCAGGTCGGCCGCCCAGTCGGCTTGCCGGATGCCGAAGGGATAGACGACGTGCGCAAGGTCATCGGCTGTGAAGGCAAAGACGGCCGCCGCGTGCGCGACGGAGTAGTTCTCATTCTCGGTCTCTCGGAACCCGGGGCGGAGACCGAGGCTGAGCTGCGCGGTGTCCACGGCGGCCTGAGTGCCGGTGAGCCCGACGAAGCGCCGGTCAAACGCGTCGAGCCAGGTTCGCAACCGCTCCGGCGTGTCGCGCGCCGGGTCGGTCGTTACGAACACCACGTTGACCTTCAACGCTTCGCTCGGTGTCATCTGCCCGAGCACTTCCGCGATATTCGCCATGTGGAGGGGGCAGACATCGGGGCAATAGGTGTAGCCGAAGAAGAGCAACGTGAGCTGTCCGTCGGTTTGCGCGCGGAAGTCGTACGGCTCTTTCGACGTGTCGAGGAGCGTGAAGTCGGGCCGTGGAAGTGGCTCGGGGATGAGCTGGCCGCGGAGCTCGGGTGCGCTCGCCTCCCGCTCTGGTTGGCCGGCGGTGCTACAGGCCGGCACTCCGGTGGCGATCGATGCCACCAGCACGGCGAGCCCTAGGGTCTGCTGGTTGGTCGCGGTCATGCCGAGGCCTCCGCGGGAAAGGCTAGCGCGGCCGTCCCTCGGCCGGCAACCCCGGGGCCCCAGTGGCGGCCGGACCCGCATCGGCCCGGCCCGACGATCAGAGACTGAACCAGTAGTTCAGCTTGATGAGAAACGTGTTCGTGGCGGGCGCGTCGAGGAGTCGCCCCCAGTTCTGGCCCGGCTCGAACCGTCCGTCGTTCGTTTCGTCGGCGCGCCCGTGCTGCCACACGACGAAGAGTGCCGAACCAGGACGGTATTCCCACCGCAAAACGGCGTTCGATCGGAAGGAGAGGAAGGTGAAGTCCGGTTGGCCCAGGTTCGCGTCGACGCTACCGTCTCCGTTCACGTCGATCAACACCTCTCCCTTTTCCGATGTCGTCACGCGATCGGGTCCGAACACGTCGAATCGGTTGCCGTAGGTCGACGCTCGAGGTGCGGTTACCTGCTTGAAGGTCTCGTAGTGTCCCGATGAGACGAACGGCTCGGCGTACAGTTGCAGCGACAGGGCGGGCGTGAACGTCACATTGCCACGGAAGGTGAGCGAGGCTGTCGTCTGCCGCAGCTCGCCGAGGAGATAGGCGCTCTCGCCGTCGACGGGCGCAGTCGTCAGGTACTGCCGGTCGTTCGCGGCCCACCTGAAGCCCGGTCTGAGGGCCAGGTCCAAGCGACTCGCCGGACGCCAGGACACTTCGGGGTGGAAGCCGTACGACCAGCCTCGCCCCTCGTCCTCGCGATAGATCGATCCGAAGGCCCCGGCGCGAAGGGTGCGCCGTCCGTCGCTGTCGAAGCCAGCAAAGCCGTTCCATCCTCCGGGCACGAGCAGGCCAGGCCCTCCTCGTAACGTCCCGGGTGACAGACGCTCCAGCTCCCGGTTCACCCCGAGGAACCCGCTCCAGTAGTTCGCGAGCGTGAAGCTCCCGTTGAGGTTTCCACCGATCGCGAGCCGCTCCCACCCGTGGGACCACGCTGCCCACTGGTTGAAGTTGACGTTCGCGCGGCGGAAGATCCGGCCTGGCTCGAGCCAGCGGCGCTGGAGCCACGTGTACTGGATCGTTCTGTCGGCGTTCCGCATGAAGCCCATGTCGTTCGCTTCGAAACCGGGCGATCGCGTGTCCACGCCGGCGCTCCACCGCCAGTTGCCGCCGGAATGCTTGCCGATGTTCAGCTGCCCGGCGAACCCGGACAGGGAGGTTCGCGTCGGGTCGAGCGTCACGTGGCTCGCGTCCGGGCGCTGGAAGTAACGGGCCGAGGAGGTCTGCGTCTCGAAGATGGCATCGGTTGAGCCCCGGACGTGGCTCGTGCCGATCCAGCCGTCGATCGAGTACGTGTCATTCCGGAAGCGATGGCTGCCGTCCACCGCCACCGTGTATGCGGATGACCGCAGGAACCCGAGGTTGTCGGGGAGGTCCCGCTGCACGGCGGTGCCGAAGACGCCGATGCGAGACAGTCCACCACGAAAGTCGCGAGCGAGCCGGCCGACGAAGTACCCCGTCATGGGCTCCACGACGTCGCTGTGTCGGCTGCCGATCGAGTCGATGGCCGTCGCGCTCTCCTCGGCGGTCAGTGCGCCCCCCAGGCCGATCGTCCAGCCAGCGGGAGTCTTGCCGGAGACCTTTGCGGCGCCAAGAATCGTCGTCTGCGCGATCTGCTCGGCGTGGCCGCCGCGCGGATCGGCCGCGCCTTGCGGTGAGCGTCCGATGCGCCGCGTGTAGAACAATTGCTCCTGCGACCCGCCATCGCCGAGCCCGATGTTGAACTGGAAGATGTCGAGCCCCTCCTGGAAATGCGGCCGCTTTTCCGGGAGGAAGGTTTCGAACGCCGTCAGGTTGACGACGGCCGGATCCGCCTCGACTTGTCCGAAGTCCGGGTTGATCGTGGCCGACAGCGTGAGATTCGAGGAAAGGCCGTACCGGATGTCGGCTCCCATCGTGCCGAATCGCTCGGAGCCAGTCTCGAACGGGTCGCCATCCACGGCGGGCGTGCTCGTCCCCCGAGCGACGGCATAGGGGAGGATCTCCAGGCGACGGGGCGGCTCGATCCCCTCGATGCCGACGAGCTCGCCAAAGAGGGAGACCACGCCGCTGGCCTCGCGAGGCAAGAGCGTCCAATACTGCAGTTCATTGAGCCGGTTGATGCGGCGGTAGATATTGAAGCCGAAGCGATGGCTCCCCGCCTCCGCGAAGCGGAGCTGGGTGAACGGAATCTCGAACTCCGCGACCCAGCCGGCGGCGTCGGAGGTGACCGCGACGTCCCACACCGCATCCCACCCGAGATCACTGTTCGTGTCGTTGAAGCGGTAGATGTCGCGCTTCACGCCGGCTGCATTGACCGCGAACTCGAACGCAGTGCGACGGTCGCGGTAGGAGTCGATCATGATCCCGACCCAATCCGATGGAGAGTCCTCGTCTCGGCGGGTGAGGTGCCCGGCAATCTCCCCGGCGCGCGAATCGAACGCCCGAATGGCGACGTAGAGGGCGCGGTCGGTGTAGACGACGCGTACCTCGGTCGGCTCAGATGGAGGCGCCCCTTCGTCGGGCTCCCGCTGGACGAATTGGGTGATCGGCACCGCGGTCGCCCAGGCCGGATCGTCGAGACGCCCGTCGATTCGCAGCGCACCGGGGGCCGCGCGGGCAGCCTCGGCCACACCCGGAGTGGGCACGCGCAGCCTCTCCGAGGCGAGCTGACCGCTCGCGGGCGTTGCGCCCCAGAGTGCCAAGAAAGTCCCGACGGCGGCGGCGGTTCGAGATCGGATCGTCATGGCCAGCCTTACGCGTTCCTCAGGATGTTCGTTTCGCGCTCGAAGAGGTGAGATGACCTGAGGCAGCAGACGGTTGCATTCCTCGGATCGCGCGGCGCTCGCGGCCGACGATTAGCTTCAGGCTGCACCATGTGTGGCCGCTACTCGCTTGCTGCCCCCGCCGAGGAGATCGCTGAGGCGTTCGGCCTACCGGAGCTCCCTCCGTTAGCGCCGCGGTACAACATTGCGCCTACCCAGGGAGTTCCCGTCGTGCGTTCGGTGGCGGGGGGTGGGCGGGAGCTGGCCGAGGTGCGCTGGGGCCTCATTCCCCATTGGTTCGTCGAGCCGGGATCAGGGCCTCCCCTGATCAACGCGCGGGCCGAAAGCGTCGCTGCCCGACCGGCGTTTCGCGACGCCTTCCGTGGCCAACGGTGCGTGCTTCCGGCCAGCGGATTCTATGAATGGCAGCGCCTGGAACGAGGAAAGCAGCCGCACTACGTGCGCCGACGTGACGGGCGACTCCTTGGGCTTGCGGGGCTCTGGGAGCGTTGGGTGGGGGCCGGGGAGGTGTTGGAGTCGTGCACCGTCATCACCGTCCCGGCCAACGATGCCCTGGTCGGCATTCACGATCGCATGCCGGCCGTCCTTTCCGGAGAGGCGCTGGAACGCTGGCTCGATCCGGCGGCGAGTGGACCGGGGGAGCTGGTCCGGCTGCTGATCCCGTGCCCGTCAGCCGAGCTCGATGTCTATCCAGTGAGTCCGCGGGTGAACCGAGCCGAAAACGACGACGCCGGGTGCGTCGTGCCGTTAGCATGAAACCGTTAGGCTCGAGGACTCGTACCAGACGGCAAGGGGGGAGACTCAAGCGATGGATACCAAATACCTGCTCCGGATCGCGTTCGGCGCCCTCGTGGTGTTCGTGGCCGGCCTCGCCACGTTTCAGCTCGCGCGGGGAGGGAGACGGGTCGCTGACTACGGACGGCAAGTCGTCGACAGTATCCGCTACGGATCCGGATCGGTGGCGGTCCGCATCCCGTTCGTGCCGATCTACGTCGATGGAGACCGGGTGGGGACGCTCGACAGCGTCGTACTACTGCGCCACGACCGTGACTCTATCGAGGGCATTCGCGTCGTCGTGCAGCCGGGTGATGGATCGGCCCGCGAGCGCCTCGCCGCGTGCACCATCGAGCTCACGTCCCTCGAGCATTTCGACCTGAAACACGCACTCCACTGCGCCGGCGACACCACCGGGTTGGCGCCGTTCGGCATGCTGGTAGCCGATCGGGAGGGCCACCCGCTCTTCGTGCGGGAGGATCGACTCGCCGCGATGGGCTTGAGCCGCACTCGTATCGAGGGCCTTTCGATCGACATCGACAGCTTGACGCGTCAGCTCGACAGCCTCGCTCAACACATCGAGGAGCAGGTCCGACGCGATGTCGAGCAGGCGGTCAAAGTCCGCGAGACGCGTAGGCGGCGCTAGCTAGGGCGCCGCCGCGTTCCGCGAAGCGTCCCTCCCGCCGCGCCGAGGGCCCACGTTCCACCGAACGTGTCGCCCTCTACCGTCAACTCGAGCACTGCAGGCCCGTCCGGTGTCTCGGCGATGAGCGTCACGATCTGCCCTTCGATCGTGACGGAGCTGAGGGGTGCGTCGGGGCCGATGTCGGTCTGCACGCTTCCAGCGAAGGCGCCTGGGCTGCCCGTGATCTCGAGCGTTCCGGCGATCTCCTGACCCTCGAAATCAGCCGTGAAATCCCAGGTCCCCACTGGGTTCAGCGGTTGGGGAGCGACTTCCGATCGACTGGCGCCCGCGCACGAGGCGCTGGCGACGAGGGCGAGGACGAACAAGTACCGCATGAAGCGTCAGCTCACGTTCGGGATGGCGAAGTGTAGTTCCCGCCGCGGAGCGCGGCCAGTCCTCGCTAGCACCGCGTCCCGTCGCCCGTTAGGATTCGGTTCGATGTCGGCGCTCGAACGTCTCGAATCCCACGTGGCTGCATACGGGTCAGCGCTCATCGCGCACTCGGGCGGGGTGGATTCGAGCCTCGTCGCCGTTGTCGCCCGCCGCAGCCTGGGTCGCCCGCACACGCTCGCCGTCCTAGCGCACAGTGCCTCACTCCCTGCCGAGCTCGCCACGAGGGCCGACGCGCTGGCCCGGCGGTTCGACATTCCCTTCCTCGTGGCGGAGACAGACGAGCTGGAAGACCCGCGCTATCGGGCCAACGCTCCCGACCGCTGCTTCCACTGCAAATCGGCCCTCTGGGCGCGCCTCGTGCCACTCGCGCGCGCCCGTGCGCTCGCGGTGGTTCTCGACGGCACCAACGCGGACGATCTGCGCCCCGGCGAGCACCGGCCCGGTAATCGGGCCGGGCAGGCCGCGGGCGTGCAGTCACCCCTCGCCGAGCTCGGTGTTGGGAAGAAAGAGGTGCGTCAGATGGCGCAGGCCCTGGGCTTGCCCAACTGGAATGCGCCTGCTGCTCCGTGTCTTGCGAGCCGCGTGCGGATCGGGCTTCCCGTGACCGCGGGACGTCTCGCCCAAATAGAGCGGGCCGAAGCGATCGTCCGGGCGGTCGGAGTGCGCGGGGATCTCCGCGTGCGCCATCTCGGGTCGAGCGCGCGTGTCGAGGTGGATCCTCGGGAGCTCCCGGTGGTGCAGGCGGTATGGCCGGAGCTTGCGCCGCAGATTCGCGAGCTTGGATTCGCCGCCGTCGAGCTCGACCCCCGAGGCTACCGACGGGGCGCGTTGATCTTCGAGACGGTGGAGCAGTGCGGCTCTTCGTCGCCGTGACGCTGTCCGAGTCGCTGCGTCGGGCAGTCTGGCGCGACACCGCCGCGCTGCGCGAGGCCGATCTCCCCGTTCGCTGGGTGAAACCGGATGGATATCACGTCACACTCAAGTTCCTGGGCGAAGTGGGGGCCCAGCGTGAGGCCGAGCTCGGCACGACGGTTCTCGACGCCGCTCGCCGGCACCGCCGGTTCGGACTCGCCCTCACCCGGCTGGGTGTATTCCCGGACCTTCGGCGGCCGCGAGTGATTTGGGCAGGGCTCGGCACCGATCCGGCGTTCACCTCGTTGCAGCGGGATGTCGAAGACGGCCTCGCGGGCCTCGGGTTCGATCGTGAAGAGCGCCCCTTCCATGCACATGTAACGCTCGGCCGTGCCAAGCGGGGGGCACGGCCAGACGCATTCGGCGCGCTCGAATCGCTCCTGGAGGGATCGCGAGTCACGGGTGAGTTCAGCGTCGATCACGTCGAGCTCATGGAGAGTCGTCTCGGGCCGGATGGCGCCGCCTACCGCTCGGTCCGCCGCTTCCCATTGGAGGAAGCGTGAGCGGCTGTCTCGGTCGACTCGGGTGCTTCGGCGCGGCGGTGCTTCTCATCGTCGGCGTCTGGTTGTTGCGCGAGCCCATCGCGCGTGGAGTTCGGCAGGCGATCGGGAACGAGGCACCGCTTCCGTCCACCGCCGCTGAGAGCGTCGGTGCTCCCACCGAGGCTGCGGTGGCGTCCGCGCAGGCGAAAGCGGAAGCGCTCCAAAGCGCCAACGGTCCCGATTCGGTGGTGCTGACGGCCAACGAGGCAGCATCCCTGCTCGGCCTGGGGCTCGACTGGGCTGTACGACGCGCCTTCGATTCGCTACGAGTGGAGCTGCTCGACGGGCGCGTTGCGCTGCACGCCCGGCTCGAAACCGCACAACTCCCCGAGGACGCACTCGGGCTCCTGGCGGGAACGCTCGAAGTATCAGAGCCGGTGCGACTCGAGGGGACGATCGCCATCGAGGAGCCGGGACGCGGCCGACTCTTCGTCGAGGGATTCCGGGTCCGTGCGTTCGAATTCCCGCGCTCCGCGGTGACGCGCCTGGTGCAGCGCGTAACGCCGGCCGACCCGGACGGCAGTTTCCTCGTGGTGGTGCCACACGCCATCGGCGGCTTGCGAATCGCGCCGGACGGGATCACGCTCTATCGCGTCAAACGGGGAGGCTGACATGACTGACGGGGCGAGTATCGCGCGCGTACTCGTCGTCGACGACGAGCCTGGGATTCGTGACGCCCTGACGCAGGTCCTCGAATACGAAAAGTACGAAGTACACAGTGCCGGCTCGGGCAACGAGTCACTTCGCCTCTACCCCGAAGTGCGACCTGAGCTCGTTCTTCTGGACGTGAAGATGGAGGGACTCGACGGCCTGGACACGCTTGCCCGGCTCCGCGAGCTCGATCCGACCGCCTACGTGATCATGATCTCAGGGCACGGTACGATTCAGACCGCCGTCGAAGCAACACAGCGCGGTGCGTTCGATTTTCTCGAGAAGCCACTCGACACCGATCGGATGCTGGTCTCGCTCCGCAATGCCCTTGCACACCGTCGCCTCGTCCGGGAGAATGTGGCGCTCCGCGAAGCGACGGGCGGCGAGCAGGAGTTCGTTGGGGCGAGCCGGGCCATCCGCGACGTGCTCGCGATGATCGACAAGGTGGGCGCGACGGACTCACGCGTGCTCGTGACCGGCGAGAACGGGACGGGGAAGGAATTGGTGGCGCGGGCGATTCACCGGCGGAGTCGGCGCTCACAGGGGCCCTTCGTGGAGGTCAACTGCGCGGCCATTCCGACGGAGTTGATCGAGAGCGAACTGTTTGGCCACATCAAAGGATCATTCACCGGAGCGGTGGCCGACCGCGCGGGCAAGTTCGAGCAGGCCGATGGGGGCACACTCTTCCTCGACGAGGTCGGCGACATGAGTGCCGCGGCGCAGGCCAAGGTACTCCGCGCGCTGGAGGAAGGGGTGGTGACCCGGGTCGGCGGCTCGAAGCCGATCGCGGTCGACGTGCGCGTCGTGGCCGCGACCAACCAAGATCTCGAGGCCGGTATCCGCGAAGGGCGCTTCCGCGAGGATCTCTACTACCGACTCAACGTCGTTCCGATTCGCCTCCCGCCGCTCGGAGAGCGGCGAGACGACATCCCGCTCCTCGTGGCGCACTTCGTTGGGCTCGTGAGCGCACGTGCCGGTGTCGCAGCGCGTGGATTCGACGACGCGGCGGTCGCCCGACTCCGGCAACGGGACTGGCCCGGGAACGTGCGGGAGCTGCGCAACACCGTGGAACGATTGCTGATTCTCGCCGGCGGACCGACGGTGAGCGTCGACGAGGTCGATCGGCTCGCGCCGCCCCACGACGACGTGTCGGCGCGCGGTGCGGCGTTCCTCGGCTGCGAAACCTTCGAGGAGTTCAAACAGGAGGCGGAGCGGGCGTTTCTCGAGGCCAAGCTCGAGGACCACGACTGGAACGTGTCGGAGACGGCTCGCAAGCTGGGGATGCCGCGCAGTAACTTGTACAAGAAGATCGAGAAGTACGGTCTCACACGACGCTGAGGGAGACTCGTGGGCGATCAACCGCGCGACTGGGACAAAGAGATGGCCAAGATCGACCGACTCATCGAGGCCAAGGGCGCACCCCCGCCCACACCGCCCGCGAAACGAGATCCGGCGCCTCAGCCGGCGGCCGTGGCCGCACCGCCCGCAACCAGCCGCGCGCACCGCCTCGGGGCGTGGGGCCGCGTGCTTCTTGGCGTGCTGCTCGGAGCCGCGGTCACGCAGTGGCCGAACGCGCACGCGTGCGGGACGGCATTGGGGCTCTACCTCGGTGCTGTGGTCGTCGTGCTGCTGGCGGGTGGGTGGGGCGCGGTGACGGCATGGCGCCGGCGGCTCGTGGCGCCGCACGTGGCAGCGCTTGGGCTCATTGGGTGGGGGCTCGCGCTCGCTGCGGCGGAAATCCTCCCACGCATCGGATACGCCGCCGAGACGGCAACCTGGCTCTGTCGATAGGATCAAACCACATGGCGAAGCGCTGGCGGAACTTCATCGGAGGGGCGTGGGTGGCGCCCAGCTCTGACGAGTACTACGAGAATCGAAATCCGGCCAAGTGGAGCGAGGTGATCGGGCGCTTCCCGCGCTCGGCCCCGGCCGACGTCCGGAAAGCGGTCCGCTCCGCGGTGCGCGGACAGCGTGCGTGGGCTGCCGTGCCCCCACCCCTCCGCGGGCAAGTGCTCAAGCGCGTCGGCGACCTCATGGCGGAGCGCAAGGAGGAGCTCGCCCGCGCCATGACCCGCGAAATGGGCAAGGTCCTCGCCGAGACGCGGGGTGACGTCCAAGAGGGCATCGACACCGCCTATTACGCAGCGGGTGAGGGGCGGCGCCTCTTCGGACACACCGTGCCGTCCGAGTTACGAGACAAATGGGCGATGAGCTATCGCCGTCCAATCGGCGTCTGTGCGCTCATCACTCCGTTCAATTTTCCGGTGGCGATTCCCACCTGGAAGGCCTTTCCCGCACTCCTCGCCGGCAATGCCGTCATTCTCAAACCGGCCGAGGACGTGCCCCACTCTGCCTCCCTGCTCGTGGAGATCCTCCTCGAGGCGGGCGTCCTCCCGCAGGCCGTGCAGCTGCTGCACGGGCAAGGCAAGGTCGTCGGCAAAGCTCTCGTCGAGCACCCGCAGGTGGCCGCCGTCTCCTTTACCGGATCGACTGAGACTGGAGCGCTCATTGGTGAGGCCTGCGGTCGGCAGCACAAGCGCTTCTCGCTCGAGATGGGCGGCAAGAATGCCCAAATCGTCCTGAGCGATGCCGATCTCGAGCTCGCGGTCGACGGGGCGCTCTGGGGCGCATTTGGCACGACCGGGCAGCGCTGCACTGCCACGAGTCGGCTGCTCGTCCACAAGAAGGTGCACGACCGGTTCGTCCAGATGCTCTGCGATCGCGCCGAGCGGCTGCGGCTCGGCGACGGCCTCGAGACACGGACGGACGTCGGGCCCTTGATCAATGAAGTCGCGCGTCAGAAGGTCGAGCGCTACGTGGAGATAGGGCAGGAAGAAGGGGCGTCGCTGGCGCTGGGGGGCAAGCCGGCCCGCGGGTCTCGACTCAAGGATGGTTGGTTCTACCGCCCGACCGTGTTCGTCGGCGTGAAGGCGGGAATGCAGATCGAACAGGAAGAGATCTTTGGTCCGGTGCTGAGCGTGGTGCAAGTGGACTCACTCGATGAGGCGATCACGGTCAACAACGGAGTGCGCTATGGGCTCTCGAGCGCCATCTACACTCGCGATGTCAATGCGGCGTTTCGGGCGTTGGAGGCCCTGCAGAATGGGATCACGTATGTGAATGCCCCGACGATCGGGGCCGAGGCCCATCTTCCGTTCGGCGGGGTGAAACAGACGGGGAACGGCCATCGAGAGGGTGGCTGGGAGGTGTTCGAGTTCTACACCGAGACGAAAGTGGGGTACATCGACTACTCGGGAAGCCTCCAGCGCGCGCAAATCGACACCGAAGACGCGTAACATCGATGCCCATGGGGCTGAGTCGGGTAACTTCAAGTCAGGCACCCCATTGCGGTGAGCAACAGACGTCTGTTAACGTGACACACATGCGTGCACCTGAGGCGGCCGCTTCTCCGTCCCGGCTTGCGGAGGCTCGGCGGTGGTTCGACTCGTGGATGCGGTCGCTCGGCATCGCGTTCCTCCTATTTCTCCTCATCCGCACTTTTTTCTTCGAGGCTTTTCAGATTCCGAGCGGGAGCATGGAAGGAACGTTGCTCGCTGGCGATTTCCTGTTCGTCAACAAGGTCGTTTACGGCGCGACGATTCCAGGCACCGAGCGGCGACTTCCGGCGCTCTCTGAGCCGGGCCGTGGCGAGGTGATCGTGTTCGCGTTCCCTCAAGACCGGCGGATGAGCTACGTGAAACGGGTGGTGGCGGTTGGCGGAGACACCGTGGCGATGCGCCGGGGGCGCCTCGTCGTCAATGGCCAGTTGGTGTCCGAGCCGTATGTCCGGCAGCGTCGCGTCAGGCGCGATGTCGCGGAACCAGACTTCGTGTGGCAACGAGCACATTTCACGGGGTCCGACGCGGAGCGGGGGAGCTACCGGCCCACGCGCAGCACGTGGGGTCCGTTGCTCGTGCCGGCGGGCCATTATTTCGTGCTCGGCGACAATCGAGACCACTCTTCGGATTCGCGCTACTGGGGCTTTGTGAATGAGGGCCTCCTGCGCGGCCGCCCGGCGTTCGTCTACTTCAGCTACGACCGAGAGGCGCCAAGTCGACTCCCCTGGGTGACCGATATCCGGTGGGAGCGTCTCGGCGAGCCGGTTCATTAGCGCTCGGAGTTCGAAGACGACCCCGCGGGAAGGAGGCGAAGGCAGCCCCATGCGCGCGAGTACGGCGAAGCAATCGTCGCAGGAGGAGAGCTCCCTCGATCAGTACCTCCGCGAGATCAGTCAGTACAAGCTCCTCACTCGGGAGCAGGAGGTCACGCTTGCGCAGCGCATCCGCGTTGGTGAGGGAGAAGCGTTAGAGATCCTCGTGCGCAGCAATCTGCGGTTCGTGGTCTCGGTGGCGAAGAAGTACCAGAACCAGGGGGTGTCGCTCTCCGATCTGATCAACGAGGGCAACCTGGGGCTCATCCGCGCCGCCCACAAATTCGACGAGACCAAGGGCATCAAGTTCATCTCGTATGCCGTCTGGTGGATCAGGCAGGCGATACTGCAGGCGCTGGCGGAGCAGAGCCGGATCGTGCGCGTACCACTGAACCGTGCCGGCACCCTCCACCGCATCGGGAAGCGCTCGTCGGCACTGCGGCAGGAGCTTGGGCGCGAGCCGACTGTCGAGGAGATTGCGGAAGGGCTCGACATCTCGCGGGAGGAGGTCGCCAAGACCCTCTCGATCTCCCAGACGCACCTCTCCCTCGACGCGCCCCTCACCCCCGGCGAAGACAACAAGCTCCTCGACTACCTCCCCGACACCCAAAACCTCGGCCCCGACGACGAGACGTTCGAGCGGGCGCTCTCAGAGAGCATCGAGGGGGTGCTGTCGACGCTCAAGGAGCGGGAGGCGAAGATCCTCCGGCTCTATTTTGGGCTCGATGGCCAGGAGCCGATGACGCTCGAGGAGATCGGCGCCCTGCTGGGCATCACGCGCGAGCGCGTGCGGCAGATCAAAGAGAAGGCACTCGCGCGGCTGCGGCACGTGAGTCGGGCCCGCGCGCTCGAGAGCTTTCTCGCCTGATTCGCCGGCTCGGTCCAACCACGGCCGGGCTGGGTCGATCGACGCTATATTGCGCCCATGGCTGCCGCCAACTCGTTCGACGTATCGACCGGTGCCGACCTCCAAGAGGTCGATAACGCCGTCAACCAGACCCGCAAAGAAATCGCGCAGCGCTACGACTTCAAAGGTTCCCGGTGCGAGATCGAGTTCGACCGCGCGGCTGCGACCCTCGTGCTCCGGGCCGACGACGAATTTCGGATGCGCGCTCTGATCGACGTCTTGCAGACACGGCTCGTGCGGCGAGGCGTGCCCGTCAAGAACGTGACGTTCGGGCGGTTTGAGTCGGCGGCGGGCGACACCGTTCGATGTCTCCTGTCGCTCACACAAGGCATTCCCTCCGACACGGCGCGTGCCATGGTCAAGGCGATCAAGGAACAGCGCTTCAAGAAGGTCCAGGCAGCCATTCAAGGCGACCAGATACGGGTGAGCGCCCCGTCACGCGACGAGCTACAGGGCGTGATCACGTTCCTCCGCGCGCAGGACTTCGGGATCGAGCTCACGTTCGGCAACTATCGCGGATAGGACTGTGAAGCTCGGCATCGTTTCCTTGGGCTGCGACAAGGCGACCGTCGACTCCGAGCGCCTCGTGGGTGAGCTCGTCGGTCACGGTGCACGCGTGATCGACGATCTGTCCCAGGCCGACGTCGTGCTCGTCAACACCTGTGGGTTCATCGATGCGGCCAAGCGCGAGTCGATCGAGGCGATCCTCGACGCCGCTGCACTCAAACGGAGCGCCGGCGTGAAGGCGGTCGTGGCCGTTGGGTGCCTCGTCCAGCGCTATCGAGCGGAGCTCGCAGCCGAAATGCCCGAGGTCGATCTCTTTCTGGGCTTCGGCGACCTGCACCGCCTCGTTCCGTCACTGGCCGAGCGAGGCCTCCTCGCCGATCCGGTGGCGAGCCATCCCGGCGTGCGCCAGTTCCTCGGCAGCTCGCCGCATGTGCGCTACCTCAAGATCAGCCACTCGAGCGTCTGGTCGCCGAGGTGCAGGCGCTCGAGGTCCAGGGCGCGAAGGAAGTGAACCTCGTCGCGCAGGATCTCGGGCACTACGGGCGAGATCTCGGACCTGGCGGCGCACGGCTCCCGGATCTACTCGAGCGTCTGCTCGCCGAGACGTCGGTTCCCTGGTTCCGTCTCCTCTACATCTACTCGGCAGGGCTCACCGAGCGGCTCGTGGACCTCGTCGACCAGGAGCCGCGTCTGGTGCCTTACCTCGACATCCCCATTCAGCACGCGAGCGACTCCGTGCTCGCCCGGATGCGCCGGCCCGAACGGCAAGCCACCTTACGCACCAAGGTGTCGTGGCTGCGCGAGCGCATCCCCGACCTGGCCCTTCGCACGACCTGCCTGGTGGGATTCCCGGGGGAGACCGAAAACGATTTTCGGGAGCTGATCGACTTCCTGGATGACGTGCAGTTCGACCGTGTGGGCGCCTTCGCGTATTCCCCCCAAGAGGGCACGCGGGCCATGGCGCACGCTGACGATGTACCCGAGGACGTCAAGCGGGCTCGGCTCGAGGAGCTGCTGGAAGTACAGCGGTCGATCTCTGCGGAACGGCTCGCTCGGTTCCTGGGGCGGGAGGCAGACTTCCTCGTCGACGGCGCGGCTGGCGCCGACGACGGGGGTGCCACACATGTCGGGCGGGTTCCCTGGCAAGCTGACGATGTAGACGGCGTGACCTTCTTGGAGGCCGGAGGCGACGCGAGCTCCGGTGACCTCGTACGCGTGCGCCTGACCGATGCCGAGGACTACGACTTCCGCGCGGTGCGGACGTGAGCGTCAGGCCTGCGCCGTCCCGCTGGATCCTGGGTCTCGCACTCGTCGGAGCGTGTGCTCGCGCGCCAGCTCCCGTGCCAGCGCGGCTCGAGGAGGAGCCGAAGCTCCGGATCGGGATTCAGGTAGGGGCCTCGGACGTGACCGTTGGAGGAGACGCAGAGCTCCTCCTTTCGAGGGACGACGGAGAGCCGCTTGGCCTCGTTCCGGCAGGCGAAGAGTGGCGGGCCGTACGCGACGGTGCTCTGCTGCGACTCGAGGCGCCTGGGGGGCGCCAAACCGAGCCCGCGCAATGGATTCATGCCGTTCCCGTGAGCGAGGGTCACTACGCCGCCGTGGGCAGCCGGCGGTATCGCGGGAGCCTGGAAATCCTACCGTCCGGCGCCGGGTTCACCGTCGTGAACGTCGTACGCGTCGAGGCGTACCTCGCCGGTGTCGTCGGCGCGGAGCTCGGGCGACGGAATGCTGAAGAGCGCGAAGCGGTTCGCGCCCAGGCGGTCGTATCGCGCACGTTCGCGCTCCGACATCGCGGTCTCCGGCACGCGCTCGGGTTCGACCTCCATGCCGACGTGCGCGACCAATTCTACGGAGGCGTCGAGGCGGAACATGCCCTCGCGCGCGATGCTGTCCACCAGACTGCGGGCGAGGTGCTGCTGCACGAGGGAGGGCTGATCGACGCGTACTTCTTCTCCACCTGTGGGTTCCAGACCGCCGCCGTGCGAGAAGCGTTTGCCACGGTGACGGAGCAGCCCTACTTGCGGCCCGTCTCGGATCGCATTCGCGGCGAGCGCTACTACTGCGACATCTCGCCACGCTTCCGATGGCGGGAGGAATGGGAAGGCGCATCACTGCGCGATATATTGCGCAACACGCTGGCACAGCGAGCACTTGCCCCGGGGGATCCATCCGGCACGCTGCGCGAAATCCGCATTGCCGCGACCGGCCGCTCGGGCCGGGTGACGGAGCTGGTAATCACCCTGGGGGACGATCATGTCCGCGTGTCTGGGCCCGACGTCAGAGCGGTGCTGAGGCCCGCGCCAGACCGGATCTTGGGTTCGACGGCATTTCAACTCCATCCCACTATCGATATGGGTGAGGTGAAGCAGATGGTAGCGGCAGGGGCGGGGTGGGGGCATGGCGTTGGGCTCTGTCAGTGGGGCGCCGTCGGGCGAGCGCGCGCTGGCCAGAACTACGAGTCGATTGTGACGACCTACTTCCCGGGAACGACCCTTGCGCGCCTCTACTAGCGTCTTGCTCCTCATGGCGCTTCTCGGCCTCGGCGGTCGCGCCGCAGGCCAATCGATGCTCGAGCGCTTCACCTACGACAGCCTCCGGCTTTCCGGAGTCCAGATCGATGCCGGGGCGCTCTGGTCGGATCGGCTCGAGCCGGCATTCGTGACCGGCCTGCGCATCGACTGGGGGTTCTTCGCTCCGCGGATTCGGCTGCTGACCGGCGTCTCCTACACGCAGTCGGACGTGAAAGGGAGTGAGATCGCGACGTTCGAGGACCGGATACGGCAGTTCGTCATCGATCCCTCCGGTGACGATACCGTTCGCGTAGGGACGGTGCAGCTGTCGTCCGTCGTCTTCGATCTAGACCTCCAATACCTCGTACTCGCGAAGCCACAGTCTCCGGTGTTCATCTACGCCGGGGCCGGTCTCTCGGTACAGTTCCAGAATGGGAAAGGTCCGTTCGTGAACGGCACGTTCGTCGAGGACGCGCTCGACGTGGTGGTCGCAGGGCTCAACGGCACGCTGGCGGCCGAAATACCGATCGCTCGCCGTTTCCACCTCACCCTCGAGGGCCGCGGCGTGCTCACGAGCGGCCAGGCGAACGCCTCGGCGCGTGCGGGCCTGATCTACCGCATCGGAGGTGTGCCGTGAGCGGTACTCTGAAGATCGGGATTGCGGGCACGGGGGCAATCGCCCAGGTCGCCCATCTCCCGGTGCTGCGAAAACTCCGCGGTGTGACGGTCACCGCGCTGTGCGACAACGACCTCCCGAAAGCACGGGCCCTCGCGGCGCGCTTCGAGGTGCCCGACGTCTTCGACGATATCGAAGACCTGCTCTCGCAGGCCGATGTGGACGCGGTGGCGATCTGCACGCCCAACCACCTCCACGAATCGCACGCGATCGCCGCATTTGCAGCGGAGAAACACGTACTGTGCGAGCGGCCGCTGGCACTGACCGTCGCCGGTGCGCAAGGGATGCTCGCGGCCGCCAAGCGCAGCGGCCGGGTCCTCATGGTCGGGATGAACCATCGGTTTCGGCGAGACGTCGCGGCGGTGCGTGCATTCGTGGCAGGCGGCGAGCTGGGGTCGGTCACCGAGCTGCGAGGCGGATGGCAGACCTTCCGCCCCAGCCGACAGATGCTCGGCTGGCGGCTCCGGCGCCAGGAGTCCGGCGGCGGTGCACTCCTCGATCTTGGCTTGTCCGTGATCGATCTCGGGCTTTGGATGGTTGGGAACCCGCGGCCAAAGCGCGTTTCGGGCGTCGTGAGTGGCCGCGGCCCGCATGGCGTCGAGGACTCGGGGGCAGGGCTCGTGGTGTGTGAGGGTGGCGTCACCCTGTTCGTCGACGTCTCGTGGAGCTACCGCGGCGCCGGTGAACAATTCTGGCTCGACCTCCGAGGAACCAAGGGCTCCGCGGGGATCAACCCACTCAAGGTGTTCAAGGATTTCCACGGAACCATCTCGGATGTGACCCCGACGGGCGCGGCCGGTCGCGAGACCGTCTTCGCCGCAGCGTACCGTGCGGAGTGGGAGTTCTTCTTCGCCGCGATCCGAGGCGAGGTGGAATCGACGTCGGCGCGCGAGCAACTGGATCTCCTCAAGCTCTTCGAAGCCCTCTACCGCTCCGCCGACGAAGGACGGGACGTCCTGCTGTGATCGGCCGGCGTGAGGCGCTGCTGGTCGCCGGCGGCGCCGTGCTCTTTCTGCTCGCCTACCCGCCGTTCGAGCTGCTCGTCCCGTCGTTTCTCGCCGTCGTGCCCGCCGTCTGGCTCATTCGCGGCGCCGAGGGAGGGGTACGCCCGGAGTGGGAAGCGTGGAAGCGAGGGTTTTGGTTCGGACTCGTACTCAACCTCGTGACGCTCTATTGGTTGGTCGTAGCGCTGTGGCGCTTCACCTCACTTTCCGCGCTCGGGTATTTGGTCACCACCGTAGTGCTGGGCATGTTCGTGGGGATCTTCTTCTGGGCTGTCGTGCGCGTGCGGCGAACCTGGCCGGTACTTCCGCTCGCCGTCGTCATTCCAGTGTGTTGGACTGCCGGGGAATGGACGGTCGGGCATCTGCCTGACGTCGCGTTCCCCTGGCTCGGCTTGGGAACGTCGCTGGCGGCGTTCCCGGTGCTGGCGCAGACCGCGGAGTTGTGGGGGGCTCGCGGGCTCACGTTGTTCCTGGTCACGGCCAACGTGCTCCTCGCCGACACCTTCGACCCGGGAGAGGTGTCCCGACGCCGGCGAGCGCTTGGCGCCCTTGCCGTGGCGGCAGGTGTCGTGCTCGCCGTCGCGTTCAGCGCGTGGCGCGAGCACCGTCTACCGCTCAGAACGGTAGGGCCCGTCGCCATGCTCCAGCCAAACATCGGGTTTTCGGACAAGTGGGACGAGGGCCAGCAGGAAGTGATCGTCGACCGCTTGCTGACCATGAGCGAGCGCGCCATCCGCTCGGGCCGGCCGGCGCTCGTCCTCTGGCCGGAGGCGGCGGCGCCCGGCTACCTCGACCACGGTCGGAATTGGGGGCAGCGCATCGACCAGCTGGCGCGCACCGCGCACACCCCGATTCTGGCGAGCGGGATCGACGTGCAGTTCGACGGGCCGGACGATTTCATCTATTTCAACGCAGCGTTCTTCGTCGACTCGACGGGGACGCGCAGCGCCGACGCCGTCTACCGCAAGCGGCACCTCGTTCCCATCGTCGAGCGGGTGCCCTTCGTCAACCCGGCCTGGTTCGGGGGCCTCCGCTTTTTCGGAGGGTTCGGACGCGGCCGCCGGCTCCCCCTGTTCGAGACGACCCTGGGGCGCTTCGGAGTCATGATCTGCTACGAATCTGCGTTCGAAGGGGTCGCGCGCCGATATCGCGCGACCGGCGCCGATTTCCTCGTGAACATCACCAACGATGCCTGGTACGGTCGCACGGCAGCTACCTATCAGCACGCGGCTCACCTCGTGCTCCGCGCCATCGAGACCCGAGCCGGGGTGGCGCGAGCCGCGAACTCGGGCATCTCGGGGTTTGTCGATCCCCTCGGGCGCTATCACGATGCGACGGCGCTCGAGACGGAAGCACTCGTGATCGGCTCGGTCACGACATCGGATGTGACGACGCTCTACGTGCGCTGGGGTGACTGGGTGGGTCGGTTCTGTGTCGTGATCTCGTCGTTGTTGGTTGGCGGCGCGCTGGTACATGCCTGGCGACGAGGAAGTCTCCGGGGAGCAGCGTGACGCGGATCGGGGTCGACGTTGGCGGCACCTTCACTGATCTCGTCTCCGTAGGCGAGCGCGGAGCGCTCACCGTCCGGAAGGTCTCGAGCACTCCAGACGATCCGGCGATCGGCCTCTGGGCCGCCGTCGACCGGCTGGAGACCCCGGTCGCGGCACTCGTCCACGGCACGACCATCGCTACGAATGCGCTGCTCGAACGCCGGGGCGCGCGGGTCGTCCTCGTCTCCACTGAGGGCTTCGAGGACTTGCTGTGGCTCCGACGACAAGACCGGTCGGACCTCTACGACCTGCTGCGGGATCACCCGCCGCCGCTCGTTGGCCGCGACGACGTCATCGGTGCCCGCGAGCGCATGGGGCCCGAGGGTGTGCTCCTCGCCCTCTCGACCGCGGAGGTGACCCGCGTGGTGGAGGCGGTGGCGGCCCGAGCACCGGAAGCCGTCGCCGTATCGCTCTTGTTCGCCTTTCGGTTTCCCGAGCACGAGGAGATGCTCGCTGAAGCGGTGCGCGCCCGGCTACCGGGCGTGGACGTCGTCACGAGCTCGGAGGTGGCGCCGCTGTTTCGCGAGTACGAGCGCACGTCCACTGCCGTTGCCGAGGCGACCCTCCGGCCCAGAGTGTCGGCATACGTCGAGCGGCTGGCGGCTGAGGCTGCTGCGCGGGACGTTGGGTCGGTACGTGTCATGGCCTCGAGCGGAGGTTCGCTGCGACCGGCGGGGGCCGCCGCGCGGGCCTCGTCGCTCGCACTTTCGGGCCCCGCCGGGGGGGTCGTTGGGGCGCGGGCGGTCGCCCACTCCGTTGGGATCGCCGACCTCCTCACGATCGACATGGGAGGGACGAGCGCCGACGCCTCGCTCCTGCTCGGTGGCGAGCCGCTGCACGAGCCGTGGGGGCGAGTCGCCGGCCTTCCGCTCCTGCTCCCCTCGATCGTCATCGAGACGGTGAGCGCCGGTGGGGGAAGCGTGGGATGGGTGGACTCCGGTGGCGCACTCAAGGTGGGCCCCGAGTCCTCCGGCGCCGACCCGGGCCCGGCATCCTACGGACGAGGGGGCACCGAGGCAGCCGTGACCGACGCGCTTCTGGCCCTGGGCTGGTTGGATCCGACACACCCGCTCGCCGACGATGTCAGGCTCGATCCGGAACGGGCCCGTCAGGCGCTGGAGCCACTGGCTCGTCGCGCCGGCCTCTCTCTGGCAGCAGTGGCGTGGGGGATGCTCGAGGTAGCTGCGGCAGCGATGGCGCGCGCGCTGAAGCAGGTGAGCGTCAGGCGCGGCATCGACCCGCGAGGGTTGGCACTCCTCCCGTTCGGGGGAGCGGGGCCGCTGTTCGGATGTCTGCTCGCGGAGGAGCTGGGAATCGGGACGGTAGTGGTGCCCCCGCACCCAGGCGTTCTCTCGGCGCTGGGGCTCGCGGTGGCGTCCGAGCGGGTCGATGTGGCGGCGTCGGTGCACCGGTCGTTGGAAGCCGTCGACCGGAAAGACTTAGCAGCCTGGTGCGGCGACCTCGCGCAGGCGGTGCGCGCCGACCTGCCCGAGGCGGAGGTACAGGCGCTCGCCGACTGCCGCTTCGCCGGGCAGGGCTACGAGCTCATCCTCCCCGTGCCCGGCGGGCCGGACGACCTGCGTCGGGCCTTCGTCGCCGCACATCGGGAACGGTACGGCCACGGAGACATGAGCGGCCGTGTCGAGCTGGTGGCGCTGCGCGCCGTAGGAGTCCGACCGGCGCCGACGCTCACGTGGAACACGCGCACGGACGCACGAGCCGGCCCGCGGACGGCGACGCTTGGATGGCGTGGGAGCTTGGTCGACGCGCCGCGGTGGCCGCTGGAAGGGCTGACACCGGGTACTGCGGTGTCCGGGCCCGCGGTCTTCGACGGGGCCGACGCCACGGCATTCGTCGCGCCGGGCTGGCGAGCCGTCGTTCACTCCTCGGGAGCATTGATGGTGAGTCGCATATGACGTTGGACGCCGTGGGGCTCGAGGTGATGGCACACACGTTTGCCGGTGTGGCGGAGGAGATGGGTGCCCTCATCGTCGCGAGCTCGCTTTCGCCCAACATTCGGGAGCGTCGCGACCTCTCGGCGGCAGTCTTTCTCGCCGACGGCACGATGCTCGCTCAAGCGGCGCACATTCCAGTCCACCTTGGTGCCATGCCAGAGGCGGTTGAGGCCGTTCGCGCGCTCGATCCGGTCCCTGGTGACGTGTTCGCCATCAACGACCCCTTCACGGGTGGCACCCACCTTCCCGACCTCACGCTGGTCGGGGCGGTCGAAGTGGAGGGCGTGGTTGGCGCGTACACGGTCGTCAGAGCCCATCATTCGGACATCGGCGGCATGGTGCCGGGAAGCATGCCTGCGGGCGCACGTGAGATCTACCAAGAGGGCCTCATCGTGCCGCCGGTCCGTCTCGTGCGAGCCGGGCGAGTGAATACGGATGTCGAGCGGTTGATCCTCGCGAACGTCCGGACGCCGGAAATCCGCAGGGGCGACCTTGCCGCGCAGCTCGCCGCCGTGGAGCGGGGCGCGGTCCGGTGGCGCGAGTTGGTAGCGCGGTATGGCCAAGACACCCTCGCCGGCGCCGCTCGCGATCTTCTCGACTACACCGAGCGTCTGGCGCGTGATGCCGTCTCGCGTCTTCGGGCGGGGGAGCATCGAGCGGAGGACTGGATGGAAGGCGACGGTGTGGATGATGACGATTTGCGCATCGTTGCCTCGGTTCGGTCCGAACGCGGGGTTCTGCACGTGGACTTCGCGGGGACCGCACCGGCCGCACGTGGCAATGTCAACTGTCCGATTGCCGTGACGCACTCAGCCGTGCTCTTCGCGCTTCGGGCGATGCTGGCTGGCGAGGCACCCACGAATGGTGGACTCCAGCGTGCGGTTCGAGTGACCGCTCCGGCGGGTTGCCTCGTCAACGCCCGATGGCCGAGCGCGGTCGCGGCGGGGAACGTCGAGACCTCCCAACGTATCACCGACACGGTGTTCCAGGCGCTCGCGCTGGCTGGCGCTCCGCTCAATGCACCGGGCCAGGGGACGATGAACAACGTGACACTTGGCGGCCCGGGATGGACTTATTACGAGACGATCGCGGGAGGGCAGGGAGCTGGCGAGCGGGGCCCGGGGCCGAGCGCCGTCCACGTGGGCATGTCGAACACGCAGAACACGCCGGTCGAGGTGCTGGAACTCGAGCTCCCTATCCGCGTGCGCCGGTACGCGATCCGTTGGGGTTCGGGTGGTGCGGGGCGCCACCATGGTGGAGACGGTGTGATCCGCGAGCTCGAAATGCTTGCGCCCGCCGACGCCAATCTTCTCACGGAGCGCCGGCGCCGTGGGCCACCCGGCCTCGAAGGAGGGGACGCGGGAGCCCCGGGCGCAAACGCGGTCGACGGGACATCAGTAGGCTCCAAAGTCGCGCTGCGCCTCCGCGCGGGGCAGGTGCTGACGGTCGAGACGCCGGGGGGCGGGGGTTGGGGGGGACCGTCTAGTGCGTGAGTATGAGGCCTACGCGCTTTGCTTCTCGTACGCCTTCGTCGCAACGAACACCTCGAACAGCTCGGGGTCGAGCTGGCCGGCCTTCACTTCGTCCTCCAGTATGCCGAGGGCGCGCGGCACGGGAAGCTTGTGTTTATACGGCCGGTCCTGTGCCGTGAGGGCGTCGAAGATATCGGAGATCGTCATCATGCGGGTTTGCGGCGGAATCTTCGGAGCCCGCACCTGCTCGGGGTAGCCCGAGCCGTCGAGCTTCTCGTGATGGCCGTACGCGATCCGTGGAATATCCCGCAGCTCGTTCGTCCAGGGAATGTTCAGGAGAAAATCGAACGTGTGCTTGACGTGTGCCTCGATCTCCCGTCGCTCGTTGTCGTCGAGACTCCCCTTGCGGATGGAGAGGGACCGAAGCTCCTCTCCCGTGAGGAGCGGCTGCTCGCAGTCGCCCACGTCCCGATAACGAAGCTCGTGGAATCGGAGCAGCTCGTCGAAGTTGCCCTCCGGTAGAATCGTCGGCTCGTTCGCGCGGAGCACCATCTCGAGAAAGTGATCGAGGTCGGTGATCTCGCTTTGATGCTCCGTTTCGAGCGACTCGAGGAACTCACGGTATCCCGCCGCCCCGGATTGCTCGAGGTATTCGACTCGCCGCCGATAGAAGTCCCGCTCGAGCGTTCGGCGGACGAATCCGTACCGTTGGTGGATGAGCTGAAGCTGTGGCTCGTAGAGCTTCTTGGCCTTGACGAGCACCTCCTCGCGGACGCCGACCTTGCCGAAATCGTGCAGCAAGCCGGCGTAGCGGATCTCCCGGAGCTGGTCGGATGTGAACGTGATGTCGCGCAGCGGGCCATCGGCGACCTGGTCCACGGCCTCGGCGAGCCGCACCGTCGATTCGGCGACTCGCCAAGAATGTCCCTGTGTCGGAGGGTCGCGCTGCTCGATCGCCGTGACGGCGGCCCGTACGAAACCTTCGAAGAGGAGTCCGATGGCTCGGTAGAGACGGCTGTTCTCGATCGCGACCGCCGCTTGCGCAGCCAGTGCACTCACCATCTCGAGCGTGCGTTTTGAGTACGGGATGACTTGGCGTTCGAAGTCGGTTGCGGCGTCCAGGACGACGTCCGCGTCGCGTTTCCGATTGATCAACTGCACCACGCCGATGATCTGGTTCTTGTGGTCACGCATCGGGATCGTGAGGATCGATTTCGTCCGGTAGCGATAGCGCTCGTCGAACGAGCGGTTGAACGTGTACTCGGCGTCAGGCGACAGGTCGTAGGCGTCTGCGATCGCCTGGTGCTCCCCGGTCGAGGCCACGTAGCCCGCGATGCTCGTGTGGTCGATCGGGATGGTGTGCTCGACGAGCGGCGTGTTTGGCCGTGAGTGGCCCTGGGCGAGCTTGAACGTCAGATGCGCCGGCTCACCCTGCTTCCGCTCCACGAGGTAGAGGCTCCCTGCGTCCGACTGCGTGACCTGCCGCGCGTAGGTCAGGATCATCTCGAGAAGCGTTCCGAGATCGTGCTCTGCCGATACCGCCATCGCGATGCGCGCAAAGTCGCGGAGCTCCTGCGCTCTCGATGACGCCTCTGTTCGTGAGCGAAGCGCGTCGGCACGCCCAGCTGCATCCCGAAAGGCGCTTCGCAGTGCCAGCAGCAGGAGCCGACGGCTCGCAGCGGCAGGCAGGAAGCCGGACAGGAGTTTTTCCAGCCACTCGGGTGGGTCAGCCTCGCGCTCGGCGCCGACCGCCACGATGGCTCCACCGCGGTCCAAGAACGCCTTGAGTGCCTCGGCCGTGAACTCGTCGCGGGCAGGCGGGTCGAGCACGAGAACCGTGGGGCAGTCGGCCACTGCAATGGCGCCGCTCCCAGCAACTTGGGCCACTCCGACTCGGTCTGCGGCGAGCTCAGCGCGAACGCGACTGAGATCGAAGGTCGCCGAGTGGAGAACCAGGAACTTCACGACCGGCTGGCCCGCCGACACGGGACCCCGGGGCACCGTCGCCGGGGCGCCTCCACGGATCTTGCCACCTCGGGTGTTAGGCGTCGCCGAGCTGCTGCAGCTCCTGCGCAGCTTCGGTATACGCCGGAAACACTTCGATCGCGCGGCTGAAGAGCTCGCGCGCCTGGGCCGTATCACCCCGGTCGGCCGCCAAGAGGCCCCGGAGGTAGTAGTTGACCGCGTCCTCCGTCGGCGGCTCGCGCGACTGACGCTCTCGCTGCACCGACGTCGGGAGCGGAGGCAAGTTCACGTCTTGCATCACCTTGCCAGCCATGGTCGAGACCAGTGTGAACAGGTTTGTGCGTTTGTCGCGCACCTGTTCTGCCTTGAGGATCTCACTCGTCTCGACGTCCACGATCCGCGCATCGATCCTGAGATCACCATAAAAGTCGATGAACCCTCCGGTGACCACGTAGCGTGCCCCGACGAGCTGGCCGATTCGCGCCGCCGTCTCCGCATCCACGCGCCCGCTGGCCCCGAGATCTTGCTCCTCGATGATCTGCCGGATCACACGCCGATCGACGAGCCGTGCCTTTGGATTGGCTGAGAGCTCGGTGATCAACATCTGCGCGAGGCCGACCTGCATCGCGTCGAAGTCCTCGGCGTCGCGGCCGTAGGAACCTCCATTGTCGAACGGCAGCACGGCGATGCCCGGCCGCGCGTCTGTCTGGCCCATCGCTCCGGTTGCGGCGACGGCGAACCCGAGGAGGGCAACGAGTCCCTTGCGCATATCTGGCTCCTCACGTCAGAGGGTGAGAGTCAAGCCTTCCTGCGCGGCGAACACTTCGACCACGTCTCCGGCCTCCGCACGCGCGCGAGCGGCAATCTCGTCCAGGTCCTGATCGCTGTGCTCAGGACTGTGGTGAAACAGCACGAGCCGGCGCACCCCCGCCTCACGGGCGAGGCCGACCGCCTCGGCATAGGACGAATGCCCCCACCCCGCGAACTGCACAATCTGTTCCGGGGTGTACATGGCGTCATGAACGAGCAGGTCTGCCTTCGCGACAAACTCCAGGAAGCGATCATGCCAGTGAGGGCCCTCACCATAGTCCCGAGACGTGTCGAGCTCGTTGTCGGTCACGTAAACGATTGCCAGGCCATTGCTTCGCGGGTGCAGCCGGTACGCCAAGGCGGTGCCTGGGTGACGAATCCGAAGGGCATCGACCCGGAACTCCCCGATCTCGAACGATCCTTCCTCTACATGCTCCACTGCCAAATCGGCGGCCACGGCATCCAGGGGAACAGGGAAGACGATAGGGTGCATCTGTTGCCGCAAAATGTCCGCCAGGGGGACACCCCCCTGTGGGGCGCCGCGAATCGTGATCTGATTGCCGGGGCGGAAGAACGGCGCAAAGAATGGCAGCCCCTGTATATGATCCCAATGGGTGTGCGAGAGGAGGATCTCGGCTCGGAGTCCCGTTTCGCCGGTCTGCTCGAGGAGACGGCCGAGCTTCCGAATCCCGGTTCCGGCGTCGAGAATCACGAGATCGCCGGCCGGTCCTTCTACGGAGAGGCAAGGGGTGTTCCCGCCGTAGCGGGCCGTGTCGGGACCGGGGGTCGGGATCGATCCCCGCGTGCCCCAGAAGGTGACCCGATAGGTCATGCCGTCGCCGGGTCTTGGGGGGGTGGGCGGGACGGGGCGACTCGGTCCGCCGCGGCGCGTTCCTGCCGCGCGAGCCCGTGCATCAACGGTGCGGTCACGGCCCTCGCCGGCGCCCCACCTCGCGCTCGAGCCCGTCGCGATCTTGCAAGACGATATCCTTGCGCGAGACCGCGATCAGACCACGGTCTTGAAGATCGCGCATCGTGCGCGAGACGGTCTCTCGGCTCGACCCGATCATCTGAGCAATCGTATGGTGCGTGAGTCGCCGCGCGATCCGGTCGCCCCCCGACTCTGCGGCCAAGTCGAGCAAGAGTCGGGCGACTCGGCCATTGACGTCGAGGAGCACGAGGTTGCCGATCTTCTCGTCGGCGCGACGGAGGCGCGAGCACAGCTCGCGCAGGAGGCCGAGGGCGATCATCGGCGTCACATTGAGGATGGCGTGGAAATCCTCTCGGCGCAGCACGAGGAGATCTGCGTCCTCCATGGCAATGACGTGCGCCGACCGCGGGGCGTCGTCGATGAGCGCCATCTCGCCGAAGAAGGCGCCGTCGTCGAGCACCGAGAGGATCACTTCGCGCCCGTCCTCGCCGATGAGGACCACTTTGACGCGGCCCCGGGCGACGACATAGAGCGCGTCACCAGGGTCGTTTTCGAAGAGAATGACGGAGCCTTTGGGGTAGTGCCGCTCGCGGGTGGCTTGGGCCAACCGAACGAGATCACCGGCCGGCACGCTGCGAAAGAGCGGCACGCGGCGCAGGATTTCGGCAGGGGACATGGCCTGAGCTGGCACGGCTCCAGAATACTGGCGGCGGGGCCCTCCTGTCAACGCATCTGGCGCGGGTGGGTTGTCCCTAAGCCGCTGCGCCGGCTATATTTCGCGCTTCGAACCGATCTGCGACGGAGTGCACCTTGAAGCCCGGAATCCACCCAGCCTATCAACGCGTCGTCGTGCAGTGCGCGTGCGGGAATACGTTCGAGACGCGTTCGACGCTACCCGAGATCCACGTCGAAATCTGTGCAAAGTGCCACCCGTTTTTCACGGGGAAGCAGAAGCTAGTGGATACGGCCGGCCGCGTGGAACGCTTCCGCCGCCGCTACGAGGCGAAGACGGAGAGTTAGGTCTTGGAGACCCGACTCCGCCAAGCGCTCGCGCGGGCGGAGGAGGTCGCCGAGGCGCTGGCCGACCCTGCCACCGCGCGCAGCCCCGACAAGCTCAAGGAGCTCGGCCGGGAGCACTCGCATCTCACCGAAGTCAGAGAGACCTGGGCGCGCCTCGAGAAGGCGCGTGATGAGTCCCGACAGGCCCAGGAGCTCGCCCGTGAGCGCGACCCGGAGCTCGTTGCCCTGGCGAGGGCCGACATGGAGCGGCTCGAACCCGAGCTCGCCCGGCTCGAGAGCCGGCTCGAAGAGCTCCTCTCGCCGCGCGACCCCCTCGATGACAGAAACGCCGTGGTCGAGATCCGCGCGGGGACGGGCGGTGACGAGGCCGCCCTCTTCGCCGCCGACCTCTTCCGGATGTACTCGCGCTATGCGGAACGCTCGGGTTGGCGGGTTGACGTCGTCGGCCTGTCGGAAGGCACTTTGGGTGGCCTGAAGGAGGCCGTATTTCTCGTGCGAGGTGGGCGTGCGTTCGGCGATTTGCGGTACGAGTCGGGGGTGCACCGCGTGCAGCGTGTGCCCGTGACCGAGTCGCAGGGACGCATCCACACCTCTGCGGCCACGGTCGCCGTGCTGCCCGAGGCGGAGGAAGTCGACATCGTGCTGCAGGACCGAGACCTCCGCATCGATGTCTTTCGGTCGTCCGGACCTGGGGGCCAGAGCGTCAACACCACCGACAGTGCAGTGCGGGTGACCCATCTGGCGAGCGGCATCAGCGTGCAATGCCAAGACCAGAAATCGCAGCTCCAGAACAAGCAACGGGCCCTCGAAATCTTGAGGGCGCGGCTCCTCGACCGGATGGTGGCCGAGCAGGAAGCCACCCGGGCGAGCGAACGTCGCATGATGGTCGGGACCGGTGATCGCTCCGCAAAGATCAGGACCTACAACTTCCCGCAGAACAGGGTCACCGACCATCGAATCGGGCTCACCGTTCACAATCTGACCGACGTACTCGACGGCCATCTCGACCAGTTCGTGCGTGTCCTTGCCCGCGTTCGGCGTGAGGAGCAAGGTGCCTGAGGCGGCGATCCGGACTACCTTGGGCGAGGCGGTCGAGGGCGCCGTCGAGCGCCTCGCCCAGGCGGGCGTGCCGGACCCGCGTGGCGAGGCGCGGCGTCTCTGTGCGGCGGTCCTCGGGACGAGCCCAGGGCAGGTCTGGATGCAGCGAGCACTGGTGCTCGAGGGCACGGCAGGGGCCCGCTTCGCTTCGGCAGTGGCCGAACGAGCGCTCGGGGTGCCTGGTGCCTATGCCACTGGCTTGCAGGCGTTTCGTACGTTCGACCTTGCGAGCGACGCGCGTGCGCTGATCCCGCGGCCCGAGACCGAGGGGCTCGTGGATATCGTCCTCGAGTGGGCGCGGGCCCGGTGGGGTGCGGGAGTGTGGGGCGACGCCGTGGACGTCGGAACGGGGAGCGGCTGCATCGCGATTGCCCTCGCGGTCGAAGGCCGATTCCGTCGGGTCATCGCCACCGAGCGATCGAGCCAGGCCCTCGCGCTCGCGCAAGAGAATGTCGCACGAGTCGGCGTTGGCGGGACAGTCGAGCTCAGAGCGGGCGACGTGTTCGCGCCACTCGATGGTAGGCAGGTCGACGTGGTGGTGTCGAATCCGCCGTATCTGTCTGAGGCTGAGTACGCGACGCTGGACGCCTCGGTGCGCGACCACGAGCCGCGCGAGGCTCTGGTGGGCGGCGTTGACGGACTCGTCGTGACCGAGCGGCTCCTCACGGAGGCCCGTGGGCGAATACGGCGGGGCGGGCTCCTCGCCGTCGAGGTAGACGCACGGCGGGCGCACGCCGTCGGCGAGCGTGCCCGGCGCCTTGGCTGGCGCGAGGTGCGGGTGGAACGCGATCTCTCGGGTCGTCCGAGGTACGCGGTGGCCAGTCTTTGACGGAGGTGACGATGGTCTTCGAGCGCGCCAAAGAGCTAGGGCGGATGCTGGGGCAGAGTGACGAGTACCGGGCGCTGGTCCGGGCCAACGATCGGCTCAAGGAAGACACCGAAGCGAACCAGCTGCTCGAACAACTCAAGGGTCTCGAAGAGCGTCTGCAGGGGACCATCCAGCGAGGCGAGGAGCCGATCGCCGCGGACCGAGACGCTCACGAGGGGCTCCTGAGGAGAATCGAGGCCCTGCCGGGGTATCAGGGGTTCGTGGCAGCGCAGACGAACTTCGATAAGCTGATGGCCAAGGTGAACGCGCAGATCCTCGACGGGATGAAGGACGGCGCGGCAAGCCCCATCATAACGCTGGGGTGATGTTCGTCGCGGTCGAGGGGCCGGAAGGGGCGGGCAAGACCACCCTTGTCACGCGCTTGGCAGCGCGTCTCACGGCAGCCGGAGAGGACGTGCTGACTGTGCGAGAGCCCGGCGGTACGCCTGTGGCCGAGGCCGCTCGTCGCATCGTGCTCTCGCCAACGATCGACATGACCCCGAGCGCGGAGCTGTTTCTCTACCTCGCGGCGCGGGCTGATCTGGTCACCCGGATCATTCGGCCGGCGCTGGACGCGGGTCGCATCGTCCTCGCCGACCGATATCGCTTGTCGACGGTGGCATACCAGGTGCACGGGCGGGGCCTCCCGGGTGACGCAGTCGATGCTGCGCTCAGGCTCGCGACCGGTGGACTCGAGCCAGACCTCACTCTCGTCCTCGACGTCCCGGCGGCAGTGAGCCGCCAGCGGCAGGGCGAGCGGCCCCGGGGTCCAGATCGACTCGAGCGGGAAGACTCAGGCTTTCACGAGCGCGTGGCTGTCGCGTACCGCGCAGCCTCTGGACCGTCGATCGTGCACCTCGACGGCCGTCCGGCAATCGATAGCGTGGAAGAGGCAGCGTGGCAGGCCGTGAGTGCGACTAGACGCCAAGGAGCGGAAACTCGATGAAGGCAACCAGAGTGTTCGTACTTGTGACCGTCATCGGCCTGTCGTTCGCGTCCGGGGGGTGGTTGTTGCAGCGCCGGGCGGAGGGCTCGGCGAGCATCTACGGGCAGGCGAGCTTGTTCGACGACGTGCTCAGTCACGTCGCAGACTACTACGTGGACTCTCTCGGGACCGCGGAGCTCTACCGTCTCGCGGTTGACGGCCTGCTGTCGCAGCTCGGCGATCCGTACTCGACGTTCCTCGAAAGGTCCGACTACGATCGCCTGAGCGAGAGCACCACGGGCAATTACGGCGGGCTCGGCATCCAGATCGACGTACGCGACGGGTGGATCACCGTTGTGGCTCCCCTGCCGGACACGCCGGCCGAACGAGCGGGAATTCAACCAGGAGACCGGATCGTTCAGCTCGACGGCGGATCGACGCGCGATTGGAACGCCGACCGTGCGGTGGGTGAGCTTCGGGGCGAGCCGGGAACGTCGGTCACGATCACGGTCGCACGGATCGGCGTGCGGGAGCCGATCGAGCTGACCATCGAGCGAGCCGAGATTCACGTGCGATCGGTCCAGGTGGCGATGCTGGCCGCCGAGCGGGTCGGTTACGTCTCACTGACGCACGTGAGCACCGACTCGCGCGACGAGCTTCGCGACGAGGTGGAGCGGTTGCGCCAGGCCGGGATGCGCTCGCTCGTCCTCGATCTGCGCAACAACCCGGGCGGTCTCCTCGATGAAGGGGTGGACGTCGCCGATCTGTTCCTCGACCCCGGGCAAGAGATCGTCTCCGTCCGAGGACGCGCTCCAAGGATCTCGAAGGCGTATCGCGACGGCGAGCGCCAAGCGTGGCCCGACCTGCCGATCGTCGTGCTGGTGAACGGGTACTCGGCGAGTGCGGCTGAGATCGTGGCCGGCGCCCTCCAAGACCACGATCGGGCGCTGGTCTTGGGGACCCCGACGTTCGGCAAGGGTCTCGTCCAATCGGTCTTCAAGCTGGGCGGCGATGAGTGGCTGAAGCTCACGACCGCGCGCTGGTACACGCCGAGCGGGAGGACGATTCAGGTGGCTCGCGGGCCCGACGGCGAGGCAGTGCGTGCCCACGCAGGTCGTGACAGCGGTGTCCTGGCACTTCCAGACTCGTTCCGGACCGCCGCGGGCCGCACCCTCGCCGGGAATGGCGGCATCGTTCCGGATACCGTGGTACAGCCCAACACGCTCACCGAGGCCGAGCAAGAGTTCATCCAAGCGCTGGGCGCCGATCTGGGTACGTACCAAGACGTGCTCGCGTCGTACGCAATTGAGCTCGCCGAACAGCGCGTGGTACGGCCGGACTTTGTGCCCACGGGGGCGATGCGACGCGAAGTCCACTCGAGGCTCCAGAGCCGTGGTGTCGAGGTCGGTGCCGACGCATTCGCCCGAGCCGGCAAGTGGGTGGACCGCAACCTGACCTATCAAGCGGTGCGGTTCGCGCACGGGCGCGAGGCGGAGTTCCGCCGGCGCATGCGTGACGACGCACAAGTCCAGGTGGCGATCCGGCTGGCCGCGTCGGCGCGCAGCCCTCACGACCTCCTCGGGTTGTCGCCACCCCAGTGACCGAGCTCCCGGCGGTCGGTGTCGTGGGGGCGGGCCGGGCGGGGCAGGGCATCGCGCTCGCGCTCCACGGCGCTGGGTGCCCCGTTCGATTCTATGGTCGGCGCGCAGTCGCCGTGCCGGCGCCGCTTGCACTCGACGTTGGGCCTGCCACCCAACCGCCGCCATGGCTCGACGAGGTCGACGTCGTGCTCCTCGCCGTGCGCGACGACGCTCTCCCGGCCGCAGCCGCGACGCTGGCGGGCGCGCTGTCGCCGAAGCACGTGGTGCTTCACCTCTCGGGGAGTCAGGGGCTCGACGCCCTCGACGGTGTGCGACCCTCGGGGGCCGCCCTGGGCTCGCTCCATCCACTCCAGACCCTCGTCGACCCGAGAGCGGCACCGGCGGCACTTCGTGGCGCCCGTGCGGCGGTGGAGGGCGAGCCCAGGGCCCTGGAAGCTGCGGAGCGCCTTGCGCAGGCGCTCGGCATGGTGCCGGTGACGATTAGCGGAGCGTCCAAAGCGCTGTACCACGCGGCGGCGGTCTTTGCTTCCAACTATCTCGTCACCTGTGCTGCCGTGGGAGCGAGGCTGATGCGCGCTGCCGGAGCACCAGCCGACGAGGCGTGGCCCGCTCTTCAGCCGCTGGTGGAGGGAACCTTGCGCAACTTGCTCGCCGCGGACTCGCCGGACGACGCCCTCACCGGTCCGGTGGCGAGGGGAGACGTGGCGACGGTCGAGCGGCACGTCGCAGCATTGGAAGCGGGAGACCAAGGGCTCTACGAAGAGCTCGGCCGGGCGACCCTCGCGATCGCCGCCGGGCGGGGCCTGGACGCGGGCGCGGAAGCTGCGGTGGCTCTACGGCTGCGTCACGACACGGACACCGGCGGGGGCTGAGAAGCTCACCTCCGCAGGCGGTACGTCGAGGTTGGTCCGCAGTGCGCTGAGATCGAGCCGGCGCGCGAGCCCAGACGCATCGATCAGATCGACCATCCGGATCAAGCCATCGGATCGACCGATCGCGAGATCGGCTCGCCGAAACCCGAGCGACTCCCGTGGCTCGAGGCGCACGATGTCGTGAACCATACCGCCGATGCGGCGCTCCTCGAGGTACGTGGCACGGTAGCGTTCCGTCGGGCGGTCGAGGAATTGGGCGAAGAGATTCGGGCCAGCGGTCCCCGTTGATGGGATCGTCGTGCGAATCACCTGGTTGGGGACGGTGCTCGGGAGATAGAGCCAGAGGTACTGCCCATCTGCGACGATGCGATCGCCATCCGGACTGGTGAAGCGCATGGCAAAACGGTCGGGTCGCACGAGATAGAGGACTCCACGAGACGATTCTGGCCTTCCGATCATCGGGTTCGAAGACGTCTGAACGAATGCGGCCTCGAGCGAGCGGACGGCGCCGTAGGCAGCGACTGCACGCTCCAAGGCGCGCTCGGCATCCTGCGCCGCGAGCGGAGGAGCAAGGCTGAGCATCGACGCCGCGAGCGCGCTCGGAACCGCGATGCGCCTCACGATGCCACGCCCACCGGCTCGGCGATGCGGCGGCCGATGGCTTCGGCAATGAGCCGCACCTCGCGCATGAGTTGCGAGAACTGCTCCGGGCGGAGCGACTGAGCGCCGTCGGACATCGCCCGGTCGGGATCGGGATGCACCTCCACCATGATGCCGTCGGCGCCGGCCGCCACCGCAGCACGCGCCATGGCGATCACCTTGTCGCGAAGCCCCGTCCCATGACTTGGATCGGCGACGATGGGCAAGTGTGACAGCGCCTGCACCATGGGGACGGCAGTGAGGTCGAACACGTTCCGGGTGCTCGGATCGAAGCTTCGGATACCCCGCTCGCAGAGAATGACCTGTTCGTTCCCCTCCGCCAGGAGATACTCCGCCGACAGGAGAAGCTCGTTGAGGGTGGCTGCCATCCCGCGCTTGAGCAGGACCGGCTTGCCGCACCGCCCCACCGCTCTGAGCAGAGAAAAGTTCTGCATGTTGCGGGCGCCGACCTGCACGATGTCGGCCACCTCGGTGACCCACGGCACGCTCTCGGGGTCGAGCGCCTCGGTACAGATCAAGATGCCTGTCTCTTCGCGCGCACGTGCGAGCAGCGTGAGTCCGTCCCTGCCGAGCCCTTGGAACGAGCAGGGGGAACTGCGTGGCTTGAAAGCACCGTCGCGGAGAATCGTCGCGCCTGCTTCGCGCACCCGCCGGGCCGAGTCGAGAATCTGCTCCTCGGACTCGACGGAGCACGGGCCGGCGATCGCGACGACATCGGTCCCGCCTACGGCGAGCCCTCCCGGCAGCCGGACGATAGTCGGTTCGGCCTTCCACTCGCGTGAAACCTGTTTGTAGGGCTTGGTGACGTGGATGACTTCTTGAACACCCTCCAAGCCCTCGAGCCTGGAGCTATCTACGCGGCCATCGTTCCCCACGAGCCCAACGGCCGTACGCTGCGCGCCCGGCATCGGACGCGCCTGGTAGCCCATCTCCTCGATCGTGTCGACCACGCGGCGAACGTGTTCTTTGGTGGCACCGTGCCGCATCACGATCAGCATCGTCTCATTGCCTCGCTGCTCTCCGTTGAGACACGGGTCGGACCGGACTCACCCGACCCGCGGCGCCTGAAAGGTCAACCGCGGGGGTGAGGGGAGTCAACTCCGGCCTGAACCCCGGAAGACAAGCCGTCGGTGGAACACGCCTGTTGGTGTGCGCAATCGATAGACATACACCCCGGGAGGGACGAACGTGCCGGCGTCGGTTGTGCCGTCCCAGAGGAGTCTTGGGTCGCAGGTTCCTGGTGCCCCGCTGGCCGGGCGACCGTAGCGTCCAGCCTCGAGCGTCGGTGGGAACTCCGACCCAGGGACCAGGCTGCGGACACGATGCCCGCGGAGATCGAGAACGTCGAGCGTGACCGAGCCGCGCTCTGCGAGATCGAACCAGATGCACGTGCCGCCGTCCAAATTGGCCGCCGACGGGAAGGGGTTCGGGAAGTTCTGAAAGAGAATCGTTGTCGGGGGCACGAGGGTATCCACGATGACGAACTCGGCGTGGCTCTCGGTTATGGCACTGTCGAGACCGAGTCGGGCGATGACACGCCAGCGATAGGGCGTGTTCGCGTCGAGCGGGCCTGGCGTCTGATAGGAACGGCCCGTCAGCTGACGCCCTGCCGCGGCCAGGGCTCCACTCCGTGCAACCCGAACCTCCACGTCGAACGCAAACGGACCGATGGGGGGGTCGACATCCGGTGCGTCCCAGGTGAAGGTGGGACGCGGGTCGTTCAGCACGGTGCCGCCCGGGGCATTGACGGATGTGAGCGTGGCCCATGCCGGGGCGACGTGCTCGACGCCTGGGCCGACGGTTACGGTGGCTCCGAGGGCGGAGTGGGCCGTGACGTCCCACCGAAACGACTCACCTGGCCGGAGTGCGCGTGGCAGCCGGAATGATTCGAGCACGGTCGTCGTGTCAACGACGATCTGCTCGAACGTGGAGTCGCGGGCCAGGCGCAGTCGGTAGGTGACCGGGGCGGCCGCCGCCGGTACCGCGGGTGCCTGCCACGCGAACGCCGGAGTGATTGTCGTCAGCGAGGCGGCGAGTGGGGCCACGGGCTGCACGCCCTCGGGAAACGAGACGGCTGCCGCTCCGTCTGGGGCACCGAATCCAACCTCGAAGTTCGGCGCGCCTCGGTTCGAGCCGTGTAGCTGTAGGCTGCGGCGAATGTCCACCGGTCCTCGGAGGGGGTGCAGCTGCTTCACCAGCGCGGCCACCCCCGCGATGAGCGGCGTCGAGAACGAAGTACCGCTCGCCCGCCCGAATGTGCCTGGGCCGGTCACGACATAGACGTCAGCGCCTGGGGCTGAGAGATCGGGTTTTACCCGGTCGTCTGCAGTGGGACCGCGCGCCGAAAACGAGGTCACGACACCCAGCGAGTCTTCCGCGCCCACGGCGATCACGCTGTCGCCGTCGGCGGGCGTCATGAGCGTTCCCGCGTTGGGCCCCTCGTTGCCCATGGCCGTGATCACGACGATCCCCCGCTCCGCGGCGGCGTCTGCCGCGACGGTCGTCACCGCGATGTCGCCGTTGAGCTCCTCGGGCGCGTAGCTGAATCCGTCGTCGAATTCGAGGTAACCGAGACTACTGGAGACGATGTCGACACCGATCGAATCGGCCCACTCCAACGCCGCGACGTAATGATCCTCCTCGATGCGGGTTTCGGAGCGCACGTCCTCGGTCTTGGCCAGCAGAAACGATGCGTCGCGGGCGACGCCGAGTAATTGCCCGGGGGCGTTTGCGGCGAGGAGGGACCAAACTGCAGTGCCGTGGCCGTGGGCCCCGGGTTGGTCGACCACTTCGTCGCGCACGATGCTGTCGCCGAAGACGAAGTCGTACTGCGCCGTCACCGAGGCGCCCGCGAGCGCGGGGTTTGCCGTATCGAAGCCGGTATCGAGGAGAGCGATCCGCACCCCGGCCCCCGCGAGTCCGGCTTCGCGGAGCGGCACGAGGTTGAGGCGCTCGTACGGCATGGCTCCGGGGCCCAGCACCGAATCGGCTGTGTGCGCCACGCGGCGATCGGCGGGAGCCATCGGGTCGGGCTCGCTCGTCTCGGGTTGCCCGCGCCACTGGGCGACCGGCTGCAGTCGCTCGAGCCGTTCGTCGGCTGCCAGCCGCTCCACGGCCGAGCGATCGACGGTCGCGCTCACTGCGTGCAGCCAGCGGCTCGTG
>JBDHCY010000030.1:0-23638 GCA_039591795.1 Gemmatimonadota bacterium | reverse complement strand
AACGGGCCGATAAGATCCTCGCGTTCCTCACGGACGAGCGCCTCATTCGCCGAGGCGATGTTGTTCGGCCGCTCCCGGCATCGCTCGAGAATATCCTGCGCGTCCACACCGCTCCGTACATCGAGTCGCTCGAGCGTCCCGAGGTGCTCGGCGAGATTCTCGGGATGCCGGTCGCGTCAGAAGAAGTCGAGGGATTGCTCGATCTTCTCCGACTGTACGTGGGCGGGACGATTCAAACCACTAGGCTCGCCGAGCGCTCCGGGGCAATCGCGGTGCATCTCGGCGGCGGCTTCCATCACGCCACCCCAGACCGCGGGATGGGTTTCTGCGTCTTCAACGACATCGCCGTGGCGATCAAGCGTCTGCAGGCACGCGGTTTCGACGAGCCGGTCCTTGTCGTCGATCTTGACCTCCACGACGGCAACGGCACCCGTGCGGCCTTTGCAGATGATCCTAGCGTGCACACGTTCACGATTCACAATGCCGATTGGGCTGCCGACACCGCGGCGGCCGCGACGGTCGTCGAAATGGGTTCCGGGGTGACCGACGGGCCATATCTCGAGAAACTCCGTCGGGCACTCCCCTCCGTCGTGGATGCACACCAGCCCGGCCTCGCAGTCTACGTCGCCGGTACCGACGTGGCCGAAGACGATGCCCTCGGCGACTGGCGCATCACCTCAGCAGGGATTCTGGAGCGCGATCAATTCGTCGTGTCCGTGCTCAGGAACGACCGACGCATGGTGCCGCTGGCAGTCGTGCTAGGTGGTGGTTACGGCGGGTCGTCGTGGCGCCACACCGCCCGCTTCCTGGCCTGGCTCACGACCGGCAGCACGATCGAACCACCCAATGACATCGAGATGTTGCTTCGACGGTCACGCGCCGTGATGCGGAGCCGGGAGAGCAGCCGTCGTGGTGCGGCGGACTGGGAGCTGACGGAAGAGGACATTCTGGGGCCTGCGCTCACGGGCGAGCCGCGGTTCCTCGGTGAGCTCACGCATCACGGTGTCGAGCTCCAACTCGAACGCGTCGAGATTCTGCCGCAGCTCAGACGCCGAGGGTATCGACGACCGGCGGTGACACTCGAATCGGGCCCGACCGGCGAGACCGTTCGCATCTACGGTGACACCAACCGTCAGGAGACACTCGTCGAGCTTCGTGCCGCGCGGTCCCGCAGTGCGATACCTGGTGTAGAGGTCCTGGTCGTGGAGTGGCTGCTTCTGCAGGACCCGCGCGCGGAATTCGCGCCGGGCCGACCGAAGTTGCCCGGGCAGGGGCATCCGGGGTTGGGCATGTTGCGCGAGGTGATCGTCTGGCTCGTCGTGCTCGCCGAGCGGCTCGGGCTCGACGGGGTGGTGTTCACTCCAGCCAAGTATCACGTAGCAGCGGTGGCGCATCGACGCTTTCGGTTCATCGACCCGGCGAGACAGGGACGCTTCGACGCGCTCTTCTCGGCCCTGAGCGACATGGGGCTCGCAGCGGCGACCCAAGCACTCGAAGAAGGCAGAGTGATTGAGAGCGGGACGGGAGCTCCGGTCGCCTGGGAGACCGGTCCCATGGCGCTCGGCGTGAGTGCGGCGTTCAAGGCGCGGGTGGTGGGGAAATCCTACGAAGCAGCCCGCGCGGCAGCGCGCGCCCAGAGAAGCTTTCGCGTGGACGTAGACCAGCGAACCGGCTAACGAGCGACGTTGCCCGACCCTTGCTCCGCGAAGTAGCCCTCCAAGAGGTCCACGAGGTCCAGGTCGACCTGGGCCGCGAACGCGAGCATTCGAGCGTCCCTGGCGGCGACAGCCTCGGCGATGCCGTCGATCGTCGTGTTCATCGCGTCCCGGAGCCCCTTGTGTTCGACGCTGGGCTCGATGCTTCCCCAGAAGAGCGCCGCCTCGTTTGCGGTCTCCCCGATTTCATGCCAGTCCGGTTCACTCGCGCCTGCGAGTAGCTGCAAACGAAAGCCCGAGTAGTCGAGGAGCGACACGGTCTTCGGTACGACCAGGGTTTCCTCGTCGAAAGCTTCGACCAAGACCCGATACGCCTCGACAGCCTCCAGCGCCACGCGTCCGTAGTCTCCGCCTGAACGAGCCGTGAGAGCGGCAACGATGGCTTTGCGGCGTGGGCTCACTACTCCTCCCGAGGACGAGCACGCCACAGTGACAGCGAACGGTCTGTGTCCTCGCCGGAGGCTAGTTGCCGGCATAGACGGCCGCGATTTCTGCCAAACGACGTTGGATCTCCGCCTCCGGCAGCCAGCGACCGCGCACCATGACTCCCACGCGGTTGCTCACATTCCGCACATCGGCCAACGGGTTCGCGCTGAGGAGGATGAGATCGGCGACCTTGCCGGCTTCGACGGTGCCCGACTCGTCGATCGTGTCAAAGTAGACCGCAACGTTCTTAGTCCCGGTCTCGAGCGCCTCATAGGGTGTGAGTCCTGCCGCGACGATCGCTTCGAGCTCCGCGAGGGCCGAGAACCCCGGCACGTTCATGACCTGTGGCGCATCCGAGCCAAGGAGGAGGCCCGCACCGACCTCGTGGAGCGTCTTGATGATCCGACCGCGTAGTTCGACGAAACGCTGGATCTGCTCCCGCGAGTAGCCGTCCTGCTGTTGGAAGTTGCGTTTGGTGCGAACCCATTGAGCTACGACTTGGGGTGGCATGTACTGCATCTCTGGTCGCTGTCCAGCTGCATCGGGGTCGTCGCCGCCGCCAAACCCAGCCATGAGGATCTGTGTCGGTACGTTCCACACGCCCGCCTCGCGCGTGGCCCGAGCCAGTGCTGGTAGCCGCGACTCGTCGACGGCATCAACGAGGTTCGAGCCGAAGAATCCGCTCTGGGTCCCGGGCTCGGTGCGACCGGCTGCGAGTGCCTCCACGTAGCCATCGAGATGATCGATGGACGCGAACCGTGCCTCAATCGCCCGTTCCAGTCCCACGTCCGCGGGCACATGCCCAGCAAAACGGATCTCCACCTCCCCAGCGGTCTGTGCCAGCGCATCAAACGTGGCGCGACTTGGCCCGGGGTGGATCTTGAGGAAGTCGTATCCCGCAGCTGCCTGGTTCCGGACCATCGCGATTGCCGTCTCCGGCCGTGGCGCCGAGTTGCCATTGAACGAGGGCCCGTAGGTGTAGAGCGTTGGTCCGAGCACGTCGCCTCGACGGAGGTGTTCCCTGACCTCGAGGTGTGAGGGATCGCCAAGCATCCCCCGTATCGTCGTGATGCCGCTGGCGACGTACAAGAACAAGACGCGCTCGGTGTAGCCCGCCCCGAGGACCTCCTCCTGCCTGGGCGATGGAACGTGCGCGTGCATCTCAGCGAGGCCCGGCATGAGGAACATGCCGCGGGCAGCGATCTCGGTCGCACCGTCCGGCACCTCTGTCTGACGCGCTGGACCCATCGCCACGATGCGCCCGTCACGCACCACGACCGTCTGATTCTGGACGACCTGTTCACGATCCATCGGAATCACGTGAACTCCCACGAACGCAACCGGGCGCTCCTGGGTGTGAGCTTGCCCGATCGTGGTGAGAGCAAGCAGCGCCACCGTCGCGCCGGCGGCAACCGGCACGGTAAGGCGTCCCAGGCACCGGGTCGCGATGCCGAGCAAGAGGCTCGTCAACATGGGTGCTCCTCTTTAGGCAACAGGTTCGAGGTACTGTACGCTGAACCAGCGGGCGGGATCCGTCCAGACCCTGCGCACGGCGAAGCCGCCGTCGACCGCCAAGGCCTCAAAACTCTCGAGCGTGTACTTGTGAGACTGTTCGGTCCAGATCGATTCGCCTTCCGCTAACTGAAAGGTCTGACCGGCCACGTGTACGGTCTGACGCTCGCGGCTCACGAGGTAGGACTCGATGCGCTCCGCGGTCTCGTTGTAGAGGGCACGGTGCTCAAACTGGTCGAGTCGGAAATCGCCTCCGAGCTCTCGGTTGATGCGGGCCAGGAGATTGAGGTTGAATTGGGCTGTGACACCCGCCGAATCATTGTAGGCAGCTTCGAGGACGGCTCTGTCCTTGACGAGATCGGCACCAACGAGGAGAGCACCCCTCGGTCCGCACAGGTCCACGAGCCGTCGAAGGAAGATCACGGCATCGGCCCGCGGTAAATTCCCGATCGTCGATCCGGGGAAGTAGACCGCCGTGCGTGCGGCGCCGGGAGTCGGCGGCAACGTAAACGGCGCTGAGTAGTCCACCTCGAGAGGCTTGATCGTCAGCGACGGGTACTCTGCCGCGAGCCGGAGGGACGACTGAGCGAGGTGGTCGCCCGAGATGTCGATGGGAACGTAAGCCGCCGGCTCGGCCAGCTGATCGAGAAGCAGTCTCGTCTTGATGCTGCTGCCGCTCCCAAGCTCAACGAGGACAGTGTGCGGGCCGATGGTCTCCGCCATCTGACTGGCGTCAGCCTCCATGATCGCGAGCTCGGCACGGGTGAGATAGTACTCGTCCAACTCAGCGATCCGATCGAACAAGTCCGAACCGATCTTGTCATAGAAGTACTTGCTCGGCAACGCCTTAGCTGGCCGGGCCAGGCCAGCGAGCACGTCTGCGAGGAAGCGAGACTCTGCGCGCTGCTTGCCGAGCTGTGGCTTGGCAAGGCGAGTACGGTTGGCCGGAGTGTTTCGGGGAGCGCGTTCGGTCACGCGTCCGCCGCAAGGCTGGCTACCAGTGCCCGGGCGGACCCGCGAGCGGCACTGTACCGATCAAACAGCGAGGTGCCGTTGCCAAACGCCAAGGAATCGGCCGGAATAGCGCACGTCCTTTGCATCGATCCGGTGTGGTTGGCGACCTGGAAGGCCGCGGCCGATGGTCGCGGTTCGGCGAGCAGAGCCCATATGAGCTTGCCTCTCAACCTGCCACCATGCGCCGCGAACGTCAACGGCAGCCCTGGAGTTCCCTGCGCACACCGGGCCACCGTGGCCGCGGTTAGGCGAGGGCCTCGTCGATGAGTGCCTGCTGCTGAATCCGGTGCGCTGCAGGATACCCCTCCGCAGGGCTCGACCGTTCCGGTCGGGTCACCGAGCGCACCAGCTTGTCCGCGCCAGCGAGCACTTGGAGCTGGGGCGCCACCCACTTCCTGGCTCCCATGTTCGTGGGCTCCTCCTGAACCCAGACGATCTCTCGCAGCGAGGGATAGCTCGTGATGAGCTCCCCCAGCGGGACGGCCGGGAACGGGTAGAGCAACTCGAGACGCCCGATGGCGACGTGGGTAGCGGCCTGGCGGCCCTCGGCCGCGACCAGGTCGTAATAGACCTTCCCGCTGCACAAAACGAGTCGGGTGATGTCGGCTCGTCTGGTCTGAGCTCCGGGGTCGTCGAGCACTGGCCGAAAAGCTCCTGTCGTCAGCTCACCGAGGTCCGATTGAGCGAGTGGGAGGCGGAGCAGACTCTTCGGCGTGAAGACCACGAGCGGTCGAAGCTCCACATGCTTCGCCTGCCGCCGCAGCAAGTGGAAGTACTGCGCGGGCGTCGTGCAGTTGGCGACCCGAATGTTCTCTTCCGCCCCAAGCGCGAGGAACCGCTCGATGCGCGCACTCGAATGCTCAGGACCCTGGCCCTCATATCCGTGCGGGAGCAGCAAGACCAGGCGTGAGGTCTGCCCCCACTTGGCGAGACCGGCAATGACGAATTGATCGATCACAACGGCAGCGCCATTGACGAAGTCGCCGAACTGCGCCTCCCACAGCACGAGCGTCTCCGGTGCTGCCACGCTGTATCCATATTCGAAACCGAGGGCTGCGAATTCCGAGAGTGGACTGTTGTGAACCTCAAACGGCGCCAGTGCCCCTGGCAGGTGCTGCATCGGGATGTGACGGTGACCCGTCTCGACATCGGAAAGGGCCAGGTGCCTCTGGCTGAACGTTCCGCGAATCGTGTCCTGTCCGACGAGCCTGATGGGCACGCCTTCGGTGAGTAGGGATGCGAAGGCGAGCGTTTCTGCGTGCGCCCAGTCGACGCCAACACCATCCGTTACGGCGGTCCGCCGACGCTCGAGTTGTCGCAAGAGCTTCGGATGCACCTGAAAGGCCGCCGGCCAGGTAAGGAGCTGTCCGTTCAGAACTTGGAGGAGCTCGGGCGGCACGGCGGTCTCCGGTTCGTCCAGGGGTATCGTCGCAACGGTGATCCGCTGCGGCTCGTGGACCGGGGCGGCGTCCGCCCGGCTCGCACGCACCCCCTCCTGCGAGGCCGCGAGGCGGGCCTGCGCTTCTTCGGTCCATCGGGCGATCTCGTCAGCGGTCACCACGCCAGCCTCGGCAAGCCGTGCACCGTACTGCTCCGGCGCACTCGGTAGCTCGGCGATGTGAGCATACATCCGCGGCTGTGTGTATGCCGGCTCGTCACCTTCATTGTGACCATGACGACGGTAGCCGACGAGGTCGATCACGATGTCTCCACCGAATGTGTGGCGATAGCTCATCGCCAGGCGCAGTGCAGCCAGCGCAGCTTCGGGGTCGTCCGCATTGACGTGGAAGATCGGGATGTCAAATCCCTTGGCCAGGTCGCTCGCCAACTCCGTCGATCGCGCCTCCGAAGGCTCGGTCGTGAAGCCAATCTGATTGTTCGCGATGAGGTGTACCGTCCCTCCCACGCGGTAGCCGTCGAGACGTTCCAGATTGAAGGTCTCCGCCACGACGCCCTGCGCCGCGAAGGCCGCATCGCCGTGGATGAGTACGGGCAGAGCCGCCCACTCGTCACGCACGGCCTCGCGACCGCGCCCGAGTGTCTGTTCGGCGCGGGCTCGCCCCACGACGATGGGGTCCACTGCCTCGAGATGACTGGGGTTCGGTGAGAGCGCCACCGTGATTGGACGGCCTGCTGTGGTCGTATAGGTCCCTTCGGCGCCGTGGTGATACTTGACGTCTCCAGTTCCCCCCGCAGGTGCCAGCGTCTCCTCGACCTTTCGCCCTCCCTCAAACTCCGCGATGATCGTGTCATACGGAAGTCCGACGACGTGCGCCAACACGTTCAGCCGGCCTCGGTGTGCCATGCCGATCACGACTTTACGTGTGCCGTGTTGGGCACCTTCCTCGATCGCCAGCTCGAGCATCGGCACCAAGACATCGAGCCCTTCGATGCCAAAGCGCTTGTGGCCGAGATACTGGCGGTGCAAAAAGACCTCGAGCGCCTCGACCTCGATCAGTCGTCTGAGCAGCTTACGCTGCGCCTCCGCGGCCAGCGGAGCTCGGTGTACGCCCGACTCGATTTGTTGGCGCATCCAAACGCGCTCCGCGTGATCGGCGATGTGCTCGATCTCGTACGCCATCGTACCGCAGTACGTCTGGCGCAGGTGCGGCAGCGCCTCTGCGAGTGTCGCGCCCGGAGCGAAAATACGGAGCACCGATGCCGGGATCGCGGCCATGATCTCGGGCGTGAGGCCCAGCGACTCGGGGTCGAGTGCGGGGTCGCCAGGCGGCTCGCTGCCGAGTGGGTCGAGCCGTGCCGCCCGATGACCCACGGACCGGAACGCCTTGACCAACGACATGGCTGCGGCGACGTGCTGGAGCGTGACCCCGACGGCGGATTCCGCTGGCGGGGGGCCGCTCTCCGGGACAGCTCCTGCCGCGGCAACCGCCTCGCCGGCCTCCGGTGCTGCGCGCTGGGCCCCCTGTGAGACCGGCACCTCGAGCACCGCACCGATCTCCTCGTAGAACCCGTCGGCTCCTTGGAGTAGGGCTTCGAGCCGGCGGAGGAAGAGCCCCGACTCTGCTCCCTGGATGATCCGATGGTCGTAGGTGCTCGAGACCATCATCACCTTGCCGACCCCGAGCGTTGCGAGCGACTCGGGCGGCGTGTCGCGATACGCGGTGGGATAGCTGATGGCTCCTGTGGCGACGATCGTGCCCTGACCTGCCATGAGACGTGGGACCGATGCACGGGTCCCGATCGTCCCCGGGTTGGTCAACGTGATCGTCGCACCTTGGTAGGCGTCGGGGAGGAGTCGGCTGGTCCGCGCTCCGGCAACGAGCTCTTCATAGCGGGAGTGAAACTCGGCGAAGCCGAGCGATTCCGCGCCTCGGATAACAGGCACCATAAGTGCACGCGACCCATCCGACTTCTCGACGTCCACGGCGAGACCCAGATTGACGCCACCCGGCATGACACGATGCGCTTGCTCGGCGATCTCGCGAAACGCGTGCGTCATGACCGGCACGTCGTGGACCGCGCGGACGATCGCGTAGCCGATGAGGTGAGTGAACGAGATCTTTCGTGCATCTCGACGGGCTGTGAGCGCGGTATTGTACTCCCGACGACGGGCCTCGAGCACGGAGACCGGGAGCTCACGGAACGATGTCGCCGTGGGGACCCCGAGGCTCTCGGTCATGTTCTTGACGAGGTATTGTGCGGCGCCACGAAGCGGCACGAGCGTCGCGTCCACGCCGGGAGCAGCGGGAGATGCGGTGTCTGGGCCGGGGGGGTCCTGGGCCGACGGGCTCGAAGGGGCAGGAGGCGCCTCGGTGACAGGCAGACCGGTGACCCCGTTCTCGAACAACTCCCGCCAGGCCGGGTCCACTGCGGCGGGGTCGCGCAGGTACTCCTCGTACAACGCCTGAACGTATGGCGCGTTCAAGGTTCCGAACTGGTCGAGTGTCACGATCGTCTCCGAGGTCCGACGCGCGGCGGGGGCCGCACCGCGGAAGCTAGCGCCCTCCAGGTGGCGATCAACCACGTCCCCCGCGGCTCCGTTTCAGTCGATCCCGAGCGTACGGTCGAAAAACCCGGCGAGGAGGCCAGCTGCCTCATCGGTCTGCCCCGTGCCGGACAGGAAATGATCGGCGCCGATGACGGGCTCAAACGCCTTGGGCTGTGAAGCCGCGGCAAAGATCCGCTCGCCCTCCGCAGGCTCCACGATCGTGTCGGCCGTGCCATGGACAACGAGGAGCGGACGTTTCAACGCACCGAGCCGCTCGGTGGCCGGGTATCGCTCGAGATCTTCGAGAAACTCCCGGGTGATCGGGAATCGGCGCCCGGCAAGCTCCACGTCCACGCGCCCGCGCGCCAGCGCAGCATCGACGTCCTGGGGAGCGAAGAGGCCGCGGACATGGCTGGGAGTACACGGGGCGGCCACAACTGCGAGCGATCGGACGGTGGGGAGACTCCGGGCCGCGAGGAGCGTCGCGGCACCTCCCAACGAGTGGCCGACCAGCGCGCACGGGCCGAGCTCGAGTGACATCATGTGGTGCGAGGCCGAAATGATGTCACCGACGTTCGTTCCCACCGTGGTTTGGGAGAACTCCCCTTCGCTCTCGCCGAGCCCGGTGAAATCGAAGCGAAGTACTGCGTAGCCCCGTTGTTCGAGCGCGCCGGCGAGATGCGCGATGATCTTCAGCGACTTGGAGCACGTGAAACAGTGCGCCAAGACCATCGACGCACGTGCCGACGCCGGCCGGTGGAGGATCCCAGCCAGCGTCGCACCGGCGACGCCACTGAAGGTAATGGTCTCGCGAATCGTATCGGCTCGCTACTGTGCGAATTCCACCTTGGGTGCTTCTCGTGCTTCGGCTTCGGTCACCTCGAAATAGGGTCGTTGCTCGGCGCCGATCAGCTTCGCCGTAAGGGCCTGAGGGAAGCGCCGGATATAGGCGTTGTGATCGCGGACCGCGTTGTTGTAGTCCTGACGAGCGGTGGCGATGCGGTTCTCGGTGCCTTCGAGCTGGTCTTGTAGCCCGCGAAAGCTCTCGCTCGAGCGGAGGTCCGGATAGTTCTCGACGACCACGAGGAGGCGGCTCAAGGCCGACGATAGCCCAGCGTTCGCGGTCGCCATCTCTCCAAGGTCGCCGCTCTGGATCGCACCACCGAGGCGGGCCCGAGCTTCTGTCACCTGCCCGATGACGGTCGTCTCCTGTTGGGCAACTCCCTTGACCGTCTCCACGAGGTTCGGGATGAGATCGGCCCGGCGCTGGAGCTGCACTTCAATCTGGCCCTGGTGCGCGTTGACCTGCTCATCGAGCGACTGGATCCGGTTGTACCCGCACCCGCCTGCAGAGAGTGCCAGCAGCAGCACGAACAGTTGCTTCATCGAATTCCCTCCATGATTCGTCTCGTCTCAACCCGTAGCGGCGGCGTCACGCCGTCACGATTCATCAACATGTCGAGCCATCTGCTCGACCCCAGCGACATACGACTCGGCAAGCGGATCGTGTGCGACGAGGGCACGGGGACGGTGTCCGGCAGCTGCCGCGACTACCCACTCGAATGGATCTGGTTCGACCCCGGCGAGCGCGGCGGCCCGCTGTGCGACTCCCGCCCGATCGGCCGGCAGTTCCTCACCGCTCAGCCGCACCAGCCCGCGGCACAACGTCAGCATGTGGCTCGCGGAGCCGGTGAGGAGCGCTTCGAGCGCCTTCGCGTCCGGCGCCGCTGCGGCATACGCCGCTCGAAGGTGGAGCACCGTACCGATCACTTCTCGCTCCAACTGGCGCCGAAGGTCGTCGCGCGTCGTGGTGACCTCTGCCAACGGGTCGTCGCCGTGGAGCACGAGGTGCCCATCGCGCATGTCCGCGATCTCCATCGCGAATACGTCAGTCGACCGGCGCCACTCTGCCTCGGAGAAGATCAAGGGCGGTGACTCACCCCCGCGGACCCAGTCGGCGAGGGGCCGTGCGGCTGAACGGAGAGAGGCCGTCGAGGCATCGCCGAGCAACACCAGCACGTTCACGTCGGACCGGGCAGCCGTGTACTCCCCGCGCGCGGCTGACCCGTAGAGCAGCACCGAAACCAGGTTGTCGCCCAACGCCGCCGCGAGGCGCTCCGAGAGCGCGCGCGCCGCGGCGACCGGATCCTTTTGTTTCGCCATCAGAATCTCCCCGAGGCGCCGCCGCCACCGAAGCCTCCACCACCGCCAAACCCGCCGAATCCGCCACCTCCAAACCCCCCGCCGCCAAATCCTCCCCACCCGCCGCCCCGGTGGTGCCGGCCGTGGCCACCCAGGAGGATGCTCCAGAGCAGCATGCGGCCGAGTGACCCACGACGGTGTCGCCCCGCGAGCAACATGAACACCAGGAGTGGGAGCAGGAAGGCGAGCAACGAACCGATCGCGCTGCCGCCGCCCCTTGGCCGCCCGGAGGGGACCGGCCGGGGCGCCGGGGCACTACCGGTGAGCTCGAAACCAAACTCGCGGGCGTACGCCTCGCCCAGAAGTCGAACGCCGACCACGAGACCGGCCGCGTAGCTCCGGCCCTCGACGGAAGCCCGGCCGATCGCGTCGCGGATCTGTCCCGCCTGAAGGTCGGTTACGAAGCCCTCGGCGCCTGTGCCCGTGGCGATCGCCAGATCGGCCTGACCGTCGCCGGGACGCTGACCCGGCTCGAGAAGGAGGACGACCCCGGCGTTGCGGGCCGCGTCCCCGGCCTGCCCAAGCGCCCCAACCCCCCACTCGCGACCGATATCCCTGGCGACTTCGATGGACGCTCGCCCGCCCAGGTCGGCAAGCGTCACGACGACGATCTCCCCACGCGACTTGGCTCGAACCTCGTCGATGACTGACTGCATGGCCCGCTGCGAAGCAGGATCGATCACGCCCGCGAAGTCGTTGACGAAGCCCACGGGCGACGGCACCTGGAGCTGCAAGACGAGGAACAGCCATGCGACATTCATGGAATCAAGATAGCCAGCGGGTCAGGTGCGCGAGTCCACCAGTTGACGGACGCGTCGAAAGATCGAGTGCCACATCGGTCGGGTGAGTCGGCCGGTGTTCGTGTTCTGCCGGCTGGGATGGTAGGAACACATCAGGATGGTGCCGTCGGGGAAGGTCGAAAACGCGCCGTGCGCGAAGTGTGGGCGCGTACGCGGTGGCTCTGCGGACCACCACCCCGATGCGCGGAGCCATCCTTGGAACGCGATGTGACCGAGCACCACGACGACGCGCACGTGGCGCAGGAGACGCAATTCGGCCTCCAAATGAGGCCGGCAGCGGGCAATCTCTTCCGCCGTTGGCCTGTTTGCGGGTGGCGCGCACCGCGTGACAGCGGTCACATAACAGTCGCGGAGCCTGAGCCCGTCATCACGTGCATCGGACTCGGCCTGGCTCGCAAACCCATACCGATGTAGCGCGCCGTAGAGCCAGTTGCCACTCGAATCACCCGTGAACATGCGCCCCGTGCGATTGGCGCCGTGCGCTGCCGGTGCGAGCCCTACGACGAGGAGCCGTGCGCGAGGGTCGCCGAAGCCGGGCACGGGGCGACCCCAATAGCGCCAGTCACAAAACTCCCGCTTTCGGGCCTGCGCGATGGCTGCACAATGTGCGCGGAGTCGCGGGCAACGGCTGCATGCCACGACTCCACGAGCGGCAGCGGCAAGGGTTCTCGGCGGGCCACTCATCCGACTGACTAGGGAATGATGATCGCTTTCGTCACCCGTAGCGCCTCGACGTCGGCGAGAGCGCGTTCGGCCAGGTCGAGACCGTACCTTCCCCCGATGATCTTGGCGAAAGAAAGCCGGTCGTGGTACTTGGCGAGGAGCGAGAGCGCGCGCACGACATGCGACACGTCCGTGCCCCAGTGGCCTCGGATGTCGGCGTGCTTGCGATTGATGTCCAAGTGTGGGTTGAGCGAGACCGGGCCGGCCTCGGTGTAGTGTCCGGCGACGACGTAGGTGCCGCCATCGCGAAGGAGGGCAAGCCCTTCGGGGAGGGCTGCCGGGTTGCCGGTGGCCTCGATCGCGGTATCGACGCCGCGTCCGCCAGTGAGGTCGCGTACTCGGGCGGCTCTATCGGCCGGTGGGTGGTCGGCCAATGAGAGAGTGACATCGGCGCCCAAGTCTCGAGCCAACTCGAGGCGAGCTTCGGGCGCACCGATGACGATCACGAGCCCCGCGCCTCGGATCGTTGCGAACGCCGCCGCCGCGAGACCGACGGGCCCAGCGCCCTGCACGAGAACGCTGTGGCCCATGGCGAGTTCGCTTCGCTCGACTGCGCCGAAACCGGTGAACAGACCGCACCCACCCCCGATCACGTCGTCCGCGTCGAGCGGTTCGGGCACCCTGATGATTCGAACGCCGGGCTTGAGGTAAATGCGCTCGGCCCACCCTCCGAGCGGGCCCTCGTGAGCCGAGTAGGTGATGCCATAGACTCGGCGCGATGGACAGCGGTTCGGCTGCTTGGCGACGAGGCAGAACCAACACGCGTTGCAGACTTCGTGGACGTCGTAGAAGGTGACGAGATCACCGGTTGCGAGCGGCGCACCAAACGCGTCCTGAGCAATGTCGCGTGCCTCGAGCACCCGACCGACGCTCACATGTCCAGGCACGATGGGGTACGGCACGCCGGCGAGACGCCCGTGGTGGAGGTGCACGTCGGTGCCGCAGACTTCGCTCGCCACCGTCTCGAGCAGAACGCTCCCCGGCTCGAGCTCTGGGTCGGGGAGGTCCCACACCTCGGGTGGCCGATGTGGGCCCGTCATGACCGCAGCGCGGATCGTCACGTACCGACCTTGGCTAACGGCTCTGCGCCGGCGAGTGGCGCGTCCCGTCGCGGCAAGTAGGCCACGTCATCTGGTTCCCCGTACGTCGGCTCACGGGGAGCACTCGGCGCGCTCGCGGGACACGTTCGTCGTCCTCGGAAGCGAGGTACGCGAGCATGGCCGTCAGGATCGCATTGTTCTTCAACTCGTCGAGCACCACCTTGTCGAACGTATCGCGGTTGGTGTGCCACGTGTAGGTCCCGTATTCCCACGAGAGGGAGCTGAGACTGAAGGCCGGTGCGCCGGCACAAACGAACGACGCGTAGTCGCTCCCACCGCCTCCAGGCGTGCCCGGAATAACGAGCGAGATGGGCCTGGTCAGATCGGTGGGGAGGCGTGCGAACCAGCGGCCGAAGTGCGCTCCAGCGCCCGTGAGCCCCTGCATCGAGATCCTCGTTACTCGACCCGTGCCATTGTCCTGATTAAAGAGCGCTTGGAGACCCTCGACGACCTCGGGATGATCGGCTGCGAAGGCGCGCGATCCATTGAGCCCCTGCTCCTCGCCGCTCCAGTGGCCCACCAGGATCGTCCGCTTCGGCTGCGGGTACGCCAGGCGGATGAGCCTCATCGCTTCGAGCATCGTGACGGTACCCGTGCCATTGTCGGTTGCTCCGGACGCCCCATCCCACGAATCGAAGTGCGCGGAGAGCACCACATACTCGTTGGGGATCTCGGCGCCCGGAATCCTCGCAACCGTATTGAAGACCGGCACCTCGCCCAGGAACTCGGCGTCCGCTTCGACGCGCAGCAGGGGTCCCTGTCCCCGCTCGGCAAGCCGGTGGACGAGTCCGTAGTCCTCACAGCTCAGGTCGAGGGTGGGAACGCGCTCGGTCCGAGCGCTGAAGATCCTCGTGACTCCCCATCCAGCGGACCATCGGGAGGTGATCACGCCGAGGGCGCCTGCCGCTTCGAGCACACCGGGCAGCTCGCGCTGTCCGAAGCCGGTGCGACGCATGCGAGTCGTCCACGCGGCATTGGCGGCTCGTCGGTCACGAACCATTCGCTCGAAGGACTCGGAGGTCGCGAATCGCCGCCAGTTGGAATCGGGTCGGCAGGTGGGTTGGGGGAACGACGTGAGCACGAATTTTCCGCGTACCGATGGGAGCCATGCCGCAAACGCCGTCGAGTCCGGTGCGTCGGGCAGGGTCACCGCCGGGCCTTCGACGGGCCCGGACGTGCCTGGGCTCCAGGCGAGCATCGTGCCCTCGAGACTCCGCACGCGCGGTGCGAGCAGGTCGATGTGGGTGATGCCTCGTCGCCAACCGCGCCAAGTACCGTACTGCTCGTTCTCGGCATCGATTCCCCAACTGCGGTACATGTTCACGGCCCACTCGTTCGCCGATCGTTGCCCGGGCGAGCCGGTGAGCCGCGGGCCGACTGAGTCGAGCAGGGCTTGGGCGAGGTCGTAGGCCTGGGAGCTGTCGGTGCCCAGCACCCAGATGCGCTGGAGCACCGGATCTGCTACCGGCAGGGACTGAGCCCGCATCGGGCCCAGGGCGGTGCACGTGGCGGCGATACAGAGAATGAGGACACGAGTCATGCGACGTTCTCCACGGTGTGCAGTGCCGGTGGTGCCGGCGGTCGGACGGAGCTGGGGCTGCGCAGCTGATCGCCCACGAGTGCGGACGACCCGCACCTCAACCCAGCCATTTGCGCCACTCCTCCTCGCAGACCCCGATGCTGACCTCTTTACCGAACCGGACGAGTGGCATTTGGAGTATCATTGGCTCAGCGACGAGCTGTTCGAGCCACGCGTCATCACTGAGCCGCGCAGCGCCGAGTCCCAGATCCAGAAAGCGTGCGGATTCCCGATTGACGAGCGCCGCCACGCCGAACTTTTGCGCGAAGCGTCGCAGTTCACCCGGTGACGCCGGCCGCTGGATCAGGTCAACGAAGTGGGTCGTGATGCGGCGCTCCGCGAAAAACCGCAACGCCTTTCGCGTAGGTGGGTCCTTCCGGGAGCCGAAGACCTGGACTACGTGACCCTCCGGGTTTTCCGCCGCAGGAAGTCCATGAGAATAAACTGCCCCAAGGTCATCGTGTTTGTGAAGTACGCCTTCCCACGACAGATGGCGCTCACCCGCTTGACGAACTCCACGAGACTGCGATCGCGCGCCAGCATGAATGTGTTGATCATGATCCCGCTCTTGCGGCAGGCCGCAACCTCGCGGTACGTCGCCGCGAGAATCTTCGGGTCGAGGCCCATGGAGTTGACGTAGATCCGACCGTCGGGGAGGGTGAGTGCCGATGGCTTGCCGTCGGTGATCATGACGATCTGCCGCATATCCTTCCGCTGGCCGGCCAGAATGCGGCGGGCAAGGAGGAGGCCCTCCGCCGTGTTGGTGTGGTACGGCCCGACTTGAGCGTGCGCCAATCGGGAAAGCGGAATCTCCTCGGCATAATCGTGGAACAGCACGACGCGCAGGGTGTCGCCGGGGAACTGGGACCGGATGAGGTGCGTCAGCGCGAGGGCAACCTTCTTGGCGGGCGTGAACCGATCCTCGCCGTAGAGGATCATCGAGTGGGAGCAGTCAAGGAGGAGGACCGTCGCCGATGACGAGCGGTACTCTGACTGGTGCACCATCAGGTCTGGATAGTCGAGGTCGAGCGGCATGCGGAGGCCGCCACGCGCAATCGCATTGAGGAGTGTCGCGTTCACGTCGAGATTGAGTGTGTCGCCGAATTCGTACGGCTTGCTCACTGCCTCGGCCTCGATGCCGGTGGCGAGGTGCTCAGTGTCATGGGCGCCGAAGCTGGACCGGCCCACGCTCCCGAGGAGCCCCTTGAGTGCGCGGTATCCCAGAAAGTCGACGCCCTTGCCGGTCAGATTGAACTGCACGTCCTGTGCGGCCGCACGCGCGAGACCGCCCGGACCAAACACGCCTTCATAGCCAGACGGTACCCGTGGCGCGTCCTGGGCACTCAGATAGCCTTGCTCCACGAGTCGTGCAACCAGCTGATCGAGCAGCTCGGCGAGTTGGTCTGCGATCTCTTGGTCTCGCTCCGGATCGCCGGTTCCCTCGCCGCTGAGCACCTTGAGCATGTCGGGGGTGAGCTGGCCCGATTGCATGAGCGCCTGCAGGATGGCTTTCTTGAGCGCCTCTGGCGACCGGTCGACATCTTCTTCGCCGAAGTCATCCAACAGGGGATGTCGGTCGAAGCCGTCGGCAAATCCGGACTGGAGCAGGAAGTCGGCGAGCTGCTCCATCAACGTCTCGAGATTGACCGCATCGGCCAGCTGGGGGATGAAGCGCTGATAGGTGGCGAAACGCATTCCGCCAAGATAACCGTTTTCGGGCTGTTCGCCTGGGGGGCTACGAGCCCGTGCCTATGCCTCCGGCACTCCCAAGACTCTCCTCGCCGCCCCGACCACGACGGCCGCGGCGCCCTCGCATCCCAGGAAGGCCGTGTTGACGACGAGGTGATAGTCGGCTGGATTTCCCCACACCCGGCCATAGTGCGTCTTGACGTAACGCACCCGGTTCGCGTCGGTCTCGTCCACCGCGTGCTCCGCGTCCTTCAGTGACATCCCGAGCCGCTCGACCACGGCGTTCACCCGCACGTCTCGTGGCGCGGCCACGAACACGTGAAACACGTCATGGCGCTCGGCCAGGTGAGCCTGCGCGCCGCGTCCCACGAGCACGACGTCGCCGTGCTGGACGGCTTCGCCGATCACCGCCTGGGTGATTCGCACCAGACTCGCTTCGGCGTCTACGGGTGACGGCGGTGGCACGTCGGCGCCGGCGAGGACCACGTCCGGCGAGGTACGTGCGAGCGCTCGCGCGAGCCGGTCGAGGAGCGAGGGGGCGCGCTCCTCTTGCTCGGCCACCAGGTCTCGCGGGACGCCCGCGCGCTCAGCCACGCGGTCGACGAAGTCGTTGTCGATCAGCGTCCAGCTCAGCGCCTCGGCCACCAGACGCGCGACGGCGGACCCTCCGGAGCCGTACTGTCGCGAGACGGTGATGACGGCCACGAGATCAGGCTCTCAGGAGAGCGAGCCGGGCGCGAAGCCCTTGCCGAAGGGCGGCTCGCGGCGCTCGGAAACGGCTCGCGTATAGCCATTGCCTTCGGTGCGTGAAATACGACGTTGCGCGACGAGTCCCTCGAGGACGAGCTCGCACGCAGCCACGGCCACCGCGGGGTCCTTCACCGGAGCGAGGCCGACCCGGCCGATGAGATCGAGAAGCCCCGGCACCTCCGAGAAGCCCTTCAGTGAGACATCGCTCCGCTCGTCGATCCCTAGGCGGAGCACGCCCCCTTCGTCGAACCAGTGGACGATGTCGTCAGTGTTGGCGCCACCTGCGCGCGCTTCGAACACCGTGCCGGCGGCCCGCCGCACGAGGTCGCGTGCGACCGTCTCCCCTCCTTGGAGCTCCCCTTCATACTCCAGTTCGATCTTACCCGTCACGGCAGAGAGTGCTGCATAGATGTCGGACACCCGAGGGACGGCGCGCCGCTCGCGATGGTGGAGCGCGCGCCTCTCCGCGTTGGAGGCGACGGTTTCGAGCATCGTGATCGGGAGGCGTTGGGAGACACCTGAACGACGATCGACTCGCTTGTCCTCCCGTGCTTCGAATGCGACGCGCTCGATGACCTCGAGAACGAACTCCGGCAGGTACATCGGACGCCCACCTCGCTCGACCCATGACTCCTGGTTCGTGATCGCCATCCCGATCTCGACCTCTCTCGGATAGTGAGTCACGACTTCAGCGCCAATTCGGTCTTTGAGCGGCGTGATGATCTTTCCGCGCGCCGTGTAATCCTCAGGATTGGCGGTGAAGACCATCGCCACGTCCAGGGGTAGGCGGACTGGGTAGCCTTTGATCTGGACGTCACCTTCCTGCATGATGTTGAACAACCCGACCTGGATCTTTCCGGCGAGGTCGGGAAGCTCGTTGATCGCGAAGATGCCGCGGTTGGCTCGCGGGAGGAGCCCGAAGTGCATTGACAGCTCGTCCGACAAGAGGTGCCCGCCCCGGGCCGCGCGGATCGGATCCACATCGCCGATGATGTCGGCGATCGTGACGTCCGGAGTCGCAAGTTTTTCGACATAACGGTGCTCGCGAGGCAACCACGCGATCGGCGTGCGCTCGCCGAACTCCTCGATCTGCTGCCTCCCGAAACGCGAAATGGGGTGAAACGGATCGTCGTTGACCTCGCTTCCTTCAATCACCGGGATTGCTGGGTCGAGGAGGTCCACGAGCTGACGAAGGATGCGGGACTTGGCCTGCCCGCGAAGACCGAGCAGAATGAAATTGTGCTTTGCCAGGACCGCGTTCGCGAGTTGCGGAATGACTGTGTCGTCGTAGCCAATCACGAGGGGGAACAGCGGCTCCCCTTGCTCGAGGAGACAAAGCAGGTTGGCCCGCATCTCATCCTTCACCGAGCGGGCCAGGCGAGCGTGCTCGGCCCACTCCGATTGGCGGAGCTCGGCGAGCGTTTGAGGCAAAGTGGTCATGGCGGAGATATAGTCGAACGCGCAGGGGACGTTCAAGCCCGGGCCCGGCGCGGACTGGCTTGACGGTGCGTCGCGCTCGAGACTACGTTGACACATTAGTGTGTGAGCGCTGGTGCGTCGCCTCAGGGGCGGGCGGCACGACGCTCCAACCGCCGCGCGAGGCGCGGAGTGAGGTTGTAACAATGAAGCGCTGGATTGCATTGACGGGCGCGGTGGTGCTCTTGGCAGCGTGTGCCCAAAGTGAGCAGGCCGCGGATGCCCTGCCGGAGCAGCCGGCCGCGCAGATGGCCGACACGGCCACGATGGCCGACTCGGCCGCCATGGCCGGCGACAGCATGATGGCTCGGGACACGGCGGAGCAGGAGCAGAAGTAGCTCGCGGCCGTCTCAGCAGCAGCGCCCCGGCCCGGTCGAGGTCGGGGCGCTTCGTTTCTGGGACCTACGAGCGGCGAAAAGAGGCGCCCGTGCGGTGAACGGCCTCCGCCGGGTCGACGACCGGTTCCCATCCGAGTTCGTCACGGGCCCGGGCCGAGCTGTACGGGTTGTCGCGGGTCAGGAACCTCACGGCGGCAGGCGCCACTCCGGCGTACCGGCGCGGAGCGGCGAGACGGGCGGCAGCCGTGATGCTCAGTAGAGCACCGCGGGCCGCCCAGGGCGGGATCGGCACGAGGCGCAGCCGCCGCACTCCCATCCCCTCGGCAAAGCCAGCCAAGAACGACCGTGCCGTGATGTCGCCATCGTTGGTGACGTTGTACACGCGTCCCGACGGGTGATCGATCTCGATGGCGCGTGAGACCGCCTCCGCAACGTTGCCGGCGTACACACACGCGAGCGTGTTCCTGCCGCGCCCCACGAGGGGGGCAACTCCGCGGGCGAGGAGGCGCGCCACACGGGCTGAGAGATGCCGGTCGCGCTCACCGTAGACGACGCACGGGCGGAGCGCGGTGGCATGTACGCCCCTTGCTCGAGCGGTCCGGAAGAGCGCGTCTTCCGCAGCGCGTTTGGTCCGGGCATAGAAATCATTCCGGGGCAGACGTGTAAAGGGGAACCCCTCCTCGACTGGGCCTCCACGCAGTCCGCGCCCATAGACCGACGTGCTCGAGAGGTGGATGACTCGAGCTCCGCCTGCCGCTTCTGCTGCCTCCACTGCGTGGATCACACCGCCGACATTGACGTCCTCGAACGCTTCGAGCGTTCGCCAGCTCGTAACGAGGGCAGCCGCATGCACCAATACGTCCACGCCGGTCGCGGCCGCTAAGAACGAACGGCGGTTGCGGACATCGCCCGCAACGGGCTCAGCGCCGAGCGACTCGACCAAGCTGGCGGCGGCCTCGCGCCGGACGAGCGCGCGCACCTCTCCACCGCGCCGAGCGAGTTGGGCAACGACATGGCTCCCAATGAGACCGGACGCACCGGTCACCAGCACCCGCATCAAATGATCTCGGGGGCAAACGGTAGTGGCACGACGGTGGCGCCGACGCCAGACGCGACCAGTGATGATCCCGGGTCCACCTCACGGCGAAGCACGGCGAGGCCGAGCCAACGGTGCTTCGACCCGAGCCATACCTGAGCGGTGACACGCCCAACGTCGTTCCCCTCGGCGAGTACCGCGGAATGCGTAGTCGGCTCACGCTCGAAGAGGAGACCCTCGAGGTGTCGGTTGGGATGGCCGCGGAAATGAACACGGGCGACGGTCTCCTGTCCTACGTAACAGCCCTTCGTGTAGGAGACCCCGCCGATCTCATCGAACCGAACTTCCTGAGGGAGCGTCTTCTCATCGATCTCGTGCCCGAGGGCCGGCCATCCTGCCAGCACGCGAGCGAGGTCGAAGAGATTGCTGCTTCCCTCTCGAGCGCCGGAGCCGCGCAGGCGTTCGCGCCAGAGTGACACCGCGTCGCTCGGCAACGAAAGCTGGAGGGTGAACGGTGCGGCGTCCGTGGCACGAGCGAGGTCCAGCCGACCGTGAGCGACTGGGAGCGTCGTGACCGCGCCGGGCTCGGGAGGCTCGAGGCCGGCGCCCTCCGTCGTAGCGGCGGCGCGGGGGCCGGCGACCCGCACGACGGCCACCTTGGATCGTTGGGTCGCCTTCGCGAGCCGGGGCGGCAGGCTCCGGCGCAGCACTTCCATCAATGGTTCGGCTCCTGATGGCGGCACGACGAGTCGGACGTCATCACCACCGCGGGCCACCCAGCAGTCGGCCAGGATCATCCCGAAGCGCGTGAGCACAGCGCCGTAAAGGAAGCCACGCTCTCCGGATGTCTCGATGTCACAACTGAGTAGGCCTTGAAGACATTTGACTGCGCCGCCGCCCTCCACATCGACCACTACTGCCGGCACAATGCCCTCCACGCTGCCATTGAGGAGGGCGTCCACCTCGTCCTCAGGCAAGAGCGAAGCATCGAGTCGCAGAGGTGGGGCGGTCGTCGCCGTCATGGCCGGTCGCTCCGCCTGCCGATCACCCGCGAGCGCCACAGTGCCAGGCAGCCAGGTGACATGAGATCAGTAGTATCCTGCCGCGGCATACGCGTCGTCGAGCAGCTCAACAGGGTGGCGCACGGGAATGTCACAACCGGCGGCCGCCAGTCCGGCGCCGAGTTGCATGATACAGCCCGGGTTCCCGCTGGCGACGACATCGGGTGTTGCCGCCACGATCCTCTCTATCTTGCGGTTCAGGACGTCGCGCGACAACTCGGGCTCGAGAAGCGAATACAGTCCCGCGGCGCCGCAGCATTGCTCCGACTCGGAGACCGTTGCGAGGGTGAGTCCGTCAATGGCTTGAAGCACCGTAAGCGGCTCGTCCGCCACGCCTTGCGCGTGGAGCAGGTGGCACGGTGGATCGTAGGCCACACGCAATCGGAGCGGTCCGCCACGTCGGGGTCCGCGCGACGTGAGCGCCACGCTCACGTCGACCGCACGATCGGCGAGCGCCGATGCTGATTCCTGTTCTGGGAGCAGGGATCCGTACTCTCGCAATGCCGCCCCGCACCCCGCGCTGTTGACGACGATCGCGTCCGTGCCCGTGAACGCGCGTGCGTTCTGTCTGGCCAACGCCCGTGCTTCCTCCGGCAGTCCGGCATGGAGGTGCAGCGCGCCACAGCACGCCTCACCCGGGGCGTGGAGCACCTTGTATCCATTGACCGTCAGCACGCGCTGAGTCGCCGCATGCACGTGTGAGAACAGGTCGTCCATGACACACCCGCGGAAGAGCAGCGCTCGCATGCTACCCGTCGGTGGAACGCCCGGGCGGGCTCGGCTGCGGGGGCGGGTAGCGGCGAGCATGCGAATCGGCAGCGGCGCCCGGGGCGCGCTCCGCGGAAGCAGCGACCGGGCCAGCCGCAGCGGGCGCATCACGGCACGGCGCATCTGCTCGTTGGCGAACAGGTAAGTGAGCACCCTCGTGCGGAGTGCGACTCCTCGTGTCTCGGTCAGTCGTTCGCGCGCAGTCTGCAGGGCCGAGCCGTAGCCCACACCCGACGGGCAGGCTGGCTCGCAGCCGCGACACCCGAGACAGCGATCGAGATGCCGGTGGAGGATCGGGTCACCCCTCGCAATGCCGCCGCCTTCCATTTCCCGCATCAGGGCGATCCGTCCGCGAGGCCCATCCGCTTCGTCGCCGGTCGCGAGGTAGGTCGGGCATGCCTGGAGACAAAACCCGCAACGCACGCAGGCATCGAGTCCGGCGAACCCGTCCCGGCCGTCGCCGTTCATTGCCCCTCGAGCGGGACCATGAACCGCTCGCCCGGATCGAACGCCCGGCGCAGGTCACGGGCAAGGGCGGCCGCGCCTTCCCGATATGCGCCGAAATGGCCGACGGCACTCCGCACCGGCCACGCGGCTCGCTCGAGCGTCAGGGGGATCTCCTGGACGGCGAGCCGGCGCCTTAGGTCGACGAGCGCTGCTGGGGCAGCATCGCCGCCCCAGCGCAAGCCGCCGTGCAACGGGCCGGCCGTGATCCATCCCTCGCCGAGGGCGCGCTCGATGTCCTCGAGCGCGCCCTCGACTCCTTCCGGCAGGGCCCCGGCTCGGAGTGTCAGCGGCGTTCTGGCAGCGCCCTGTCGCAGGTCTCGCCACAGCAGGCCAGCCGCAGCGGATGAAAGTTCGGCGGCGCCGGGCACGCTCGCTCGCACGATGGCCATGTCGGCTTCCACGGCGGCCGGTGCGGCGAGGGGTCGGCAGCTCGTGCGCGCGAGAGTCGCTGCCGCTTCAAACAGGTCGTCGCGCGGGGCAATGACTGTCCACGTTCGATCGACACGCGGCCTGATGCGAAGCCGGAGGTGAGCCTCCGCAATGATCCCGAAGCCACCGAAGGAGCCTGCGATCGCGCGGCTCAGGTCGTACCCCGCCACGTTCTTCACGACCCGCCCGCCGGCGCGCACGATGCTCCCGTCGCCAATCACCGCCGTTATGCCCAGGAGGTGGTCTCTCAGAGGGCCGAATCCTTGGCGCAGGGCTCCCCACGTGCCCGTGGCGATGGCGGAGCCAAGGGTTCGATGCGGCGACCCCGGTGGGTCGATGGGGAGCCATGCACCGTGATCCGCGAGCCTGTCGTCGAGCACCCCGAGCTCGATACCGCCCTCCGCGGTCACGACGAGATCCGCGGACGCGACGTCGATCCGCTGGGCGAGTCCGCTGGTCGTGACTGCGAGGTCGGCAGGCGCGTCCGTGGGGACCCAGCTCCCCGTGCCTTGGAGGCGGATCCGCCATCCCGCCTCGTGTGCGAGCCCGACGACCGCTGCGACG
>JBDHCY010000029.1:0-23481 GCA_039591795.1 Gemmatimonadota bacterium | reverse complement strand
TTTCGAGGGAGACGCGCCGAAATCGCCGCGGGAGGCGGAGCACCGGCCGACCGGGCTCACCATGGGGCCCGACGGGTCACTCTACATAAGCGACGACTCGGGCGGGCGCATCTACCGGATCTTCTACCGGCCACGGGCTGAATCCCCCGGCCAGGAGGAGCGCTAGATGCGTGCGCGTCGCGCGGTGCCGGCTCGAGCGAGTCTGGCGCCGCTCGCCCTCGCGGTGTTCGTGGCGCCCGCCGTCCTGGGCCTCACGGCACCGCTGGTCGGACAGGGGCGCGTCGGCCCGGCAATCTTCATCTCGGCTGACATGGAGGGCCTCGCGGGTGTCGTGACGTCGGAACAACTCGGACCGAGCGGGTTCGAGTACCAGCGGTTCCGCGAGTTCATGACACGCGAAGTGCTGGCGGCCATCGAGGGAGCGCGACGAGGCGGTGCAGGGCGAATCCTCGTTGCAGACTCGCATGGGAATGGGCAAAACCTCCTGATCGAGCAGTTTCCTGACGACATACAGATCGTGCGCTCGTGGCCCAGGCCACTCGGCATGATGCAGGGAGTCGATTCGACGTTCGCGGGAGTCATCTTCATTGGCTACCACTCGGCGACGACGAATCCAGACGGCGTGCGCGCTCACACGTTCTCGAGCGCCACGTTGGCGGAAGTGCGCCTCAACGGCGTGCCGATTGCGGAGTCGGGGATGAACGCGGCGATTGCCGGGCATTTCGGTGTCCCGGTGCTGATGGTGTCGGGCGACGAGGCCGCCGTCGCCGAAGTTCGCGACCGACTCGGCGATGTCGAAGAGGCCGTGGTCAAATGGAGCGTGAGCTTCCACTCGGCGCAGACGCTCACTCCAGCCGCCGCCCAGCAGCTCATTGCCGAGCGTGCCGAACGCGCAGTCCGGCGCCTGACGACGTTCCGGCCGCAGTCCATTTCCACGCCTGTGACCCTCGACGTGCGGTTCAAGAGCTACCGTCCAGGGCAACTCCTCGCATTTCTCCCAAGCGTCGAGCGGGTCGATGCGCACACCATTCGGTTCGTTGGACGCGATATCCTCGAGGTATCGCGGTTCATGCAGGTCCTCACGGGGTACAGCGCGACACTCGAGCCATAGGCGCGGCGGTTCAGCGCACGGGACGAGGCGGGCACGCGCCTTTGATCGACTCGACCCTGCACGTGTGAAGATGGCGCATCGCCTGTGGCGCCCGGTTACATTCCTCCCGTCAATCGCCACTCCTCTCCGGAGAGACCTCGATGCCGACGAGTAGCGCCAACGCCGTGTGGGAAGGTGGACTGAAGGCAGGGAACGGGAGCTTCGAAGCGCGGTCTGGTGCGTTTCGCGGCGAGTACTCGTTCCCGACCCGGTTCGAAGGCACGGCTGGGACCAATCCTGAAGAGCTCCTCGCCGCGGCGCACGCCGCCTGTCTGAGCATGGCCCTCGCGGCCGGACTCGAGGGCGGCGGCACCCCACCGCAGCGGATCGCCACGACGGCCTCGTGCACGATCGAGAAAGTGGACGGCGCGTTTCGGGTGAGCACGATGCACCTCGAGGTCCACGGAGCCGTGCCCGGGATCGACCAGGCCGCGTTTGCAGCGGCCGCGGACGCGGCGAAGCAGGGCTGCCCGGTCTCCAACGCATTGACGGGGATCAAGACGGTCACTATGCGCGCGACGCTCGAGTAACGGCAGCATGCGGGAAATCCCCGTCCCGCTCGAGATCGGCCGGGCGGCGCCCGGCCAACTCCGGATCCGATGGGACGAGGGCCACGAAGGCATCTACGCAACGCGCTCGCTGCGGCTGGCGTGTCCCTGCGCGCAGTGTCAGGAGGAGATGAGCGGCCGGCCGTTGCTCGATCCGGCGAGCGTGCCGCTGGACGTGGAGGCGCTGCAACTCAGCCTGGTCGGGGGCTACGCCGTCCGGTTCGACTGGTCCGACGGCCACCACACGGGGATCTACACCTACGAACTGCTCTTCGACCTGTGTCCCTGCGCGAGCTGCGCGGCACGGCGCGCGGAGGCCGAACCGCGAGGGGGGCCAAACCGGCGGGCTTGAACCGAGCCGGCGGAACCGCTAGAATCCCCGCCGGTTTCCTTCAACCCAGTCACATTCATCATGTCTTTGCTCACGCTCGACCGCGTCTCGAAACGATTCGACGGCGTCGTCGCTGTCGATGAAGTCTCGTGCACCATCGATCGAGGCCAGGTGGTGGGCTTCCTGGGCCCCAATGGTGCCGGCAAGTCCACGACGATGCGGATGATCACCCAGTTCTTCGAGCCCGATCACGGTGAGATCCGGCTCGACGACGAGCCACTCACGACCGCGGGTCGCGCTGCGAAGCAGCGGATCGGCTACCTGCCGGAGAACAACCCGCTCTACACCGACATGCTGGTGTATGAATACCTCCAGTATGTGGGGCGGCTGCGCGCGCTCGCGGGGCCCGAGCTGACCGCCGCGATCGATGAGGCCGTGCAGGCGACCGACGTCGGCGAGGTGTTCTATCGGCCCATCGGCGATTTGTCGAAGGGATTTCGGCAGCGGGTGGGGCTCGCCCAGGCGATTCTGCACCGGCCGGACCTCCTGGTGCTCGACGAGCCAACCGAAGGGCTCGATCCCAACCAGCGTGTCGAAATCCGCAAGCTGATCGGCGAGTTGGGGCGCGACCGGACGGTCCTCCTCTCGACGCACGTGCTCCCTGAGGTGCAGCACACGTGTAGTCGGCTCCTGATCATTCACCGGGGGCGGATCGCTGCGGACGGTCCCGTGGATTTCCTCATCAACCGCGCGCAGGGCACTCCGCAGGTGCAGGTCGAGGCATCCGGGGAAGGGGTGGAAGAGACGCTTCGGGGGCTCGCCGGCGTCTCACGCGTGGATGCGCAACCGGCCGATCGGGGCCAAGTGGCGGTGACCGTGACCGGCGACGGGAGTCGAGACCTCCGGCCCGAGATTTTCGCCCTGGCGCGCGACCGCGGCTGGACGCTGTACGAGCTCCATCAGGAGGCCGGGAGCCTGGAGGAGCTGTTCCGCCAGCTCACGTCCGGGGAGGCCGCGTGATGCGCCGCGTGTGGACGGTAGCGCGCCGGGAGGTGGGGGCGCTCTTCGATCAGGCGACGGGATACATCCTGCTCGTCGTGTTCCTCGTGGTCACCAACTTCCTCTTCTTCCGGCAGGCGTTTCTCGTGAGCGCGGCCTCGATGCGGCCGATGTTCGACTTCCTGCCGTGGACGCTGCTCTTCCTCGTGCCTGCCGTGACGATGCGGACGCTGGCCGAGGACCAACGCAGTGGCACGTTGGAAGTGGTCCTCGCTCAGCCGCTGACCGAGGCAGAGTTTCTGCTCGGCAAGTACCTCGGTGCGGTGCTCGTCGTCTGGCTCGCACTGCTCTGTACGGTGCTGGTGCCCCTCGGGCTCTCGCTGGGCGCCGACATGCAGACGGGGATCGTGGTGGCTCAATACACGGGCGGGGCGCTGCTTTCGGCTGGATTGGTCGGCGTCGGCGTGTGGGCTTCGAGCCTCACACGAAATCAGATCACCGCGTTCATCATTGCCGTCGCGGTGATGTTCGTGCTCGTCTTGGTGGGGCTCAACCCGCTCGTCGTGGGCCTCCCGCCCACGCTCGGGACGATCGCGGCTCGCCTCGGTGTCCTGTCGCACTTCACGAACATCGCCCGCGGGGTCATCGACCTGCGCGATGCGATCTACTTCGTCTCGCTCGCGGTGGTCTTTCTCCTCCTCGCCTACGGCGCGCTGCTCGGCCGCAAGCTGTCCCGCACCGGTACGGCGCTCCGCCGCTTGCGTGCCGGGGTCGCCGTGCTCGTCGTGGCCATGGTGTTCGTCAATCTGCTGGGCGGCTACCTCGGGGGCCGTCTCGACCTCACGCCGGGTCGAGCCTACACGCTCACCGGGGCGACCAAGCGACTCCTGGCCGATCTCGATGACCTGGTCACCATTCGGCTCTTTGCATCGAAGGAGCTCCCGTCGGAGGTCTCGCTGGTCAAGCGCGACCTCGACGACATGCTGAGTGACTATCGGTCGGCCGGCCGGGGCAACGTTCGCGTGATCGAGCGCGATCCGGGCGGAGATGAAGACGTGCGCACCGAGGCCCAGAGCCTCGGCATCCCGGCCATCCAGTTCAACGTCATCGGTCAGGCCGAACTGCAGGTGAAGGAAGGCTACCTCGGCCTAGCGGTGCAGTATGCCGACGGGGTCGAGACGATCCCGTTCGTGCGCCGCACCGACGACCTCGAGTATCGACTGTCGTCGGCCGTTCGCTCGCTCACGCGGACAGCCAAGCCCGCCGTTGGGTTGGCCGTGCCGACGGATTTTTCGGGGGGTCGCACCTACAACCAGCTGCGGGACGAGCTCGGCAAGACGTACGAAGTGCGTACCCTCACGCTGTCCGACTCGACCCAACCAGCCGCGGATCTCCAGGCGTTGGTGCTGATCGGCGGCGACACGGTTTCCGGTGACCAGATCGAGAGGCTCCGAGCCTACGTGATGGGTGGTGGCGGAGCGCTCGTCGCTGCTGCCGGCATGGAGCTCAGCCAGCAAGGACCGTTCGCGAGCGCCGTGCCGGTTGCGTGGAATGCGATCCTCGAGCCGTTCGGCCTCTCGATTCGCTCGGACATGGTCTACGACCTGGCCTCGAACGAGCGAGTCTCGATGCCCACGCAGTTCGGCCGGCTGCTCATGCCGTATCCCTACTGGCTCCGGGCGCTGAGCACGCGAGAAGCGACCGTGAACGCCGAGGTCGGGAGTCTCTTCCTCCCCTGGGCGTCGAGTCTCGACACGGCGGGTGCGGTGCCCGGCACGGTCACCCCGCTCTTCTTGACGACCGAACAGGGTGGGATTGCCGCGGAGCCCGTCTTCCTCGATCCGAACGGGACCTTCCCGAGCGATTCGCTCTCCGAGCGGCTCGTCGCCGCGCTTGCCACCGGCGCCGAGGATACGACTGCCGGGCCGAGTGGACGTGTAGCCGTGGTGGGGAACGCGGAGTTCCTCGTCGACCGGTACGTGCAGAGCGCGCCGGAGAACCTCATCTTCGCGTTGAACGCAGTGGACTGGCTCGCGCAAGACCCGGCCCTCATCGCGATCCGGTCTCGCGACCGCACGCCACCGCCACTCGCGTTCACGAGTGCGACGACGCGCGATGTGGTCCGATACGGCAACCTGATCGCCGTTCCCGTCCTCGTCGTGCTCGCCGCGATCGCTCGGATGATCCGGCGAAAGCGAATCAGCGGGCAGACGTATCGTCCACGGGAAGCGGGGGCGACATGAGCGCTCGACAGCTTCTTCGGGCAGCGGCTGCGCTTGCCGTGTTGATCGTCGTGTGGGGCGCGGTCGAGATCGTGCGGCGACTCGGCGTGGATCGTGAGGTCCCCTTCACGCTGCCGGCGCTCACGGCACCCGACGTCGATTCGGTGGTCATGGCCAAGGGCGAGGACACGACCCGCCTCGTACAACGCGACGGTGCTCGATGGGAGGTCAACGGCTACCCAGCCTCCAGCGCCGAGGTCACGAAGTTCTTCGATGCCGTGCGCGACACCGCGCGCAGCAACCTGGTTGCCCGCAGCGCGACCTCCCACGAGCGACTGGGCGTGGACAGCGCGGCCGGGCGACGCGTGCGGTTCGTCGGGGGAGGTCGCACGCTGGCAGACCTCGTCTTCGGCGAGCGGGGCCGCGAGTGGGGGACGATCTATGTGCGGCCCGCGACGGAGTCTGAGGTGTACCTCCTCGGCGGGCAGCTGGGCAATCTCATCGACCGGAATGCCGATGCATGGCGGGACCCCAGGATCGCTGCGCTGGATCCCGATGGCGTGACGGAGATCGACGTGCAGCGAGGCGAGTCGGAGTACACACTGGTGCGAGGCGACAGCGCGTGGTCTGTTGATGGGGCATTGGCCGACTCTGGTGTCGTGGCACAGCTCCTTCAAGAACTGCGGGACGTGAGCGGATCGGGGTTCCCGTCGGCTGCGCAGGCCGATTCGGCCGACTTTGCAGCACCCGATCGACGCCTGGAAGTGCGTGGAGCGGGAGGGCGCATCTTGCTCGCCTTGGCCTTCGACTCGATCTCGTTCGCGTATTGGGTCCGTCATGACTCGGGCGGGCAGATCTTCCGCCTCGATGGGTGGCGGGCCGATCGGCTCGTCCCGGCCGACAGTGCGGTGCGCGGCCAGTGAACGTCACCTACGGGTTCCTCTGCGACTATGCGACCGTCTCGCAAGAAGGCAAGCTCAGCATTCTTGGGATCTTCTCCGACATCAGCGTGGGGGAGATGCCGGCGCGGCACCCGCAGGCGTTTCTCGCATTCGAGCTGGAGTTTTCGTATGCCGAGGTGAACGCCGAGTTTCCGCTACGGATCGAGTGTGTCGATGAGGACGGTCGCGCGGTGTTCAAGGCCGACGGACAAGCTCAGCTGTCGGGACACGCGAAGCCTGGTCAGCGGCCCAGGATCGTTCAGGCGCTCCAGCTCAACGATCTCACCTTCGAGCAAGCGGGTCGCTACGACATCAACATCTTCGTGAACAACGAGCTCAAGCGGACGATCGAGTTCACGGTGACGACGCGGCCGCCGGACGAGGAAGAGATCCCCGAGGCCTGAAGCTCGGTCGGGGCACTACTCGTCGTCGGGGACTTGGCGCTCTCGTTTGCGCTCGCCGCGCTGGCGCTTCTCTGTGAGACGCCGCTCGGTGGCGGCTCGCGGCGGCCGGGTGGGTTTGCGGGGCTTGGGGACGCGGAGTGCACGTTCGACGAGCGCGCGTAGTCGTTTGGTGGCCAGTGCTCGGTTCCGCGTCTGGCTCCGCTCGTCATCGGCCGCGACTCGTAGGACGCCATCCGCGCCGATCCGCCGACCGAGACGGGTCCGGAGCCGCCGCCGCTCCGGCTCGCTGACACTCGGGCTCCGGTCGACGTTCCAGAGTGCCTCCACCCGGGTGCTCGATTTGTTCACATGCTGGCCTCCGGGGCCGCGCGCGCGCGAGGCGCGATAACGAATCTCGTCATCGGGAATGCGAGCTCGCGTCACGAGCGCTGACACTGCCGGATGGCAGGCCGCTGGTTCTGACAGCGTATCGACTGGTCCATCCCCTGCGCCATCGTGCCGCAGGCGCTCGTCTGGGCCGCCTGGGCGGCCTCCTCTTCGGTGGCACCCGCACCACGCCGGCACTCGCGCATGCCGTTGAACTCGACACACAAGTCGCACGTGTACTCGACGCGCGCCATGCTGCCGTAGACGATGTAGCCCATGAGCAGGACCATCGCGATTATTAGGACCGCGGCCATGCGACGGTTCATCTCCCCTCCGCCCGTTTCCAGGTTATTATCGAAAACAGTCTGACGTTTTCCGTAGATAGGCGAGGTTTCCGTGCAGCGCAAACCGGAAGGCTACCTCGGCGAGCGAGTGTTGCGACCCGAGTCGCTGATGATGAGCTATGGCTACGATCCATCCCGGTCCGAAGGCGCGCTCAAGTCTCCCATCTTCCAGACCTCGACCTTCGTCTTCCGAACGGCGGAGGAAGGAAAGGCGTTTTTCGAGGTGGCGTATGGCCTGCGGGAGCTGGGGCCGCGTGAGGAGCTGGGGCTCATCTACAGCCGCCTCAACAACCCGGACCTCGAAATCCTCGAGGATCGCCTCGTGCTCTGGGACGAGGCCGAGTCGTGCGCGGTATTTCAAAGTGGGATGGCCGCGATCGCCACGACGCTGCTCGAGTTCGTCCAGCCCGGCGACGTCGTCGCGCACAGCATGCCGCTGTATGGCGGCACCGACTACCTCCTGCATCACATTCTCCCGCGCTTCGGCGTCACCCCGGTCGGATTCGCGGCAGGGCGCGGCGCGGACGCCGCCCTCGTTCGCGCCCTCGAGGAGCACGGCACACACTCGGCGCTCGGAGCCGTGTTCCTGGAGACGCCTGCCAACCCAACGAACGCGCTCGTCGACATCGAGGCATGCGCGGAGGCGGTTCGCCACCTCGGCTCACAGGACCGCGAAGTCCCGGTGATCGTCGACAACACCTTCCTCGGACCGCTGTGGCAGCAGCCGCTCCGCCATGGCGCCGATCTCGTGATTTACTCGGCCACGAAGTTCCTGGCTGGACATTCCGACCTCATTGCGGGCGCCTGCCTGGGGCGGAAGCCGCTGCTCGACCGGATTCGGACCTTGCGAACCTTCCTCGGGACGATGGCGGGGCCGTGGACTGGATGGCTCCTGATGCGAAGCCTCGAGACCCTGAAGCTTCGCATGACGTCGCAGATGAAGAACGCTCGCTATGTTGCTGACTTCCTCGCTGACCATCCCAAAGTGCAAAGGGTGCACTACCTCGGGCACCTGCGAGAGGAAGACGAAGAGTGGGCGCTCTATCGCAAACAGTGCTGTGGGCCCGGCTCGGTCATCGCATGCGAGCTCGTGGGCGGAGAGGCCGAAGCCTTCCGGCTGCTCAACGCGCTCCAGCTGGTCAAGCTGGCTGTCAGCCTCGGTGGAACCGAGTCACTCGCTGAGCATCCCGGGACCATGACGCACGCCGACGTCGCGCCCGACGTACAACGTCGCATGGGGATCACCGAAGGAATGATCCGTCTCTCGGTTGGCATCGAGCACCCACACGATCTGATCGCTGACCTCGAGCAGGCGCTGGCTGCCGTCTAGCTGCCCGCAACCGATCGCACCGACTGGAGGTGACCGTGTCCCGCAGCGTGTCTCGCCGCGACTTCTCGAAGCGCCTGGCCACCCTGGCCGTGCTCCCGGCAGTTCCCGCCGTCGCCGACGTGCCGCCCGCAACGGTTACGCCGTCGCCCGCGCCGGTGGCGTCGGGCCCAACAACAACGGCAGCAGCTGCCGGGCCGAGCCAGGATGCCCTCGCGCTGGCGCAGGTGGTCAACAATCGATGGGGCGATCGGCTCAGCGCGGAGGAGCTCGGCGAGGTGATCCAGAGCATCGACCGCGGGCTTCAGCGAGCGGCTGAGCTCTATCGCCTTCCCCTGTCGAACGCGGACGCGCCCGACTTCGCCTTCACGCCGTATCGCGGGGGCTAGCGATGGCCGAGTTCGCCTTCCTGACGATCCCCGAGCTGGGCCGCATGCTCCGGCAGAAGGAGACCACGGCCACGGAGCTCGCCACCTACTTTCTCGACCGGCTCGAACGACTCGGCCCCGAATACAATGCGGTCGTGGCCGTGACGCGTGACCGGGCACTTGCGGAAGCGAGCGCCGCCGACGAGCTCGGGCGCCGGGGTCGCTGGAGGGGTCCGCTCCACGGAATCCCCTACGGCGCGAAAGACCTCCTCGCTGCGCAGGGCTATCCCACGACCTGGGGCGCCGAGCCGCTCCGCGAGCAGGTCATCGATACCGATGCGACCGTCATCGCCCGCCTCAAGGAGGCCGGAGCCGTCCTCGTGGCCAAGCTCGCGATGGTCGAGCTTGCCGGCGGCATGGGCTATCGCCAGGCCGACGCGTCGTTCACCGGCCCGGGGCGGACGCCGTGGAATCCTGACTACTGGAGTGGAGGCTCGTCGTCGGGATCCGGCGCGGCCGTGGCGGCAGGACTCGTCCCGTTCGCGATCGGATCGGAGACCTGGGGCTCGATCGTGACGCCGGCTGCCTTCTGCGGCGTCTCGGGCTTGCGGCCAACGTACGACGTGGTGAGCCGGTACGGCGCGATGGCGCTGTCCTGGACGATGGACAAGATCGGCCCGATATGCCGCACGGCGGAGGATTGTGCGGAGGTCCTGGAGGCGATTGCGACGGGCGGGCCACCGGGGCGCGACGGCCCGCAGACGTTTCGCGCGCGCGATGCCGTGCCGCCGCGCGGCCGCCGTTTTCGGATCGGCGTACTCGCCGGCTCGCTCGAAAAAGTGATGGAGGAAACGCGCGATAGCTTCGATCAGGCGCTGGCCGTGCTCGGCGACATCGCCGATGTGGTCCGCGATGTGGCGGTTCCCGACTATCCCTACAACGCGATTGCCGGCACGATCGTGGACGCCGAAGGCGCGGCGGCGTTCGATGAGCTCGTCAACGTGGGTGCGGTGGGCAAGCTCACGGCTCCGGAGGATCGCTTCGGTGGATACGACGGTGCCGTCGTGCTCGCGCGCGACTACCTCAGGGCCATGCGCCTGCGGCGCCCGGCGTCCACGGCTCTCGACGGCATGCTCCGGCCCTTCGACGCGCTGGTGAGTCCGACTCTCGCGACGGTCGCATGGCCGCTCGACAAGAACTTCCGAGACGCGTGGCCCGGATACGGCGGTGGAGCCAACATCGGCGGCGCGGCGAACATGGCCGGGCTGCCGGGCATTGCGGTGATGAACGGTTTGGGGCGTGAGAACCTGCCAACGTCGATGGTCTTCACCGGGCGCGCGTACGATGATGCCCGCGTGCTCGCCGTCGCGCGCGAGTACCAGAAGCACACCGATTGGCACCTCCGCCGCGCCCCGGTCGAGGGATGAGCGGCACCGTCGTCGGCATCGTTGGGAGCCCGCACACGCGTTCCCGATCGCGCACCCTCCTCAACCACGCGGCCACAGCGGCACGGCGGGCCGGCGCCACCGTCCACACGGTAGATCTCAGAGCACTTCCTGCGGCGGGATTGCTCGGACGACGACGCCGACCGGCCGTCGACCGCGCGATCGCCGAGGTCATGCGGGCGCGGGTGATTCTGGCGGCAACGCCGACCTACCGCGCCTCGTACACTGGCCTCATCAAGACGTTCTTCGACCTCCTGCCCGACGATGCGCTCGTCGGACGGGTGGGCGTCCCCATCGTGACCGGCACGTCACTTGACGATCTCCAGCTTGCTGGACAGGCCCTGCGCATCCTGTTCGGATCGCTCGGGGCCGATGTCGTCGCCACCGGCGCGTACGCCGCTGACGCCGACTTCACCGGCGATCGTCCGTCCGAACCCGTGGTTCGGAGAGTGGAGCGGGCGGTTGGCGAGGCCCTCGCGTCCGCGGAGCGATCGGTGCGATGACCAGGCACCGGAGAGTGTCCTCAACGACACGGGCCTCCCCCGGCCTGCCGACCGGGGCTACGGTGCTCGACGCATTGGCCCCCGGCTGCTGAACGCGGCTACGGTGCTCGACGCATCCGCTCGACGATGCGCGAGACCAGCGAGGGATCATCCGGGAGGAGCCCCGACGCGGTGAGTCGAGGCACGAGCTCCGCCCAACGGGTGTCGGCCTGATAGGCTCGTGCCAAGAACGGGCCCGCTTCCTCTTCGCGTCCAGCCCCCACGAGAGTGATTCCGGTCCAAAATGCCGCCTCACCATTCGTCGCCTGATCGGGCACGATCGTCGTGGCCGTTCGATACGCCTCCATCGCGCGCTCCAGGTCGTTCTCGGTCATCCACTCGTCGCCCTCGTTCAGCTTCTGATAGGCACGCGCGAGCGTCACGAGCCGGCGCAGCTCGCGAACGGGATCTGGGTGGTCTTCCACGCGTAGGTCGAAGCGACGGTCCACCCAAGGCCGGCCGGTCGGCGTCGCAGCCACGACGAGGATGGCAGCGGACTGGCGTCCTCGAATGTCACCACCCTCCTGCTCCGCGGCCTCGAGGGCGGCGAGGAGTCGCTCGGCGAGGTCGCCCGTGGCTGTCTCGTAGGCTCGCGCCATGGCGGGCCAAACGGTGGGTCGCTCCATCAGATTCGCCTGCACCGAGTACTGCGCGCCGACGTGATGACCGGCTGCCACGATGGCCCGGCTTCCCGTGTGGGCCGCCACGTCTCCGCGGACGTCGATCATCGCCACCTGGCGTACCATCGAGTCGGCGTCGGTGGAGACCAAGGCGACGAGTGCCTCGGGTGCCGAGCGCCCGAGCCGCATGAGCTCGAGCCCGAGCGGCCCATAGCGAGGATCCACGAATGACTGGGTAGCGACCGCGCCGACGCCGGCCTCTGCCCACGTGACGATGGCCCCGACCGAGAACCAGTGCGACTGGACGGCCACACCCATCTCACCGGTCGCCGAGTCGCGAGCGACGATGGAATACGTGGCCACCGGTCGGCGTGGCATCCCCTGCGCGACGGCAGTGACCGGCACGAGGAGGAGCGTCGCGATGAGAAGCGCACGCCGAGACGAGGTGAGCGACATCGTCGATCTCCAATGGGGTCCGGGGGAATCGGTGACGACCTCGCGCTCGTGCGCGCGGTGTCGCGCGCGTCGAGCGGCACGTCGGCTCCGCGATCGGTCGTGTTCGGTCGGGTAGTATGCGTCGCGGCCACGGGGCACGGCAAGCGCGCCGTGGCGCGGAGCTACACCGCCCGTTAGCGTGGGCGGATGGGACGCGCGCGGCTCGCAGCTTTCGGTATGGTGGCGCTTGCCGCCAGTGTGCTCTGCTTCAAGCTCGGCATCTGGCAGCTCCGCAGGCACGCCGAGCGGCAAGCCACCTACAAGGCGCGCGCGGCAGCGCTGGCAATGCCGATCGTCGACCTCGATACGATTGGTGGTGAGGTGGATGTGTGGCGGCGAGTGCGCGTCGCGGGGCAGTTCGACGAGACGCGACAGATGATCGTGGTGAACCGTCCGCTCGGTGGCCAACCCGGTGTCGTCGTCGTCACGCCGCTCAGAACCGCCGGTGGCTCCGCCGTGCTGGTGGAGCGCGGTTGGGTCCCCACCACTGACGCCACCGCGGTCGACCTCTCCTCCATGTCCGAGCCTGGACTCCTCACGGTGATCGGCGTCGTGCGTCCCGCCTCCGAACAGCCGGCCCGCGTCGGTGGCGCTCAGTGGCCGGCTCTCGTGACGGGCGTGACCCCATCGATGGTGCAGCACCGTTTTCCGTATGCTCTCCGACCGATGGTCGTGCAAGCGCTTCCGACCGGCGACGCGCCGGCGGTCCCCCGGCGGTTCGAGGTCGCATCGCCGACCCCCGGGCCGCACTTCGGATACGCGATTCAGTGGTTCGCCTTCGCGGCGATCTTCGCCGTCGGCTTTGCGGCGTACGCGTGGCGGCACGGCGGGCCCGATCGCACACGGCAGCAGTCGGCGCCGGGCGAGCCCGGGGTCGAAAACGGAGAATAGTCCGGGTCAGTCGCTCGCCGGCCTGCCGTCCAATTCGTCGATCGTCGCTGTCGAGGCGGGACGCTCACGCTGCAGGTGCTGGGCGACTTCCTCCGCCCGCCGCATGACCCTGAGGAGATTGCCACCTGCGAGCTGTGCCAGGTCGTCATCACTCCAGCCGCGGCGCGCCAGTTCGGCGAAGAGGGCCGGGAATGTGCTCACGTCTTCGAGTCCGGCAGGTTCGTCACTGATGCCATCGAAGTCGCTCCCGATACCCACGTGCTCGATGCCGGCCACGTGCCTGATGTGCTCGATATGATCGGCCACGTCGCCCAGCGTCGCCTTCGGAGCGCGGTGGTTCGCACCCCAGGCCTGGAGGCCGCGTCGGACGGCATCCGCGTCGTCGCCGTGCGTGGATACGAGCTCGCGGCGGGCCGCGTCTCGCTCGACGCCGTGGAGGCGCACCGGCTCGGACACGAAGCTGGGCACGAAGGTCACCATCACCACGCCGCCGTTCGCTGGGAGGCGACGAAGAATCGAGTCGGGGACGTTCCGTACGTGGTCGGTGAGCGCGCGGGCCGACGAATGAGAGTAGATGACCGGCGCCTGGGACACGCTGAGTACGTCGCTCATCGTGGCAGGTGAGACGTGTGACAGATCGATCAACATGCCGAGTCGGTTCATCTCGCCCACGACCTCTTCTCCAAAGCGGCTGAGGCCGTCGTGTCGTGCGCTGTCACTGGCCGCGTCGGCCCAGTCGAGCGTCCCGTTGTGCGTGAGCGTCATGTAACGTGCGCCGAGCTCGTAGTAGAGTCGGAGGACGGCGAGCGAGTTTTCGATGGCGTGTCCGCCCTCGATGCCGAGCATCGAGGCGATCTTGCCCTCGCGGAAGATCCGCTCCACATCGGCCGCCGTGCCGGCCATGGCCAGACGGTCCGGGTACTTCGCGACGACTCGCCGCGCGATATCGATCTGCTCGAGCTGCACGCGTGCGAAGCCCGAGTCAGCATAAGTGTGTGGGATGTAGACCGACCAGAACTGAGCACCCACCATCCCGCGGCCAAGGCGCGCGAAATCCGTGTGCCCGGGAGTCGTTGTCCTGAGATCGTACGCGTCCACGTCCCGCGGCGCGGCACGGTACGCCCTGATGGCCCACGGGAGGTCGTTGTGGCCGTCGATCAGCGGCGTCGTCCTGAGCACCCGCTGTGCCCGAGCAAGCGCCGCGTCGTCGGACTGCCCGGCGAGTTGGCCCGCGGGGCAGAGACAGAGTGCAAGAGCGGCGAGGATGTGCGGGTAGGCTCGTATCGTCATCTTCACTCCGCGCAATGGGCGAACCGAGAAGCTATGCGTACGATCCTGGCCCCGACAGTCGGCCCGGCCGCACGGCTCTTCGAGCGGCTGTCACCTCGTCTTCGGGAGCCGCGTTGATGGGTTGCACGGCTCGATCACTGGTATTCGATTCGTCATGATGAGCTCGGTCTGTGATGCGCGGTCGGCCGCAGGGGGTCGTCGAACCATCGGGACGCCCGTGGCGTGCTCCCTGCCGCGTCGCTGGGCCGCCGGATGACGGCCCCCCGCACGGTCGTCGTGGGGGCCGGCATCTTCGGTGTCACTGCGGCTCTCGAGCTGCGCGCCCGGGGGCACGAGGTCACGCTCGTCGAGCAGGGGTCCATTCCCAATCCGTTCGCCGCAAGCACCGACGTGAGCAAGGTGATCCGGATGGAGTACGGTCCGGACGAACACTCCATGTCGCTTGCCGAGGAGGCACGACGGGGTTGGCACGCGTGGAATGGCGAGTGGATGGCGCGTGGTGGAGAGCAACTGTACCACGAGACCGGTGTCCTGATGGTCACGAGGGCGCCGATGGCGCCCGGCGAATTCGAGTTCGAGAGTCACCGGCTCCTCGAGCGGCGCGGCCATCGGCCCGAGCGCATCGACGGTGCGGTGCTCGCCGATCGGTTTCCGGCGTGGAGCACCGGCCGGTACGTTGACGGGTTCTACCACGAGAAAGGTGGTTGGGTGGAAAGCGGCCGAGTGGTCGAGTCGTTGGTGAACTGGGCCCGCGCCCGCGGAGTCACCGTCGATGAAGGTCGCCGAGTCGCGGCCATCGCCAGGTCGGGCGGGCGGATAGCCGGCGTCCGCGATGCGACGGGTGCGACGATCGACGCCGATCTGGTCGTCGTCGCGTCGGGGTCATGGACTGCCCAGCTCGCGCCCGAGCTCGCGACGTGCATCCGCCCAACGGGGCACCCGGTGGTGCATCTTCGGCCGCGCGATCCCGGGTCGTTTCGCTCGGACCGCTTCCCGGTCTTCACGGCCGACATCGCTCGCACCGGCTTCTACGGTTTTCCGCTGAACCGTGACGGGGTGATCAAGATCGGCAACCACGGGCCGGGAGTGACCGTCGATCCCGGCGATCCTCCTCGCGTCGCCCCCGAGCAGCTCGATGCCGTGCGCGCGTTTCTCGAGGTCACATTCCCGACGCTCACGGACGCAGAGCTCGTCCACAGTCGGATCTGTCCCTACGCCGATACGCAGGACGGTGACCTGTGGATCGCCGGGCACCCGGAGCTCGGCGGACTCACCGTGGCGAGCGGTGGCAGCGGCCACGGCTTCAAGTTCGCCCCGCTCCTCGGTGGCCTCATCGCGGACGCGGTCGAGGGGCGTACCAGTACCGACCTGAAGCGATTTCGGTGGCGTCCGGAGGTGCGGCTCGAGCGTGGGCTCGAGGCGGCGCGCTGGCACGGCGACGATCCGAACCCGCCCTTGCCCGGCCCGACGTCGTCGGGTTACGGTGCCATCTGAATCGACTCCGGGGGCGTCGTGACGCCAGACGACCAACGCTTCGAGCGCGCACGTGCCGCCCTTCTCGTCGTCGACATCCAGCCGGATTTCCTGCCGGGCGGGGCGTTGGCGGTCGCCGAGGGCGATCGCATCATCGCACCGATCCGTCGATTGATCGAGAGCGACCAGTTCGGCCTCTGTGTTGCCACGCAGGATTGGCATCCGCCGCACCACATCTCGTTCGCCTCGAGCCATTCAGGCAAAGCCCCGCTCGACGTGATCGAGTTGTATGGGCACGAGCAAGTGCTGTGGCCCGATCACTGCATTCAGGGCACGCCGGGTGCGGAGCTCGCCGACGGCCTCCCGTGGGCGAGGATGTCGGCAGTGATCCGCAAGGGCAACGACCCGGCCGTCGATAGCTACAGCGGGATCCGCAACAACTGGAATCCCGAGGGGAAGCGCCCCGCTACGGGGCTCGCCGGCTACCTGAAAGAGCGGGGCATTCGAGACGTCTTCGTGTGTGGGTTGGCGCGTGACTATTGCGTCAAGTGGACCGCGGAAGACGCCGCCAGCGAGGGATTTACAGTTCGCGTGCTGTGGGACCTCACTCGCGCGGTCGATCCGAGCTCCGACGATCTCGTGCGAAGAGACGTCGACAAGGCGGGGGTTACGCTGGTCACCGGCGGGACATTCGACGACGCGTAGTGCCACAGCTCGAGGGGTCCGGCGTTCAAGCGCGCCGGCTTACATCTCCCCGTCGGAGTTGGGTGGCGGCTGCTCGCGCCGGTCGATCACCACACCCGCCAGCGCCCCTGTCCGACGGCCGCCGTCGACGGCGAACTCTCCGTTCACGAGCACGTGCTCGATCCCGTCGGGATAGCGACCTGGCTGGAGGATCGTCGCATGGTCCTCGAGCCGAGTGAAGTCGAACACGACGACGTCGGCCTTGTAGCCCTCTCGGAGGTAGCCCCGGTCGCGCAACCCGATGATTTGGGCTGCGAGGCCTGTCGACGACCGTATCGCAAAGGGGAGCGAGATGACTCCCCGCTCCTTGACGTAGTAGGCAACCTTGCGCGGGAATGCGCCGAAATGGCGCGGGTGGAGGCCGGGCCGCCCCCGCAGGACCACGCCCGCGTCTGTGCTCGTCGCCGTGTATTCCTGCCGCATGTAGTTCTCGACGTCGAACGCATGACCGGCGATCGGCCGGAAGAGGACGCCGGACCGAGGCGAGCCGTTCGCTTGCATCGCGAAGTCGATCAGCAATTCGACGGGCGTCCTGTCCCGCTCGCCCGCGACCTCGGCCAGCGTGTGCCCGATGAGCTCTGGGTCGTGGGGGGCGACGACGATGACGTGGCGGTCGGCGCCGCCCTGGAGGTCGAGCACGTGTTCGATGTCCGCGATCAGAAGGTCGCGGGTGGTCGGATCGTCGAGGTTCCGACGCAGATTGTCCGAATTGAGCGCCACCGTTCGCCATCTGGGATCGTCGATGCCGCCGGAGCGGTCGGTGCCCGGCGGCGCGAATCCCCAGGGCGGGATGACGCTCACCGCGCTTCCACCGAAGGTCTCGTAGGGATACTGGTCGAGATAGACCTGAACGCCTTCCTGCCGTGCGCGCTCGATCAGCAGGATGTCGACCGACGACTGTCCCCAGCTCGAAGGTCCCTTCGCCTTGATGTGACTGCCGACCACCCTCAGGCGCGCCTCACGGCCGATGCGAATCGTCTCCTTCATCCCGTCGGTGCCAGTCAGTCGCCAGCCCTCGACGATGCTCGGGGTTTGCCACCGTGGAAGCGGTGACTGACTGCGCTGATGCGCGTAGTAGAAGCCGTCATACTCGGCGACGACTCGGCCCAGTGCGATCAACTCCTCGGTCGTCGCGAACCGACCCGGTCGGTACTCGGGGCTCGCACCCATTCCCCACGCGCCGGCCTCCATGCCGTTCGTGACGAGCCCACGCATGGCGTCGAGCTCGGCTGGTGTCGCCGGCCGCTCGTAGTCGTCTCCCATCACCTGTCCGCGCACGGTGCCGTGCCCCACCATCGGCACGACGTTGAGGCCGATGCCCGGTGTGCGATAGGCCGCGATCTCGTCGGCGATCGGCCAGATGATGTTCCGGCCGTCCGCGCCAACGACGACCGTCGTGATCCCCTGCGCGACGAGGTTGGGCGCCGCGCGTTGCTCGACGCTTTCCCGGAGAAGGCCGCGATCGGCGTGAGAGTGCATGTCGATGAAGCCCGGAGACACAAGGAGTCCCCGGGCATCGATCACCCGGCGGGCGGTCGCGCTGGCCAACCTGCCCACGGCCGCAATCCGATCGCCATTGATGGCGACGTCCGCGGGGAACGCCGGATTCCCAGTACCGTCGAGAACCTGGCCTCCACGAATGAGCAGGTCGAAGTCTTGGGCCGTGAGGCTCGCGGCTGGCGCGGCCACAAGCAGCGCGACAACGAGTGCGATGACGCTTCTCAACGCGGTCATGACGACTGTGCGCTCGGCATCTGCTCGAGCTGCGTGATGCGTTCACGAACTGCCTCGGGCAGCCCGGTCTTCTCACTCTTGGTGTAGTCGAACGACACGACGATAGACGTGCCCTCGGCGGCCACGGCTTCTTGGGCGGTCGACATGACGCGGTACTCGAGCGTAAAGCGGTCTTCTCCGACCGCGATCGCGCGAGCACCGATGCGAACGCTATCGGGGTAGAAGAGCGCGCGTCGGAACCGACACTCCGTGGAGTGGAGGATCGCGCCGACCCGATCGGTCTCGTATGCGTCGAGGAAGCCGCAACGCTCGAGGTAGGCAATTCGCGCCGTCTCGAAGTAGCGGAAGAAGACGGTGTTGTTGACGTGCCCGTATGCGTCCATCTCCCCCCATTGGACGGGGATCTCGACGACGACGGGATAGCCCTCGAGGGAGGGATCGCTCACTGGCGGGCGATCCCCTCCTCGATCCACTCGTGTTCTCCAGCGAGCACGCGCTGGGCGAGCCGGTAGGTCGGCACGTCGTCGTTGGCGAAGACCTGCGCGAAGAGGGCCTCGACCCGCCGGCGTGCCTGGCGGCAGAAGACGTCGGCGACCTCGAGCGGCCGGCGATCGGCCGGATCCCGCCGGACGAGCGTGTCGGCTCGGGAGCAGGTCGCAGCCATGGCGTAGAGCTCGGCACCGACGTCGACGAGACGGAACATCACCGCCTGTCGCTTCTCGAGCCGCGCGCCGAACCGCACGATGGAGTGGAAGAGCGTGCGCGCCAGTCGCCGGGACGCGCGGTTGACGAACCGAACGTGCTTGGCGAGCAGTCCAAACTCCGCATAGCGCGGCCACCGCCCCCAACCGAGCCAGCGCGAGGGATACCACCAGGCATAGAACAGGCCCGCGCGCACGAGTGCGCGGAGCTTCTTGCTGGCCGGCGCCTTGGGGTCGACGAGGTCGCCGGCGACCTTGAGATGGGTATCGAGTGCCTCGCGTGCGGTGAAGAGTCGCATGATCTCCGACGTGCCTTCGAAGATTCGATTGATGCGAAAGTCTCGGAGCATTCGCTCGAGGGGGACTGGCTCCTCGCCGCGTGCCCGGAGGGAGTCGGCCGTCTCGTAGCCGCGGCCGCTGCGGATCTGTACCGCGTCGTCGGCAATGCTCCAACCGAGCTCGGTATTCCAGAGTTTCGCGAGCGCCGCTTCGAGGCGGATGTCGGTCGTGCCGCGGTCGGCCAGCGCCGACGAGAGGTCCGAAACCGAGTCCATCGCGAACGCGTTCGCCGCCATGCTCCCGAGCATCTGGGCGATCGCGTCGTGTTTGCCAATGGGGAGCCCCCACTGCGCGCGCTCGCTGGCGAACTTGCGGGAGATCTCCGTGGCGCGCTTGGCCCCTGCGGCTGCGCTCGCCGGGAGGGTGAGGCGCCCGGTATTGAGGGTGATCAGGGCGAGCTTGAGGCCTGCTCCCTCCTTCCACAGGATGTTCTCGACCGGCACACGCACGTTCGTGAATCGGATCAACGCGTTCTCGATCGCGTTGAGGCCCATGAAGTGATTGCGGTGCGACTTGTCGACGCCGGGCCAACTGGTCTCGACGATGAAAGCGGTGATGCGCCGGGGCCCGGTGCGGGCCATCACGATCAGCAGGTCGGCGATCGTGCCGTTCGTCGCCCAGAGCTTCTCGCCGTTCAGCACGTAGTGCGTGCCGTCTGGAGATAGCTCGGCGGTGGTCGTCATCGCCGCCGGGTCGGACCCGACGTTGGGCTCGGTCAGCGCGAATGACGAAATCGCGCCCCGCGCAAGCCGCGGGAAATACTTTTGCTTCTGCTCCGGCGTACCGAAGAGCTTGAGGGGCTGCGGAACACCTATCGACTGGTGCGCCGAGAGGAGAGCGGTGAGCGAGCCACATACGCTCGTCACCATGCCGATCGCACGGACATACGAGCGTTGCGACAGTCCCAGCCCCCCGTACTCCACCGGGATTTTGATGCCGAGCGCACCCATCTCGACCAGCTCGTCGATGTACCGCTGCGGGATCTTCCGCTCTCGATCGATTAGATCGGCGTCGACCCGGCTGAGGAAGCGTTCGAGCTTGTCGAAGAACGGCCGGGCCCGGGCCTCCTCTTCGGGGTCGAGCTCGGGGTAGGGATGAATGAGGTCGAGCAAGAAATCACCGGCGAACAGCTCGCGCACGAAACTCGGCTGTGTCCACTCGGTCTCGCGTGCCGCTTCGGCGACTTCGCGCGAGCGCCGTTCGGTGGCCTGCTCTTCGAGAGGCAATGTGGCGGTCATGGGTACCGTCTCCCTTCGAAGGGCACCGCGCGGCGCGGCAACTCGCCTGAACCACCGCCGAATGCCCCTTCGCGAGAACTCCGGCCGATGGCCAGAGGATCCCACGATCTGGGCTGGTGCATCAAATGTACCAACACAGGCGCCCCCGGCGCAGCGTCTCGACAGCGTCCCGGGCCAGCGGTATATAGCGGCGTTCTCCTCCGGAGCACACTGTGGCCGACGATCGCGAAGCGCTTGCTCGACTCGAAGCACGCGTAGCCAGACTCGAGGCAATCGTCAGGCGGTTGCTGGACGCCCCCGCGAAGGGCTCAGCCAGCGGCGCCGCGCCCGGGGAGGCCGCTGAACGCGAGCCGGAGGCGCGCGGCCCAGCCAGGCCGGTGCCCACGCTCGGACCAATCGAAACCGTCGGCCAGCGAGACACCGCGGGAGCGCCGGGCCGTCTGAAGAGCCGGTCTGGTGCCGGCAGGTGGTCGTCAGATCTCGAGTCGTGGATCGGCCAGCGCGCGCTGCTCGCGGTCGGCGTCGTGGCACTCGTGGCCGCCGGCGGATTCTTCCTCAACTACGCCTTCGAGCGCGGCTGGATTCCACCGGCGCTCCGCGCCACGAGTGCGGTGCTCGCCGGCGTCGTGGTCGCGACCCTGGGTCATCGACTGATCGTGCGGGGGCTCCGTCGCTACGGGGCCGCGCTCGCCGGGGCAGGGGGTGCACTCGCCTATCTCGGCTTCTGGGCGGCGGCGGCCTTCGCTCTGGTGTCGGGACGTGTGGCGCTGGTCCTCCTCTTGGCGACGACGGTCAGCGTCGCGGTGCTCGCCGTGCGTCACCAGATGGAGCCGCTGGCATGGTGGGCGCTCTTCGGAGCCTACTTCGCGCCGCTTTTTCTCGGCGACCGCGCAGCGAGCATCGAGACGCTGCTTGCCTACCTGATCGTGGTTGGGTTTGCGACCGGGGCGGTCGCAATCCGCTTCGACTGGCGCGCGACCTTCGTGTCCGCGGTCGCGGGGTACTTCCTTCTTCCGACGTCGCTCGCCCTCGACCGTCTCGGCGGGGTGCCGGGCGTGCTCTTCGCCGGAGTCGGCGGTGTCGCCGTCCTGCTCGCGCGACCCGGGACATGGAGCGAGTCGCGCCTCGCCGCCATCGTGCTCGCCTGGTGGATTCTCGCCGTCCAGCGCTCGGATAGCACGCCTTCGGCACTCGTGGCGGCGTCAGTTGTGGCGCTGCTCCTCGCCCTCGTGCTCTGGTGGCAGCATCGAGCGCGGGACCCACTGGCACGGTCGAACGGCGCGCTGCTCGATGCGTTCGAGGCCACGCTGTTCGTTCTCGGGCCGCTCGCCCTCGCGCTCTGGTCGGCTCGTCGGACGGAGTTCTTGGGGGAAGCCCAGGCTCTGGTGTTGGGGCTGGTCGGGTTGCTCTACGTTGCCGGCGGCTGGGTGCCCCGGCGCGCCTCGCTGGTCGGAATGGGGTTCGTGCTGCTGGCCCTCGCCGCCGCGGCGCAGCTCGATGGACCGGCGGTCGCCGTGGCGTGGGCGGGGCTCTCCGCGCTTGCGGCGGCCACGAGCCTGTGGTTCACGCAGCCCGGCGGCCGTGCGGTGGCCCCAGCGCTCGGCGCGTTCGCAGCCCTGCAGCTCTTTACGGCGTCGCTCGCGGAGCGCCCGTCGGACGCATCGGCGTTCGTCGACCCGTGGTCGTGGGGGTGGTACGGGCTGCTCGCCGGGCTCGCTCTCGCAGCGCTCGCCCAGGGAGCCGCTGGCGAGGAATCCCCTGAAGACGCCCAACAGCGCCCGGCCGGTCTCGGGACGGCCATACTGTGGATTGCGGCGGGCGGTACTCTCTTCGCCGGCGGCGCCCTCGAGCTCTCGTGGGTTTTCACGTCGCGCCTCGCGGGCGACCTCGCCACGAGTGCCTTTGGGCTCGGCTATGCAGCAGCACTGGTGGCGCTCGGCTTCCGGATCGAGCGCAAGCCGGTCCGGGCGGCCGGACTGCTCGTTGCGGGCGTGGCGATCGCAAAGATCGGGGTGTACGACCTGCAGGCACTCGAGGCGCTCTATCGGGTTGGTTCACTTTCTGCGTTGGCGCTGATCGCGCTGGGCGTCGCATATGGCTATCACCAACGGGCCGCGGCGCGGGGTGCGCCGAGCGAAGAGGCAAGGTGAGCGCACGGGCCCGCTCAGCCCGGGGTGCGGTCCCAGCAGTGCCCCCGGTGCGGGATCTCGAGCTCGAAGGTGACGCGTTCCGCGCCCTCGTAGACGAAGCTGTCGGCCAACTCGTCGCGTTTCTCGCATCCAACCCCGATCGACCACTCGACGGGGCGCTCGGGATCGACGTGGCAGCCTTCGCACGCTCACTCCGCGAGACGCTGCCCGAGGCAGGTACGGGTGATACGGGCGTCGTGTTCCGCGAGCTGTTCGAGCGCATCGTGCCACCTTCCTTCGGCACGACCAACCCCGGTTTCATGGCCTACGTGCCGGGGGGCGGACTCCCGCACGCTGCGGTCGCCGATCTCGTGACGGGCGTCGTCAATCGTTACATCGGCGTCTGGCGCGCGGCACCCGGGCTCGTGCAGCTCGAGACGAACGTGGTCCGGTGGTTGGCCGACCTCGTTGGGCTTCCCGAGACCGCACTCGGGACGCTCACGACGGGAGGGTCCCTCGCGAGCCTCACCGCGCTCGTGGCGGCTCGCAGCGCGCGACTCGGCGAAGACACCTCGAACGCCACCATCTACGTCTCGGACCAGGTGCACCATTCGGTGACGAAGGCCGCGATCCAAGTTGGATTCGGCCCAGACGCCATCCGCGAGATCCCGAGCGACGACACGTTTCGGATGCGACCGGATGCGCTCAGGCGACACGTTGCAGAAGATCGAGCAGCCGGTCTGCGCCCGTTCCTCGTCGTGGGGAGCGCGGGCACGACCAACACCGGCGCCGTGGACGATCTCGAGGCGCTCGCCACGGTCGCGGCAGACGAAGCGCTGT
>JBDHCY010000028.1:0-23517 GCA_039591795.1 Gemmatimonadota bacterium | reverse complement strand
CTCGGGGTGGTGCTCCCGAGCGGGCGCCGACGACTCGTCCAGCTCCAGCCCACAGTGGGCTACCGCGTGGGACGTGGGACCATCGAGTTCACCGGGTTCATCCCGCTAGGCGGGCAGAACCTCCCAACCGGTGCCAGTGGCAGCGTCGGGTATCGCCTCGCGTGGGGTAGCTGAGTGAGGCCGCGCACGGTGCGCATCCTCGGCGCCGCTGCGCTCGCAACGTGCCTGTCATATCCACTGTCGGCGCAAGATCCACTCGAGGGAGTCGGCTTCGTGCTCGGTGACGCCAACGCACCGATCACCATCGTGGAGTTCGGCGACTTCGGGTGCCCCGCCTGTGCGGAGTTTGCGGTCGAGACCTTTCCGGCCCTGCGAGCCGAGCTCGTCGCGCAGGGCCGCGTGCGGTGGCAGCTCATTCCGATGGCGCTCGGCTTCCGTCACTCGAAGCGAGCGCTCCAGGCCGCGCTTTGCGCGGACGAGCAGGACGCTTTCTGGCCGATGCACGATGCGCTGTTCGCGGAACAGCAGCGCTGGCAGCGTGAGCGGAATCCGCAGTCCGTCTTCCGCCAGTTCGCCGCGGCACTCCGGCTGGACGTCGAGGCGTTCGAGCAGTGCTATCCCCGACGGGATGTGAGCGATCGGATCAAGGAGCTGACCCGTCTCGGCAGGCGCTACGACATCCCCGGCACCCCCGCCTTCCTCGTGCAGGTCCGCTGGATCTACGGGGCGCACCCGCCGGAAGTCTTCCGTGACGCGGTGGCGCGTTGAGAAGCGGGGCGGAGTCGATCCGCCCCGCTCCGAGTTTGCCTGACTCTTCCTACCCCCACCTCGGTGTCTCGTCCGGACTGATGCCCAAGGCCGTCTTAGCGACGAACTCGTGTGCGAGCAGGGTGTTCGCGGGATGGAACTTGCCGGCACGTGCGTCGCGGAAGAGCCGTTCCAGCTCACTCTTCTTGAACATGCCGAATCCGCCTGACAGCTCGAGGCTCAGGTCGGCGATCTTCCACGCGCCTTCCACCGCGTGGTACTTGGCAGCAATGATCTTCGCCGGCCATGTGGCACCGTGATCCACCCCGGTCGACCAGTCCGCCGCGATGCGATCGAGATGCGGCTCGATCGCCTCGAGCGCCAGCTCGATCTCGGCGACATGGTGTTGCACTTCGGCGTGATAGGCCATGGGACGGCTCAACGCGATCGAGCTCTTCGTCTTGAGTCGCTCCACCGTGAGGTCGCGGATCCGCCGGGCCAGGCCGTAGTAGATGTTGCCGAACCCCACCAGTGCCCAGGCAAAAAGCGAGACGACGAAGAGGTCGGCACCTTTGACGCCGGCAGGGATCACGCGCACGATCCGGTCGTCTGGTACGAACGCACCGTCTAGCACCGTGTCGTCGCTCCGGGTGGCCCGCATGCCGAGGGTGTCCCATGTCTCCTCGATGGTGTACCCGTCCGCATCGCGGCTCATGAACGCGTGCACCACCATCGGGTTTTCCGCATCACTCTGGTCCATGCCGTGGACGCCCAACCGGGTCCACACGGGCGTGAGGCTCCCGAACGACTTCCGCCCGTAGAACTTGTAGCCGCCGTCGGCCCGCTCTGCCTTCGCCGTCGAGAGGAGCACCGGCACGTCGTTCCCAGGCTCGGCGTGCCCGGCGGCGAAGACCTCGCCGGCTGCCGCTTCCCGCAACGCCCACTCCATCGACTTGTCACCATTGCGCCAGAGATCCGCCGCGATCCCGATCCAATAGGTGTGCATGTTGGTCGCGAGCGCTGTCGCAGGGGCGTAATAGGCGAGACGGCGAGCCACAGGACCGTAGTCGGCCAGCGTCATCCCGAGACCACCCAGTTCCTTGGGGATCGCGAGCCGCAGATAGCCGGATTCGCGCAGCTCTTCGAAGTCCTCGCTGAAGAATCGGTTCTCCCGATCGTAGATGGGAGCACGCTCGTGGAAACGCTGCAGCATTTCGTCGGTGAGGATCTCCGGTGCCATGATGCCTCCTTGGGCGGTGAGTGGGAACGGACGACCGCGGATGCTACCGTATCCCCGCCCATTTTGCCAGCAGCGAAGTACGGTGCCGTAGCGGAAGGGCGGGGGAGCCGGTCGTGCCTCCAGTCTGGTGCAGCATCATCGATGGTGCCACGTCTCCGCCCGTCCTCGCCCGTCCTGGACCGTCTTTGACTTGTAAACGCTCCTCCCCCCTCACCTGTACTAGAGACCAGACGGCCACCGTGCTACCTGTGATGTGATGAGCCCAGCCCATGCGAGCGACGGCCAATTGGTCAACAAGGCCCGCGCAGGCGACCGGAATGCTTTCGGCGCCCTCGTGGCGCAGTATCTCCGCCCAGCGCTCGCCGTGGCGTGGGAATATGCGCCCTCGCGTGACGACGCCGAGGACCTCGTACAGGAAGCGTTTCACCGTGCCCTCCGAGGCTTGGAGGGCTTCGACGAGCGCCTCCCGTTCCGCCCCTGGCTCTTCACGATCATCCGAAACGTCGGGCGGAACGCCGCGGAGCGGAACGCGCGGTGGGGCTCAGTCGCCGTCCCCGATACGCTCCCGGCCAACGACGCGGACCCGGCCGACCTCGCGCACCGGGCACTGCTGCGCGAGCGGATCGATCAAGGGCTCGACCTGCTCCCGCCGATGCAACGGAGCTGTTTCCGCCTGTGTGACGTGGAAGGCTTCGAGGTGAGCGAGGTCGCCGAGATGCTCGGCGTGGCTAGCGCCACGGTCAGAACGCACCGACACCGTGCGCGGGCGACACTTCGAACGGCGCTTCAGAGATTGCAGGACGAGAGGAAAGCCGAATGAACGAACCACATGACCGCGGTGCCCTCCGGCCGCGCCTGCCCGACGATCCGACGTACTGGGAGGCGCTGGCGTACAGGATCACCGACAGCGCGGAGCCGGTGCTCGCCGAGCTCCGCTCACGCAACGCGTGGTGGAATCCTCTGGCGCGATTGGCGCCGGCCTTCGGGGTCGGGGCGCTGGCCGCTACGCTGGCTGCCTTCGTCGCGCTACCCGCCGCCGTCGAGCCGGCGGTCCAAACACAGGAAGGCGCGTTCGCTGACCTCTTCGACCCCGGAGATGAGGTGGGCGCGGTGTTCGTTGGCGGAGCAGCACCGGAGCTTGCGTCGCTCCTCGTCGCTCAGACTGGGAGGGAGCCATGACCATGAACACGCGCGCGCTCGTCGCCGCGCTGTCACTCATGCTTCTCGGCGTCGTGCTTGGCGTCGCCGGAGATCGCCTGTGGTTGGCGCACCAGCGTCCGATGGTCGTCCTCGACTCCTCACATGCCGAGCGCTTTCACACGCTGCTCGGTACCCTGGGACTGAGTGACGAGCAGCGGGCGGCGATTGACGGCATCCTCGGCCACTTCCAACAGAACGTCGATCATACGTGGCAAGCCCTCCAGCCGGATCTCGCTGCGACGATGGATTCCGCCCAACAGAGGATCGAAGCGGTGCTTACGCCCGCGCAGGTCACCACATTCCGCGAGTGGCTCGAGACCGAACACCAGATGCAGCACGGCGCGACCCACCGGGGACTGCATTGATGAAAACCCTTGCGATCGTCGCTGCCGTGCTCACGGCAGGATCGGGCCTCTGGTTCGTCGCGCGGAGCCCGTCAGACGCGGAGTCGAACGGCGACGGTTCGTCCGAACCGACCACGGCCGTCGTGGCGCGCCGGGACATCGGTGCCGCCGTACTCGCAACCGGCGTGGTGCGGCCCCAAGTCGGCGCCGAGGTGCAGGTCGGCTCCCGCATCTCGGGGGTGCTCGAGCGGTTGTACGTGACCGTGGGCGATCGTGTGCGTCGGGGTCAGTTGCTGGCTCAGCTCGATTCGACCGAGCACGCAGCACGCTATGCGGAGGCCCTGGCAGCCGTGGAGACCGCCCGCGCGGAGCACGCGTTCGCCGCACAGGAGTTCGCCCGCGCGGAGGCCATGCAAGAACGAGACGTCATTCCCGAGGCGGAGTACGAGCGAGCTGCGCGTCTCCGTGACGTCACGCAATCGCAGGTCAAGCAGGCCCAGGCCAATCTCCAATCGTCACAGATCCAGATGGGTTACACGAGGATCATCGCTCCCATCGGTGGCGTCGTCGCGAACGTATCGACACAGGTAGGTGAGACGGTGGCAGCGAGCCTCGCGGCACCGACGTTCGTCACGATCATCGATCTCGATCGCCTCGAAGTCTGGGCATACGTCGATGAAACCGATATTGGCCGCATCGAGGTGGGCCAGCACGCGGTGTTCACGCTCGACACCTACCCGGAAGACGAGTTCGACGGGGTCGTGACCGCGATTCGTCCCAAGGCGGAGATTCAGAACGGCGTCGTGAATTACGTGACGGTGATCGAGATCGCCGACGGACACGGACGCATCCTGCGGCCGGAGATGACGACAACCGTCAACATCATGCTGGAGCGTCGGGCCGACGTCCTTGCGGTTCCAGGCGGCGCCGTGCGGCGGGATCGCGAAGGCACGTACGTGTTCCTTCTCCGAGACGGCGTCTCGGTCAAACAGCCGATCCGTACGGGCTACCGCGGGCGAGCGTACGCCGAGGTCGTCGAGGGGCTGAACGAGGGAGACACGATCGTCGTGAGGCCTCCCGCGAGATAGACCTCAGAGAGAAGCGAGAGAGGAGACCACCAGCATGATCGAGCTCGAAGGTGTCACGAAGCGCTACACGAAGAACTCACACGTCGTCCACGCACTCGCCGACGTGTCGTTGCAGATCGATCGAGGCGAATTCGTCGCGGTCGTCGGGCCGTCCGGCTCGGGGAAATCAACGCTGCTGAATCTCGTCGGGCTGCTGGATCGGCCCGATGAAGGCGTGTATCGCCTCGACGGTCGGGATGTGAGCAGTATCGGCGCCGACGAGCTTGCGGCTCTCAGGAACCGAGAGATGGGATTCGTCTTTCAGGCCTTTCATCTCTTGCCCAAGACCCCTGCGGTCGAGAACGTCGAGCTTCCGCTCATCTATTCGGATCGGTCCGATCTTTCTGGGCTCGCACGCAAGGCGCTCGAGCGTGTCGGCTTGGCCGATCGCGCGACCCATCTCCCAAGCGAGTTGTCCGGCGGCCAGCAACAACGCGTCGCGATCGCCCGCGCGCTGGTCAACGAGCCGAAGGTCATCCTCGCCGACGAGCCCACCGGCAATCTCGACACCACGGCCGGGCTCGAGATCATGGGCATTCTCCAGGACCTGAACGACCAGGGCACGACCATCGTGCTCGTCACGCACGATGTCGAGCTGTCGCACATGGCGCGTCGCTGCATTCAGATCGTGGACGGCCGCGCCGCGCGCGACGAGTCCATACGCGAGCGCCGGGATGCCCGGTCGGACCTCATGGAACTCGCTCGTGCCTGATGACGAGCCTCATCGCGTTGCGGCACACCAACCACTGATCCTAGGAGTACCTCGTGAGTCCTAGCACCCGCGCCTCGCGCGTCCAATCGACTGCCATCACGGCGCTCGTCGTGCTCACCGGATGTGGCCCCGCACCAGGTCCACCCGTGCAGCTCGCTCACCAGTTCCAGACCAGCGACGGGCAGTCCTACGTCACGACTATCGAGCAGACGATGGCGGTCCAGATGGGGGAGCACGCCATGGATGGCTCCCGCGAGCTCAGCGGAGGGTACACGATCCGCGCGAGCGAGACATCCAACGGCGCCGATCTCCAGGGCGTCGTGCGCCTCGATTCGGCACGAGCGACCCTCGTGATGGGCCCCGGGCAGCAGCGAGCCGATACCCGCCACCTGCCCGGCCGGGAGTTCTCGCTTGCCCTGCCCCGAGCCGGCGGCGTGCCGGTCTACGGCGACGAGATGCCCTCGATTGAGATGGGAGAGAGGGGGGGTGGCGCGGTCCCGGTGAGCGTGTTGATCGACTATGGATTCCCACGCCTTCCCGACGAGCCGGCGTCCGTTGGCTCCAGCTGGACCGAGCAGCGGACACGCCGGCAGCTCGAAAGCACGATGTGGGTCACCGCCGAGATCACGACGACATACACGGTGGTGGGACACGACACGGTTCAGGGGTCGCGGTGTCTCCTGATCGAGTCCGAGTCGTCGGGGACGCTGTCCAAGGGGTTCGCCCATGGCACCTCGATGGATTACGTGGGAGAGCTTCGCGGTTCGGCCACGTGGTGCTTCGATGCGGCAGCAGGCACACTGGTGCACATGAGCGGTCAGGAAACGACTGACGGCCGCGTCGAGTCGCAGCAGGCCTCAGCGTCGATCGCGCAGACCACCTCCATCACGATCCAGCACGTCAACGGCACTGGCGGAGGCTGAGATGAAGACGAGCCGAATGGTCAAGAGCAGCTTCCGCTCGATGCAACGCAACAAGCTGCGCACGTTCTTCATGATGTTGGGGACACTGATCGGCGTTGCCGCGCTCACGATCGTGATGGCGTTGGGGCGCGGCACGCAGCAGGCGCTGTTGAGCAGCATCGAGCGGTTGTTTTCGGGGTCGACTATCCTTTTGAGCGCCGGCCACGGGATGATGGGCGGCGACCCGCGCTCTGGCGGACCAACCACGACGCTCACTCTCGACGACATCGATGCCATCGAGGCCGTCGTGCCGGCCGTCGAGATGGCGGACCCGATGCAGATGGGTGGCACGCAGGAAGTGGTCTTCGAAGGCAACGCGAGCGACATCCGCGTCATCGGCCAGTCCGACAAGTCCGAGATCGTGTGGAACCGGGGGGTGACCCGCGGATCGTACTTCACGGCGGCGGACGTGCAGTCTGCTGCACGCGTCGCAATCGTGGGTGAGACCGTCGTGCGTGACCTCTTTCCGAGCGTCGACCCCGTCGGGCAGCAGATCCGCATCGGGACGGTCCCGTTTCGAGTCGTCGGTGTGCTGGCGCCGTTCGGGATCGATCCTCATGGCCTCGACAAGGACAACGAGATCATCGTCCCTGTCACGACGCTGATGCGTCGGCTCCGCAACGTCGATTACATCGCGTCGGCGAAGCTGCTCGTGGACACCGAGGCCGACCTCGACGCAACCGTCTTCGCGATCGAAGACGTGTTGCGCGATCGGCACGGACTGGCCGCCAACGTGCAGAACGATTTTTCCATGATCACGCCGGTGCACGTCGAGGAGATGGTGGCATCGAGCAATCGAGTCTTTACCGTCCTTCTTCCCATCGTCGCGATCATCGCGATCGTCGGCGGAGGCGTGGTGGTGGCCAACCTGATGCTCTTGTCCGTCAACGAGCGGCGCGGGGAGATCGGTCTGCGGAAAGCGATGGGCGCGCGCACCCGGGACGTGTGGTGGCAGTTCGTCCTCGAAGCCACGGTCGTCACGACCGTCGGGGGCATGCTGGCGCTCGCGGTTGGCACCGCAGCATTGCCGTTCATCACACGGGCGATCGACGCCGACACCGTATTCCCGTGGGAGGTCACGCTCATCGGGATGGGCATTGCCGTGGCGGTCGGCCTCGTTGCCGGTGTGGTGCCAGCCCGTCGCGCCGCGCAGTTGGATCCGGTCGAAGCGTTGCGGTGAGGCTGCTCCGTAACGTCGGGCTGTCCCACAAGGCGTTGCAGCGACACCGGGCGCGGACGGTGCTCGCGCTCGCCGGGACGGCCGTAGGCGTCGCGGCCGTGCTTGCCATGCTCGCGGTCGGTGAGGGGGCCGAGCGGCGAGTGCTCGAGCGTATCGATGCCATGGGCCGCAACCTGTTGGTGGTCATGGCAGGGCGTCAGCCACGCGTGGCTGGCCGTGCCGGTGCGCGCGGCGCGACGGTCACGACACTTCTGCCCGCCGATCGTGATGCCATCATCGAGCAGTCGGGGCTCATCGCACGGGCGGCTCCGTCGCAAGGTGGGGACTTGCCGCTCGAATACGCCGACCTTGCGACCACGGCCACGGTGCGCGGAACGACACCGGAATACATGGAGATCCGGAACTTCGCGCTCGTCGACGGCCGAGTCTTCACGCGCGAAGAGGATCGTGCCGGGCTACGCCTTGCCGTGATCGGGGCCAGAGTGCGAGAGCGCTTGTTTCCCGAGGTCGACCCCGTCGGCCAGACCCTCCGCGTGGGCCGCATCCCATTCGAGGTGATCGGCGTGCTGGGCAGCAAGGGTGTGAGCCTGAGCGGCGGAGGGGACGAGGACAATCAGATTCTGATTCCCATCAGCACCGCCCTCCGCCGGGTGTTCAACCGCGACTACCTCGGGATGATCTTTCTCGAGGTCGAGGCGAGCGAGATGATGGACGCGGCCGCGGCCGAGGTCGCGGCGATCCTTCGTGAGCGGCACCGGCTGGAGCGACGCGGGAAGCCCGACGATTTCATGATCCAGAATCAGCGCGTCGTGATCGCTGCCGAGATGGAAACGGTGCGGTCGTTCCGGCGCCTCGTCGTCGGACTCGGTGCCGTCGCCCTCACGGTGGGTGGGGTCGGGATCCTCTCGATCATGCTGCTCTCGGTCAGGGAGCGTCGCGCCGAGATCGGCCTGCGCGCGGCGGTCGGAGCGCGCCGGCGGGATATTTGGCTGCAGTTCGTGGTCGAAGCGCTCGCGTTGGGCGGCGCCGGCGGCATCGCCGGGCTCGCTCTGGGCGTGGCGCTGGCCTGGGCTATCGGAGCGTTCACGGAATGGCACACCGTCGTGACCATTCCGTCGATGCTCCTCGCAACCCTTTCGGCCCTGACCGTGGGCGTGCTGTTCGGCGCGTACCCGGCTCAGCGGGCGGCGGCGTGGGATCCGATCGAGGCGCTTCGGGCCCAATAGACTGAGCGGCCACCGGTCGCTACGTTGGGCGACTCAGCGTGGAGGCCGGATGCTCGCCGATCGACGGTCGTGTTGGAGTGTGTTGGTGCCAGCACTCGTAGCAGCTGCCCTCGCGGCGTGCGCACCCACCGGTGACCCTTCCTTCGAATTCGCCCTTGTCGGCGACAACCCGTACCCCCCCGAGCACGTACCGAGGTTCGAGGCGCTCATCGAGGACGTGAATCGCCATCGAGCTCTCCGATGGGTGATTCACGTCGGAGACATTCAGAGCGGGCAGCAGTGTACGGACGAGCTGTTTCAGTCCCGGTTCGATCTCTATCAGCGGTTTGCAGCAGCGTTCGTGTACACGCCGGGAGACAATGACTGGTTCGACTGCGAGGAAGAGGACCGGGGAGGCTATGACGAATACGAGCGCTTGCGCTATCTGCGCGGTCTGTTCTTCCCCGATCCGAGCCGCACGACCGGCGGGCGTCCTTTGGCGGTCCGGAGTCAGAGCACCGTGGCTGGATACGAAGCATTCGTAGAGAACGCCATGTGGACGCACCGAGGCGTCATGTTCTCGACCGTTCATCTCGTCGCAATCACGCGCCCACCTACCGACCAGCCGGCCGCCGAGCGACGGATGGATGCGGCCCTCGCGTGGATCGCCGAGACCTTTGCGATCGCTCGAGACAGTGGCAGCGTCGGGGTGTTCATTGCGATGCAAGCGGACCCATGGTTCGTGTCGGGGCTCCCCGGATTGATCCGTGGTCTCTGTGAACGGTGCCTCGAGCCTCGCGGCGGATTGGACCGCCTCTATCCCGTCTTGGTCGAGGAATCGTTGGCGTACGGCAGGCCCGTGGTGCTCGCCGTGGGTGATTCACACGTGTTCCGTGTCGATAAGCCACTCTATCGAACCGATGGACGCCTGGTCGAGAACTTCACTCGCATCGAAGCCTTTGGGAGCCCGAGCGTTCACTGGGTCCGGGTCTCCGTCGACCCGCAGCGGCGGGACGTGTTTGCGTTTCATCAGGAGATCGTCCCTGGGAACGTCGCGGAGCGGCGGGTGCGGTGATGCTGCTTCACGCCGGTGTTGTGCGCGGCTGAAGCCGCTGCTCGGCTGATGTCGCTGAAGCGGCGGGAAGAGACATCTTGATTAATTACTGAACAGTCACTAAATAATTGCCTCATGGGGCGACCGCGCCAGGTCTCCGACCATGACATCCTCTCGACCGCCCGGCGCTGCTTTGTCGAGCGCGGCCCCGGGATCTCTACGGCCGTCATCGCCGAGGCCCTCGGTATCTCCCCACCGGCTCTCTTCAATCGGTTCGGGAGCAAGGAAGAGCTCATGATCGCCGCGCTCTCCCCGCCGGCGATTCCGCCCTTCGTCGAGAAGCTCACCGCCGGACCAGACGATCGGCCGATCGGTAGGCAACTCCTCGAGATCGCCGAGGACGTCTCGGCGTACTTCGAGGAGCTGTCTCCTCGCCTCGTCGCCCTCCGGACCAGCGGCATCAGTCCCGAGGAGTTGATCAAGCGCTACGATACGCCCCCACCCGTCGTCGTGATCCGCGCGCTGGCCGGTTGGTTGTCACGTGCGCACGAGCGAGGGCTGATTGCGGAAGTCGATTTTCCCGCCGCTGCGGTCGCATTCCTCGGCACGCTCCACATCCCACACTTCCTCACGCATGTCCTCGGCCGGTCGCCCGTCGAGACCGATGACGGGTCGTATCGCCAGACGATCGTAGACGTCTTCGCGCAAGGATTGGGAGGCACAACATGAAGCCTGCTCCATGGCGAGGTGTTCTGGTGGGCACCGCGGTGGGACTCGGCGGGTGCTCCTTTGCCCCCGATCCCGAGCCGCCACCGGCCCAACTCGCGCTTCCCCGCGCCTACGAAGCCGACACGGCGACCGTCGAACCGGACGTGCGGTATTGGTGGCATGCCTTCGGGGACAGCGTATTGAATCAGATCGTGGATACCGCACTGCGCGCCAACCTCGACATTCACGAAGCGGCCGCGCGCGTGACCGAGATCGAGAATCGCTATCGCATCGCGCAGTCGCCGTTGTCTCCGAATATCTCCATGGCGGCAAACGCCACCCATCAGAGCTCACCGGCGAATACCGGCATCGGAGGAGCCATCAGCGGCGGTGGGGATGGGCCCAGCCGTCCTCAGTTCGACCGCTTCGAGTTCACCACGTATTCGGTGTCGCTCGGATTGACGTACGAGCTCGATGTGTGGGGAAAGCTGCGCAACGATGCGCGCGCGGCGATCCGGGACTACGAGGCCACCCGTGACGACCTCGAAACCGTGCGTCTGGGCGTCGCCGCCACCGCGATCAGCACGTACTTCGAAATCCGCGATCTCGAGCGACAGGTTGCGTTCGCGCGCGAGAATGCCGACGTCTTGGGCGAGCGCTCCGAAATCACCGAGAGCCGCTACCTGCGTGGCCTGGTGTCGTCCTTCGAGCTGTACACCATTCGGCAGCTCTTCCGTCAGGCACAGGCGGGTGTCCCAGTGCTCGAGACGCAGCTCGAGGACGCCCGCGGCCGCCTGGCTGTGCTGCTGGGCCGGTATCCGCACGGACTGACTGCGATCCTCGCTGGGCCCAATACGCCCCAGATGCTGCTCACCGATGTCCCTCCCGCAGTCCCGGTGAGGCTACTCGAACAGCGTCCCGACGTGCGGGCGGCGGCTCGGCGGTTGGACGCGGCGCGGTATCGCATCGGCGCGCGGAAAGCGGAGCTCTTCCCGAGCATCACGATCAGCGCAACCGGTGGACTCCAGAGCAGTAGCGTGGAGAACATTCTCGACATCGATCAGTACTTCACGAACTTCGTCGGCGGCTTGTTGGCCCCCATCTTCGCGGGCGGACGGCTCCGCGCCAACGTGCGCGTCGCTGCGGCGCAATACGAGCAGCAGGTTGCCGCCTTCTCCCGAACGCTGCTCACCGCCGTAAAGGACGTGGAGACAGGATTGGTCAACCTGGCGAATGAGCGGCGCCGCTACGAAGTGCTGCTCGAGCAGCGCGAGGACGCGCGTGCATCGCTCGACCTCCAGATTCAGCGCTTCCGCCAGGGCGTGGGGGATTACGTCGCCTATCTCGATGCGAGGACCAGTTTCGTCTCCGCCGAACGAGCGGTCTCGGATGCGGAGCGTCGGCTCACGAATGCCAGGGTCACGCTGCATCGGGCACTGGGTGGCACATGGACCGACACACCCGACGACACCGTTCTCACTGAGGAGCAAGGATGACCGGAGCGTCGATGAGCCAAGACCACCCCAAGGCGCGGCACCGGTACCGACGCTGGACGATCGGCTTGGTGGGAGCCGGCGTGGTGGGGTTCATACTGCTGATGCTGTTTCGGCCACAACCCGGCACGGATCCCCCGCCGGCCCGCGTGCCCACCGTCAGCGTGGTGCGCGCGGAGTCCCACGTTGGCGCCCTCGCCGTGCGAGGCAACGGAACGGTGCGCCCCTCAGCGCAGGTGACACTCTCTGCAGAGGTTCCCGGCCGCGTGGTCTGGGCCAGTGGCGCGCTCGTGAGCGGCGGGCGCTTCCGCCGTGGACAGGTGTTGGTGCAGCTGGACTCGGCGGACTACGAGAACGCCGTCGAAGCGGCTCGGGCGGACGTGGCAGCCCGTCGGGTGGAGCTCCTCCAGGCCCAACAGGAGGCGGCCATCGCCCGGGAAGAGTATCGGCGCCTTCAGGAGCGTGAAGGTGCGGCTGCCGCAGTAGACTCGACCGCCTTTGGCAGCCTGGTGTTCCGAGAGCCCCAGCTCCGCGCCGCACAAGCAGCGCTGCGAGGTGCCGAAACCCGGTTGGAAGACGCGTCCCTGGCTCTCCAGCGCACCAGGGTGCCGGCGCCGTTCGACGGCGTAGTCCGCGTGAAGAATGTGGATGTTGGGCAGTACGTCACACCCGGCATGGGGTTGGCGACGGTCTATTCCTCAGCCGACGTCGAGGTCGTCGTGCCCTTGAGCCCGGATCGGGCAGCCCTCATCCCGGAGCTGTGGGATGCGAGGCCAGGAGGGCAAGAGATCGGCGCACGTGTGCACGCCGACGTGGCCGGCGTCCGGCACTCGTGGTCGGGCTACGTGGACCGCGCCGAGGCCGCGCTCGACGAGCGCACGCGCACCGTGAATGTCGTCGTCAAGGTCGCCGGTGCGTTCGATACGCGGATGCCCGACGGAGAGGCCGCGGCGACGCAGCGGTCGCGCGGCATTCCGACCGGTCGTCGTCCGCCGTTGGTCTTGGGAACGTATGTGGCGGTGGAGATCGAGGGAGTCGAGTTGGAGCGGTACTACTCGGCGCCACGCGCGGGGCTTCGCGACGACGACGTGTTCTGGATCGTCGAAGGGGACACGTTACTCGTCCTGCGACGGGTGACGCCAATCCAGGAGAGCGAGGGCGTCGTCCAGGTTTTGGCTGACTTCATGGATGCACCGCTGGTGGTGGTGAGCGCACTCCCCGTCGTCACGGACAGCATGACCGTGCGCGTGTTGGGCACGGGGGATAGTAGATGAAGGGCGCGATCGAATGGATGGCCCGGAACGGTGTCGCTCCGAACCTGCTCATGGTGTTCATCCTCGCGGCGGGCGCAGTCAGCCTCGTCGGTATCAAGCAAGAGGTCTTCCCCGAATTCAGTCTCAAGACGATCACCATCTCGGTAGAGTACCCCGGCGCCTCGCCCAAGGAGGTCGAGGAGGGGATCGTCCAGAAGATCGAGGAGCGCATCGAGTCGGTCGAGGGAATCAGGCGCATCAACTCGGTGGCAGCGGAGAACCTGGGGTCGGTGACGGTCGAGTTGCTCATCAGTACCGATGCCACGAAGGCTTTGGACGACATCAAGACCGAGATCGACCGTATCACGAGCTTTCCGATCGACGCGGAGAAACCCGAAGTCGCCGAGTTGACCACTCGCCAGCGGGTGATCGACGTCGTGTTGTTCGGCGCGGCGCCTGAGGGGACGCTCAAAGAGCTAGCCAACCAGGTGAAAGATGATCTCTCGGCGTTTCCCGAAATCACGTACGTGCAAGTGGCCGGCGTCCGGAGCTACGAGGTGTCGATCGAGGTATCCCGGGACATCTTGCGCGCGTATGGGCTTCGGCTCTCGGACATCGCGGGGGCGGTGAGGCAGGCGAGCCTGGATCTCCCGGCCGGCAATCTCATTACCGATCGCGAAGAGTTCGTCGTCCGCATCGAGGGACAGAACTACACGCGTGCGGACTTCGAAGAGATCATCGTTCTAAGTCGCGAGACCGGGGCGCAGGTCCGCCTGGCGGACATCGCCACGGTGCGAGACGGCTTCGAGGACTCGGACCTCGTCACCATGTACAACGGGCAACCCGCCGTGCTCGTCCAGGTCTTTCGATCGGGGGACGAACGCGTCCTAGAGATCGTGGACCGAGTGGAGGCCTACCTCACGAGCGGCGCCGCAGCGTTGCCGAGTGCCATCGAGGTGGATATCTGGCAGAACGACGCGGACAACCTGCAGAGCCGACTGAGTCTCTTGGTCAGGAACGGTCGCATCGGGTTGTTGCTGGTGATCGTCGCCCTCACCGTGTTCCTGAACATCCGGCTCTCGTTTTGGACGGCGATCGGGATCGCGATCTCCTTCGTAGGGGCGTTCGCAATCATGGCCGTGCTGGATGTATCGATCAATCTACTCTCGCTCTTCGGCTTCATTCTCGCGATCGGGATCGTGGTAGACGACGCGATTGTGGTAGGCGAGAACATCTTTGCCGAACGGCGAAAGGGCACACCGCCCCTTGAGGCGGCCATCAAGGGCGTGAAGCGCGTTGCCGTCCCCGTCACGTTCGCCGTATTGACTTCGGTCGCCGCCTTCACGCCGCTCCTCTTCGTTCCGGGGATGATTGGCAACTTCCTCAAGCAGATCCCAATCATCGTCATCGCGGTGCTCGTGATCTCGCTGATCGAGGCGTTGTTCATTCTGCCGCATCATCTGTCGAATCTTCCTGAGCAGGAGCACTCGAATCATCCGATCTCCAGGCGAATCGCGCTCATCCAAGACTGGGTGCGGGAGCGACTGCAGCGGTTCGTTCACGGGCCGCTCGACCGGGCGGTGCGATTCGCCGTGCAGCAGCCGGGTGTCGTGGTTGCCGGCGCAACCGCGCTCTTCATCTTGAGCATCGGCGTCGTCGCTGGCCGCTACATCAAGTTCAGTTTCTTCCCGGAAGTGGAAGGTGACCTGGTCAATGCCCAACTCGAGCTGCCGGAGGGAACCACGGTCGAACGCACCACGGAGATCGTGCAGTATATCGAGGCGCAGGGTCGGATCGCCGCCGATCAGTTACGCGCGTCACTCCCAGCCCGTGACTCAGCAGTGATCGTCGGCGTCTTCACGAGCGTCGGGCGACAGCCGACGACGGAAGCCGGTCCGGCGGCACTCCTGACAGGTGGACCGCCATTGATCAGGGCCAACGTGGCCGAAGTGTCGTTCAAGCTGCTGGGGGCGGAGGAGCGTCGCTTCGCGGCAGAGGAATTCGAGCGACGCTGGCGGGAGGCGGTGGGCCCGATCCCATCGGCCCGCAAGCTGACGTTCAGCGCGAGTGCCGTGAGCTTCGGCGATCCCGTCGACATCGAGTTGTCCCATCCCGAGACCGCACAGCTCGATGCCGCAGTCGACCAACTCATGGAACAGCTCCGATCGTTTGCGGGTGTGTTCGATGTGAGATCGGACCGTGAACAGGGCAAGCGTGAGATCGAACTGACACTCAAGCCGCGGGCCCGAACGCTCGGCCTGACCCTGGACGATGTCGCGCGACAGGTTCGGAGCGGATTCTTCGGAAACGAGGCCCTTCGCATTCAGCGCGGTGACGAGGAAATCCGTGTGTACGTCCGACTTCCCGAGGACGAGCGGAATGCCGTTGCCGATCTCAACGACTACTGGATTCGGGTTCCGGCGGGCGGCTCCGCACCACTCCCCGAGGTGGCCGTGGCCTCGCTCGGTAGGTCGCCTTCCGCGATCCGCAGGGTGGATGGACGACGAATCCAACGCGTCACCGGCGATGTCGATGTCGTAGTGGTGACGGGAGATGAAGTGAACGCTGCGTTGCGGGCCACCGTGCTTCCTGCGCTGGGAGAGGCGTTTCCAGGGTTGCAGTATTCCTTCGGCGGGGGCCAACGACAGCAGAACGAGGCCCTGGGGTCGATGGCCCGCGGATTCGTGCTCGCCTTACTCGTCATGTACGCGTTGCTTGCGATCCCGTTTCGGTCGTACGGTCAACCGCTCATCGTGATGTCGGCAATCCCGTTTGGCTTCGTCGGCGCGCTCATTGGACATCTGGCTCTCGGCTTGAACTTGGGCTTGCTGAGCATATTCGGGATTGTCGGCCTCTCTGGCGTCGTGGTCAACGATTCATTGGTCATGATCGATTTCGTCAATGAGCTGCATCGCCGTGGGATTCCGATCCAAGACGCCGTCGTGGACGCCGCGAAGGCGCGGTTCCGTCCGATCATGCTGACCTCGCTCACGACCTTTCTTGGCATCTCGCCGCTCTTGTTCGAGCGAAGCCTGCAGGCCCAGTTTCTGGTGCCCATGGCGGTCAGCCTCGGGTTCGGGATCATATTCGCCACCGGAATAATCTTGGTGTTGATCCCAGCATTGACCGTCCTCCAGCACCGTGCGGCGGAGCGATTGCGTGGCTTCCGGGGGAGCCACGCCGGCCGTGAAGCACGTGGGCCTACGCTTTCACCAACTTGAACGCGTGCGTCCAGTGGTTTGACGGGCGCGTACGGGAGACTCGAGCTAGATGACCGGTGAGCCGCCTCTCGATCGGGGCAAGCATCCCGAGCGGATCGGCCCCTATCTCCTCTTCGACGTGTTGGGCGAAGGGGGCATGGGAGTGGTCTACCGTGCCGAACAGACCGCACCCGTTCGGCGCTGGGTTGCACTCAAGCTCATTCGCTCGGAGATCGCCTCCCCCGAGATGATCACCGGGTTCGAGGCCGAGCGCCAAGCGCTCGCTGTGATGGAGCACCCCGCGATCGCGAAGGTGCTCGACGGCGGCACGACCGAGACCGGCAACCCCTACTTCGTAATGGAGCACGTCGAAGGGCTCCCCTTCACGACCTACTGCGACGATCATCAGCTCTCGATTCGCGACCGGCTGGAGTTGTTCGTCCCCGTGTGTGAGGCGATTCAGCACGCGCACCAGAAAGGTGTGATCCATCGGGACCTCAAGCCGTCGAACGTGTTGGTGACGGAGCAAGGGGGGAAACCCCTACCCAGGGTGATCGACTTCGGGATTGCGAAAGCGGTCGGTGCAACGCTGACGGACCGGACGCTGGCCACGGAGGTCGGGCTCGTGCTGGGGACGCCGGCGTACATGAGCCCGGAGCAGGCGGAGGGGTCCGGGCTAGACGTGGACACGCGGACGGACGTCTACAGCCTCGGGGTGGTGCTGTACGAGGTGTTGGTTGGGAAGCTGCCCCTGGATCCCAACGAAATGGGATTGATGCCGTTCTTGGCGCGGCTCTTGTCGCGTGAATCGAGCCCACCGACGCCGAGTGCCATGGTGTCGAAGGCAAACGGAGACCGGACGCAGTTGGCGACCTTTCGGCGGACCGATCCCCGGCGCTTGGCGAGCGAGCTCGAAGGGGATCTCGACTGGATCGTGATGAAGGCCTTGGAGGCGGATCGGGCACGGCGCTACGAGACGGCACAGGCGTTGGCGGCGGACCTGAGTCGGTTCTTGAAGGACGAGCCGGTGGAAGCGCGGCCCCCGAGTCGGGCGTACCGCCTCCGGAAATTCGTCAAGCGTAACACGGCGGGGGTGATAGCCAGTGCGGCGGCAGTGGTTGCGTTGATCGCGGGGGCGGCTGCGGCGACGGTCGGGTTAGTGCGGGCGACGAAAGCGGAAGCGAGGGCCGTTGCGTCACAGAGTCAGGCCGAGCAAGACGCAGCGACTGCGACGCAGGTGTCGGACTTTCTGGTCGGACTATTCGCGCTGTCGGACCCGAGCGCGGCGCGCGGGAACACGATCACCGCGCGGGAGATCCTCGACAGTGGTGCGGCGCGGATCGAGACGGACCTAGCGGCACAGCCGCTGGTGCGAGCCCGCCTCATGCTCACCATGGGAACCGCATACGGTGGGTTGGGCCGGCTGGACACCGCGGCACTGCTGCTCGACGAAGCGTTGCAAACGATGGTAGAGCAAGGCGCCGAGGAGCTCGGCATTGCAAGCGCAGAGGGCAAGCTCGCCAGCGTTCTCGTTCGCCTGGGCGAGTTCGACCGCGCCGAAGCGTTGAACCGAGAGGCCCTGGTGACGCTTCGGCAAGCGTTCGGCGACGAGTATCACCCCGAGGTTGCATCGATCATCCACAGCTTGGCGTTCGGGTTCCTCCGGAAAGACGTCAACCTGCTCGAAGGTGAGATGCTGCTGCGCGCACTGCTCGGTTCTCAGAAGGCGGCAGGCGTGCTTGATAGCGTGGAGCTCGCCACCACCATGGATTATCTCTGCTGGACGCTCATCAACAAAGGCGATCGCGACGCCGCGAACGAGCTATGCCACGCCACTCTCGCGCTGCGCCGCGACCTGTTCGAGTTCGACCACTCCGGCACGGTCGTGTCGCTGCATCGAGTGGGAGCATTGAACCGAGAGCAGGGACGATACGAGCAAGCACTGGCGGCGTTCCGAGAAGCCCTCGCAATGAACCGCCGGCTTTACGGCGGCGACCACCCTGAAACCGCCTACAACAACTACGCCCTGGCCCTCACGTTCCGGGGGATGGGGGAACCCGACTCCGCGCTTCATCACGCTCGCGAGGCGGTCCGGGTGCGGCGACTCACGCTGCCCGATGACAGTCCACAGCTCGCCGAAGCGCACTACGAGTTGGCAACGGTGTTGCGAGAGCGCGGAGACGAGCGAGAGAGTGCGGACGCCTTCGGCGAGGGACTCGCGGTCGACGAGCTCGGACTCCGTCACCGCACTGGTAGCCAAGCCGCCGGTATTCCGGAGTATCTGCGGCATCGCGCGCGCTACGCGGCGTTCCTGCGCCAGGTGGGACGGGAGGCCGAGGCGCACGCTCATTCGCTCGAGGCGCAGCGCCTACTGGACTCCGCCATCGTGTCCGGCGTGCTGGGGCCGGGGACGCCGCCGCTCACGCTCAATGCCGTCTGCTGGTGGGGGAGCATCGCCGGCCACGCGGCGCGCGTGCTCGAAGTGTGCGACGCCGGGGTCGAGGCGAGCGACGAAGGCAATCGGCCCCGGATTCGGGACAGCCGAGGGGTCGCGCGGGCGATCACCGGCGACTATGCCGGAGCCATCACGGATTTCGAGGCGTACATCGAGCGGCCGCAGAATGTGCGGGGGGTGCCGCAGCGCCGTGAGTGGGTAGCAGCGCTCCGTCGAGGTGAGAACCCGTTCACCCAGGTGTGGCTAGACCGGATCGTTCTGCCGTGACCGGCAAGCGCTGGACCCGGCGATGACGTAATCGCGGTAGCCGCGGCTTTAGCCGTGACTACCCGGGCGACGGCATCTGCCCCTCGCTACGGGATCATCCCGGCTCCCGGCGCCGCACCGCCGTACCGCTCAAACCACGCAATCACATGTCGCACCTTGGCGATCAGCTGGCTCGGCCGCCTGCTGATGTTGTGTGAAGCACCGGGGATCTCGACCAGAGCGGTCGGGATGCGTCGGAGTTTCAAGGCATGGTAGAGCTGCTTGGACTCCGAGGGTGGTGTCCGAAGGTCCGCCGTCCCCACCATCACCATCGTCGGCGTCTCTACGTTTCCTACTACCGACAACGGCGACTCCTCCCAATAGGCCATCGGGTTCTCCCACGGCGTGCCTGGGTATCGATAGTGCATGTACCCGTCGTAGTTGTCCGCGACCAGCGTCTTGCTGATCCAGTTGACCACGGGTTTCCCGACGACTGCCGCGCGGAACCGGTCCGTGTTGCCCACGATCCACGCAGTCATGATCCCGCCTGCACTGCCGCCCGTCACGTAGAGTCGGTTCTCATCGATGTACCCGCGCTCGATGACACGATCGACCACGGACATGAGATCGTCGTAGTCGTTCCCCGGGTAGTCGTGATACAAGAGGTTGCCGAACTCCTCTCCGTAGCTCGTACTCCCGCGTGGATTGGAGTACACGACGACGTGCCCGGCGGTCGCGTAGAGCTGCACCTCGGCCGAGAAACGATCGCCATAGTTGGCGATGGGACCACCGTGAATCTCCAGGAGCAGCGGATACCGCTGTGACGGATCGAAGCCGGGTGGGTGGACGATCCACGACTGAATGCGCCTCCCATCGTGTGACGACTCCGTCCAGAACGCTTCAGCCGGTGCGATCGCGCTCTGGGCTTTGAGGTCGGCATTGAGTGAAGTCAGGATGCGGGTGCTGCCGTCCGGTGTGACGAAGGCCACTTCGCTCGGGTCGGTCGACGTCGTGCGCGTGAACGCCACGCTACCATTCCGCGCGACCGAGAAGCTGCCGCCGCCGTAGGGCCGGCCCACGGCCGTCCCTCCCATGCTGTCGGCGATAACGCGCATCTGGCCGTCCGGCGTCGCGAACCCGACCCTGGAGACACCCTCATTGTCGTACGCGAAGTACACACCGCTCCCGTCCACCGCCCACACTGGATTCCTGACGGACCGGTCGAGCCCTTCCAAGATGGGGCGCGCAAGTGACCCGTCCGCATTCATGACGTGGAGATCGGCTGTCTGATACGTCTGTATCCGGTCGTCGAATCCGACGTAGGCGATGACCGCGCCGTCCGGCGCCACGGCTGGGCTCGTGTCCGGTCCGTCACGATTCGTCAGCTGGGTCACTCGACCATCGGCCACCGAGACGGAATAGACCTCGCTCTCGCGGCGCTCGTACTCCCAATCCACGGATCTATTGGCGGAGAAGAGCATCGAGCGCCCGTCCGGGTTCCACACGGGGCCCCGGTGGTGGAAGTCTCCGGAAGTGATCTGCCGCGGTGTCCCGCCGTCGGCCGGGACGAGGAACAGGTGTTGGTAACCCGGCTCGAGGTGTCCTCTCCCGTCCGCCTCGTGCCGGACGCGTGTTTCGACACGCGGGGCCTCCGCCCACTGCGCACCCTCCGGGCGGGGCGGCATCGAAGCGAGTTTCGGTGGTGCCTCGGGAACGAGCATCGAGAACGCGATGAGGCGTCCGTCGGGCGACCAGGCGAGGTCGCGCGGTGAGCGCTCGAGCTGGGTCAACCGAGCGGATTCGCCCGTTTCAACCCAATAGACGTAGATCTCGGTGCCGTCGTCACCGCCGGATACGAAGGCGATCCGCGTTCCGGCCGGCGACCACTGCGGAGAGGACTGCCGGTCGTCCCCGCTGGTGAGTTTCCGGTGTCGCGATCCATCGGTCCGCACCAGCCAGAGCCGTCCCTCCCGTCGATCGCGCATGATGCTCATGCTGTTCCGAACGTAGACGACCGCGCGCCCGTCCGGCGAGATCTGGACGTCGGACGCGTATTCGAGCTGGAAGACGTCGAGGTCCGAGAACGGGCTGGTCTGGGCCTCGAGCGCGATGACGGAAAGGACCGCAAGGTTGCACGCGGAGACGAGGGTACGGTTCACGATGGCCTCGGGAGCGCGGTGGATCTCGAAAGTAAGCGGGAGGGAAAGTCCGTGCCGACGAGCAGGATGGTCTCAGCGCACGGGGGGCGCCGCTAGGCCTGAACGAGGCGTCTGCGCACAGGGATGGGCTACATCATCATCGGTGGAGGTATCAGCCGGCTTCGCCCCCTTACCCACGATGGAGAGGTGGCCGCCCCGAACCTGCCGATCGCCGACCAGGTATCGCGGACTGAACGCACCCACGTTTGGCTGTTGGCCGAGCGAGGTCCCCTCGCCCGTCCGGGTCGGGAACCGCAACTGAGAGATGGTATTGGCACCAGCACACCTCTGCGCTCTCCCCGTTGTTCATATCCACCTCCGGATCGGGCCCCAATTACAGAAAGAGAGAGCGCCCCGGCCTCGGAGCGCCAGTGAACCGAATACGAACGAAAGGAGCTGCCCTGGTGGGTCAACGCACCGGGGTCACCCAATCGTACGAAATATCGACGTGCTGCGGGCGCTCCATGGGACTGGGAGGGAAGAGCCTCACGATGCGGGCGGTCATCGACATCAGCTTCCCCTCATAGACCGTGTGGCGGTTCAACCACGTCACGTGGCCGCCGCTCCGGTTGGCCTTGAGCTTGAAGCGACGCATGGGCATGTTCGTAGCCATGTTCATAGTGGTTCCCTTCTTGGACGGCGACGTAACAACAAGCCCGGATCGGGAACAGGGCACATGAACTTGCCCCCCCTCCGTCCGGGTACACCAGCTGGCCTAGACGTGAGCAGCGTTTTTTTGAAGGTCGACTCGGGAACCTCGTAGGTCTCGCAACCGTAGGTCTCCGCGCGCTCTTTCCCATCCCTGAGGCTGATGGCCGGGAGCGTACATGTTCGGTTCCTTTTCACTGTGCAGATTGAACTTGATAGGTTAATCTCCCTGGCTCAAAGCTAGCGAAGATGTACTACTCGTGTCAAGCATGGCTTCTCATGCAGCTTGGGACCTCCTCACGAACAACGGGCACGGAGCACTTCCATGGACGTCGCATTTGTGATCAGCTGTCGGCTGGAAGAATTGGGGTTGGGGCAGCGGGATCTCGCCCGGGCGGCCCGCGTGACCGAGTCCTACATCTCGCAGCTGCTGACGCGCAAGAAGCCGCCTCCCGATCCGAACCGCACCGACATCTATGGCAAGATGGACCGTGTGTTGAAGCTCCCCGATGGGGAGCTGGCCAAGGTGGCAGAACTCCAACGCAAGGAGCAACTGAAGAGACAATTAGGAGACGAGCCCGCGCCGCTGTTTCGAGAAGTCCGCGAGCTGATTCTCCGCAAATGCAGTCCCGATGCGGAACCGCTGGTCCGCGCGATCTTCCAGAGGCAACCGTTTGGCGAACTGGAACGGCTGGTCACGCAGAAGCTGCTGGAGACGGTGAAGCGAGTGGCCAAAGACGAATTGGAGAATCAGTTCTGGCTCCGCACGGTGGCTCGGTTGAGCGGCCGAAACTATGAAGAGATGCGGGTCGTCGTGCTCGAGTTCCTGGACACGGACATCTTCCAGGTGTCGGTCGAAAACAGCGTCGCCTTCCTCGACCCGCTCATCGAGTCATGGAGCATCGACCTCGCGACGTTCGAGCTGAAGGTCGTCTTGAACCACACCGTGGTGTCCGGCCACGTGAAGCGATTCGGGTTTGTCGAACTCGAATCCAACGAACCGGCCGGAGAAGAGCCCGGCCTTACCGAATTCCTGGCCGATCCCTCCCTCGGCGGCGCGGCGAGTGACGACGAAATCGCCTTTCTCAAGAGCTTGCGATTCAAGCACAACCGACCGACGCCCCTCTATTACTACCGGGCGCTACAGAACCTCCGGGACCCACTCCATTTTCAAAACGAGTAGGCGGTCAGGGCGACGGAACCCGCAGCGATTCCCTCGAGGCCGACGGGCGCTGTTCTCGCATCTGGCACCCAATCACCGCCTCGGAGGCGCTCCCCCTGCGACGAAGGGCTGCTCCACCACACTCGGATCCACACCTTCCTTGGAAGCCGCCACCATCTTCGCAACCTCTTCCATCAAACGCGCATTATTCGTGACGACGCCGTCCTTGATCGTGTGCACGATGCCACTGGTCCGGATCATCTCGCCGTCTTCGTTGAGCCGTAGCGCGCCGAACGAGTACAGGAATCGAAAGTTGTACGCGGGATTACCGTCGACGATGATCAGGTCGGCGAGATAGCCGCGCCTCACCAGGCCCAGTTTCG
>JBDHCY010000027.1:0-23907 GCA_039591795.1 Gemmatimonadota bacterium | reverse complement strand
GGCTCTGACTGATCTCCGGCGACTGCGGCTCCGAAGCCAATTTGGCCGATTGGCGTCGCCCCGATAGCTTACCGGCTGTCGCCTAGGGGTAGCCTTGCGCCAGCCGATCAATACAACCTAACGGGTTCGCCACCGATTCGAGCGACTCCTCGCCGCTGGCCTCGCCATCTCGTCCGAGCACGACCTCGGGACGGTACTCCAGCAAGTCGTCGACCGGGGGCGTGAAGTTGTCGCTGCCCGCTATTCCGCGCTCGGCGTGCTCGCGCCTGACGAGAAGACGCTGAGCGACTTCCTGACTTCGGGACTCACCGACGACGAACGGGCGCGCATCGGTACCCCTCCGGAGGGGCGGGGGCTCCTGGGGCTCGTGATCCGGGAAGGTCGACCGATCCGCTCGGCCGCGATCTCCGCTCACCCCAGGCGGTCCGGGTTTCCACCCAACCACCCTTCGATGGAGTCGTTCCTTGGGGTGCCGATCGTGGGCCGGCACGGTGTCTTCGGCAATCTCTACTTCGCCGACAAGATCGGCGCGCCCGCGTTTGACGAGGAGGACGAGGCGGTTGCCGTGCTCCTCGCCGCGCAGGCGGCTGTGGCCGTGGAGAACGCACGCCTCTACCGAGACACGACAGAGCTTCTCGAGCACGTCCAGGCCATGCAGCGCCAGCGCAATCAATTCTTCGCCATGGTCAATCACGAGCTCCGAAACGCCCTGACGGGCATCTACGGATGGGCGGAACGCCTCGTGCGCCCGCGGGGACGCAAACCGGCGCCGCGCGAGGCACACGAGGTGTTCGAAGCCGCCGAGCGCACGATCGAGCTCCTCAATAACCTCCTCGATTTGAGCCGTCTCGACGCGGGGAAGATGCCCACGGTGCGTCGCGACGTGCCAGCGGTGGTGCCCGTCAGGCGCGCGCACAACTCGGTGCAGCCCGCCGCAGACGCCAAAGCGGTCCAGATCGTCGAGGAATGCCCCGACCCATCGCCCGTCTGCGAGACCGACGATGCACGCGTAGAGCAGATTCTCGTCAATCTCCTCAGCAATGCGGTGCGGCACAGCCCTGCGGCAGAGCGCGTCGTAGTGCGGGTGGAACAGGTCCCGGGGGAAGTTCGATTTCACGTCATCGATCGCGGCCCTGGCATCGCGAGCGAGGCACAGGCAGCAATCTTCGAACCCTTTGTCCGTGTCGGGCCGCAGGGCGGCCTAGGAAGCGGGCTCGGGCTCCCCGTCTCGCGACGCCTCGCCGAGATGCTCGGCGGACGCTTATCCGTCCACAGCGCCCCCGGCTCTGGAGCGACCTTCACGCTGACGTTGCCGGCGCCCGGCAGCAAGCCTTGAAGATTTCTTCATCGATCCTTTAAGCGCCGTTCAGCGCGGCGACGATAAGGTGCCGGCATGAAGGTGCTCGTGGTCGAGGACGATCGCAAAGTCGCGGGCTTCATCGAGCAGGGACTGCGGGAAGAAGGGTTCGCGGTCGATGTGGCAGCCGATGGTGAAGAGGGCACCATGCTGGCGCACGTCAACGACTACGACGTGATTCTGCTCGATCTCATGATGCCCAAGAAGAACGGCCTGCAGCTCGCGACCGAGCTCCGGCGGGAGGGGCGCAGCACGCCCATCCTCATGCTGACCGCCCGAGACTCGTCCGACGACATCGTGCGGGGTCTCGATGCCGGCGCGGACGACTATCTGACCAAACCGTTTCGGTTCGATGAGCTGCTGGCACGGCTCCGTGCGCTCATGCGACGGGGCGGCTCTACGCGCACCGACCTCCTCCGTTATGGCCCGATCGAGCTCGATCGACTGAAGCACAAAGTGCGTGTGAGTGAAAAGAAGCTCGATCTCACGCCGAAGGAATTCCATCTACTCGAACATTTCCTCCTCCGGCCGGAGGAGGTAGTGCGCCGCACCGAGCTCCTCGAGAAGGTGTGGGACATGCACTTCGACCCTGAGAGCAACGTGGTGGACGTGCACGTCGGCAACTTGCGGCGCAAGCTCCGCTTGGCGGCCGAGTCCAATCTCATCCACACCGTGCGAGGGGTGGGTTTTCGACTTCAGCTTCCAGGCGACGACACTGAGTGACCCACTCATTGCGCCGCACGCTAGCCGTGCGTTTCGCGATCACGATGGGCGTGGGGCTCACCGCAGCAGCCGTGGCGGCATACCGCGGAACGGGCCGGGTGATGCGTCATCAACTCGACCACGCCCTGGCGGCCACGGCTTTCTTCATTGGAGTCGAGGTCGAGACTGACTCGTCGCCCGCCGGCCTCGCGCCAGAGGTGCTCGGCAATCCCGCCCACTACGAGCTCGACGTCAACCGTTACATCGCGCTGCGGACTCTCGACGGCGCGGTGCTACGCGCGGTGCCCGACGAGGCGGCGTCACTGCCGTTCGACGCGGAGGCGGCGGGCGGCTCGCTGGGGGGAGATCCGACTTTGCACGATGCTCGCTGGGGGGAGAGGGGGGTGCGCATTCTCTACTACACCGACCCCGCGCGCGACCCGGGCGGCGAGCGTGTGCTCCAGGTCGGCGCGTCGCTCGCCCCCATCGAAGCTGTCCAGCGCAATCTCGCGTTCGTGCTCGTCGTCGTCGTCGCCCTGGGGACGGCGGCTTCGTTCATCGGTGCTTCGCGCCTCGTCGCCTCGGCGGTGCAACCCGTTATCGATATCACTCAGCAGGCCACCAGTATCGAGGCGCGCACCCTCGACCAGCGGATCGCCGTACACGCCGAGGTCGAGGAGTACCGGGATCTGTTGCAAGTGCTCAACCGCATGCTCGAGCGGCTCGACGAGGCGTTTGCGATGCAGCGGCGTTTTACAGCGGACGCGAGTCACGAGCTGAGAACACCGCTCACGACCCTCCGTGGTGAAATCGAAGTCGCGCTCCGTACGCAGCGAACCCCAGACGAATATCAGCGTGTGCTGAGGAGTGCGCTCGACGACATTCAGGCCATTACGGAGCTCTGTGAAGATCTCCTCTTCGTGAGCCGCGCCGAGGCGCGCCTCGCCACGATTCGCCACGCACCTACCGAATTCGATGTGTTGGTGCGCGAGGCGATCGTGCGTGCTTCGCCCGCAGTCGAAGGGAAGCGACTCCGCCTCGAAACTGCACTTGCGGCCGACGGCGGTGCTGCGGTCGATCCGATCCTCGTGGGTCGAATGCTCGATCGTCTCCTCGACAACGCGATCAAGTTCTCTCCCGAGGGGGGACGTCTCAGCGTCGAGACTGCCGCTGCACCGGATAGAGTTCGCCTCGTCATCGAGGATTCCGGACCCGGCATTGCCCCGGAACACTCTGCGCATATCTTCGAGCCGTTCTATCGAGCCGACGAGGCGCGCAGTCGCGGAACCGGGACTGGTCTTGGCCTCGCTGTGGCGGCCGCGGTGGCACGGGTTCACGGCGGCGCCATTCGCGTCGCCAACCTCCCTGCAGGTGGGACGCGATTCGAAGCCGAGCTCCCGAGCGGGACGCTCCACTCCTAACACGAGGCACCGATCAATGTCTGACGAGAGCGGTCGCATGGACGGCCACCCGAAGGGAACGCTGTTGCTCATCGGCCTCTATGGCGTGCTCTTCGCGGTCGGCTGGTTCGCCATCTACTTCTTGGTGTATCTCCGGCGCGGAGGCATGACGCCATGAACGTGCCGCTCTACGAGAAGATCTGGCTGTGGGCGGCGGGCGTGCTCATCGTGGCCTTCTTGAGCGCCATTGCGGTGACGACCTTCGGGCGCGCCCTTCAGCCCCCAAGCCACGTCGAAACGATCGACCCACGCACCGTGTGGCAGGACGAACGCTTCGCCGAGCGCGGTGTCACCGTGGACGAGAACGGAGTGACCGTCGTCGGGATTGCCCTGATGTTCGCGTTCCAACCGGCCGAGATACGGGTGCCTGCGGGTCGTCCGGTTCGATTTCGGTTGACCAGCGCGGATGTCATTCACGGCTTCCAGATCGTGGGCACGAACGCCAACGCGATGATCGTGCCCGGCTACGTGAGCCAGTTCACCATCACATTCGAGCCGGGGGAGTACCTCATCGTCTGCAACGAGTACTGTGGGCTCGCGCATCACGCGATGTCGGCCAAGCTCGTTGCCGAGGAGGTGCAATGATCCGCGCACAGCGCCTCGCCCTCGCGAACCTCTGGGTAGCAATTCTCGCCTTCGGCGTAGCCGCCGCCATGGCCCTGATGCAGGCACTCTCCCGGGCCAGCCTCGATCTGCCCTTCCGGTCGGCGAAGTTGTACTACCTGTCGGTCACAGCTCATGGCGTGTTGATGGCCCTGGTGTTCACGACGTTCTTCATCATGGCCCTGGGATACGCCTTCGCCGAGAGCGCGCTCAAGCGACCCATCGCCCACCCGAGGCTCGGCTGGCTGGGCTTTTGGATCGCCGTGGCTGGCTCAGCCGCCGCGGCGGTCGCCATTCTGAGCGGAAAGGCCTCGGTGCTCTACACGTTCTATCCTCCACTCCAGGCCCACCCAGCGTTCTACATTGGCGCCGCGCTGCTCGTCGTCGGATCGTGGATCTGGGCGATCGTCATGCTCCGCACCTACCAACTGTGGCGCCGCGAGCATCCCGAGGCGCCGACGCCGCTCGCCGTGCACGGCATGCTCGCGACGATCATCGTGTGGCTATTGGCCACGGTCGGGGTCGCCATCGAAGTGGTCGTGCTGCTCATCCCGTGGTCCCTCGGTCTCACCGAGACCGTCGACCCGATGCTCGCACGCATGCTGTTCTGGTGGTTCGGTCATCCGCTGGTCTACTTCTGGCTCTTGCCTGCGTACGTCGTGTGGTACGCCGTCCTTCCGAAGGTGGCGGGCGGGAAGCTCTTCAGCGACCCGCTGGCACGGCTCGTGTTCGTCATGTTCATCGTCCTCTCGACCCCGGTCGGATTCCACCATCAATTCATGGACCCCGGCGTTCCGAGCGGATGGAAGATGTTTCACACCCTGCTCACCTTCGGGATTCTCTACCCGAGCTTCGTGACCGCGTTCACCGTCACGGCCTCACTCGAGATCGCCGGACGCGCACGCGGAGCAAGGGGCCTGCTCAACTGGATCCCCCGTCTCCCCTGGGGTGACCCGCTATTTGCGAGTGTCGCGCTCTCAATGATTCTCTTCGCCGTGGGCGGGTTCGGGGGTGCGATCAACGCCGCGTTCGGAATGAACGCCATCGTCCACAACACCGCGTGGATTCAGGGGCATTTTCACCTCACGGTCGGGACGGCTACGGCGCTCACGTTCATGGGTACCGCCTACTGGTTGGTGCCGCGCCTGACCGGGAGAGCGCTCGAACTGGATCTGCTGGCCAAGGTACAGCCCTATCTCTGGTTCATTGGGATGCTTCTGTTCTCCATTTCGAACCATGTGACCGGGCTCATGGGGATGCCCCGCCGCGTGTACGAGGCTGGCTACGGGGGGAGTGAGGTGGCAGCCACCTGGAATGGCCTCACGGGCCTCTCGGCCGTGGGCGGCCTATTCCTCTTCACGAGTGCGGGCTTCTTCGTGCTGGTGATGCTGGGCACCGCTCTCGCGGGCAGGCGCCAGGAGCCCGCACCGATCGAGTTCGCCGATCCACTCCACGAGCTGGCGCCTCGCAAGGGGCTCCTCGACCGCTTCGGCCTCTGGGCCGTCGTCGGAGCGATTCTCGTGATCATAGCCTACGCCTACCCGATTCTCGATCACCTCACGTTGGAGCGATTCGGGTCACCGGGCTTCAGGCCCTTCTAGCCAGCCTCTTCACAAACGACAGCCGGCCCGCTCCATCGGAGCGGGCCGGCCGTCGTCTTTCGAGCGAGAAGCTCAGTCGCCGAGCGCCTCGTCATCCTCGCACGTGCGGATCCCAAGGGCGGCGTAGAGCGGGCACCGGCTACAGAGCGCCGTGACCACCAGCACGCCGGCTGAAAGCAGTGCGCCGGCGACGAAGGTCCCGCGTTCGTTGAAGATCCCCGCTACGCCGATCAGACCGACCGCAAGGGTCGTCCGCAACCATGCGTCCTTGCCACCAACGTTGTGCGCCATCGCCCTCTCGCGCGAGGAGTATAGGCCCCAATCTGTCGCGGAGGCCGTGAAGCGTGCCCGAATCAACTTCCAAGAAATGTTCACGAAACGAGTCTAAACGGATGATCATGTCGCCTTCACGGAGCGATCATAGACGCCTCAGTACGCTCGGCAGGCGACCCCATTCCCGGGAGGGCCGATGGAGGTACGGACACAGCGAACGCTGCAGGGTGGGCTCGTTGCGGGCCTGATCGGCTACGGGACTGTGGTCGGCTTCTTCGCGGTGCTCAACCTCATCGAGGGGCGTTCGCCCTTCCACACCGCCGCGCTGCTGGGCTCGGCTCTCTTCATGGGCCTCGACGATCCGGTGGCGGTCGAGGTCGCCGCCCGGCCCGTGCTCGCCTACAACGCAGTGCACCTCCTCGCGTTTCTCGCCGCTGGCTTCGTGACATCGTGGCTCGTCTCGCTGGCCGAGCGCCATCCGTCGGTGCAGTATCTCGTTCTCGTACTGCTCCTCGTGATCGGCTTCCACGTCTACGGCGCGGTGCTCTTGGCGGCGCTACCACTCTTCGGCAGCGGGGCGTGGTGGCGTACTGGGGTTCCGAGCTTTGCGGCGGCGGCGCTCATGGGCTGGTACCTGTTACGAGTCCATCCCTTATTGCGACGCCAGTTGCATGAAATCCCCATGGGCGACACTCAGTAACGTTACCCATTCTACGGGCTAGAAAACTTCACCGCTGTTTCACGGTGCATTCAAGTGGCGTGCGACAACGTTCGACGCGTAGGGCCACTTGGAGGCAGGATGGCGATTGTCAAAGCAGCGCCGGAGAAACTGGCGCACGTGAAGACGGAGTTCGATCGGATGTTCGATCGATTCTTCCGCGAACCCTTCTTCGGCATGGAGCGCTTCGCGCCGGTCATGGAGACCGCCTGGGCGCCGCCGCTGGACTTCGCCGAGACGGAAAAAGAGTATCTGATCCGGCTCGAAGTCCCCGGCATTCCGAAGGAGAACCTCGATGTGGGCCTCGAGAACAACATCCTCACGCTCTCCGGCCGCAGGGAGTTCCACAAGGAGGAAAAGGCTGAGCAGTACATCTGGCAAGAGCGCGAGGAGGGTCGGTTCGTCCGCTCGCTGCGGCTCCCGACCCCGGTTCTCGAGGACAAGATCGAGGCGATGGTGGAGGACGGGGTGCTGCTGGTTCACCTCCCCAAGGTCGAATCGGCGAAGAAGAGCAAGATCCTCGTCAAGTAGACCCGCCACTCCACCAGCGGCGACGGCCCCGGGACTCGTCCCGGGGCCGTCGTACGTTGGGGAGGCGCCTTCATATTCGAGCCACGAGAACCGGGAGGTCAGCGCCGCGGACCACCTTGTCCGCTACGCTCCCGAGCATCAGACGAGGGATACCACCCCGGCCGTGCGTGGCGATCGCCACGAGGTCCACGTCGGGGGCTTCGGCTGCGTGCAGGATGCCGGTCGCAGGGCGCACCCCCACCTCCACCTTCCATGAGACCGTGAGCCCCGACTCACGCAGACGCTCAGTAACTTCTTGCAGGTATTGCTCCGCCTCCTCGCGTCCGCGATCGAGAGTCTCGCGAAGCGCGCGCGCCGCATGTGGGAGATAGGGGGTGGCAAACGGTGGCGGCGGCGGAACGACCCTGAACAGCCGGCACTCCGTCCCGGCGGGACGGGCCAGGCGGCCCACCAGTTGGAGTATCTCCTCGGCCCTTTGCGACCCGTCGAGTGGGACGAGAATCACTCGGAGTGCCGGAGCCTCCTCCAGCCGCTCCGGAACGGGATCCACAGGCCGCACCAGCACGATCGGCACTCGCAGGTGGCGGATCAGGTGGTCTGCAATACTCCCCAACCACGCTCGGTGGACTGCTCCTCTGCCGTGGGTGGACATGACCACGAGCCCCACGTCTTCACTCTCGACGAAACGCTCGAGTATGGCGGCCACCGACCCGTCCAGAACGCTCACGGCGAGCTGCGCCGTCGTGAGCTCGCTCGTCTTCCGCACCACGCCTTCGAGGTACTCGTGGAGCTCGGCCTTCAGTGTTGCAGCAGACCACGAACCGGCCCGCACCCACTCGGCTTCGAGCACTGACAGGAACGTGAGGGAAGAACCAGTCTCACGCGCGAGGCGAATCGCGAGCGGGAGCGCCGCCTCTGCGAAAGTCGAGCCGTCGAGTGGTACGAGCGTATGGCTCATTCGGGGACCTCACAGCTCATTGTGCTCCGGTTGCCGCATCATGTTGGTGCGCCTGCCACTCGAGCCGCGCGCGCTGCAGCAACTGACGGACTTCGTCATCTGTCGTCTGCGTGAAGTCCCGGTACCAAAAGCCCACCGCGCCGAAATCTCTCGGTACCGCGACGCAGTTCACCACATCCGCGATCGCCCGGAGCCGCTCTACGGCCTCTGGTGCGGCGACCGGTGCCGCGACGACGATGCGCGCCGATCTCTGTTGTCGCAGGGTGCCAATCGCGGCTTCGGCAGTGGCACCGGTGGCGATCCCGTCGTCGACCAGAATGACGGTCCGTCCCTCGACCGACACAGCCGGCCCGGCGCCCGCGAACTCCTCCACGCGCCGTGCCACCTCTTTGCGCTCACGTTCGATCACCGCCGCCAGGTATGAGTCAGGCACGCCAAGGAGGCGAATCGTAGACTCGTCCAGCACGGTCACGCCACCAGGCCCCACGGCACCGATCGCGAGCTCGGCGTGGCCAGGTGCCCCGAGCTTTCGCACCGGGAAGACCTCGAGTGGCGCGCCCAGGGCACGCGCGACTTCGAATCCGATCGGAACGCCGCCGCGGGGAAGGGCGAGCACAACCGGGTCGGCCGAACGATACTCCTCCAGTTCGCCGGCCAGGCGAAGGCCCGCCTCGCAACGATTCGCGAAGATCACCATTTCTCCTTGCCCACTGCCGATCCGGTCGCGTCCGATTCGGGCTACTGGTCCGCAGCGCTCGCTGCCTGCTCCGGCTCCCTCTCTTCGTGTGCCACCGGAGCGCTCGTGGGAACGACGAGGAGCGAGGCCGGGAGATGCCGGAGAAGGGCTTCGGTCAGACTCCCCAAGAGGACCCGATCGATCCAGCCCTTGCCATGCGACCCCATGATCACGAGATCGGCCTGCCACTCGGTGGCTTCCGCTGCAATCACGCTCCGCGCGCCGCCCTCGCGCACGACGCGCTCGGCCGGTAGGGCGATCTTGGGCCACACATCGTGCTCGAGCACGCTCTGGGCACTTTGGGCAAGTTCGCGCGGATCGACGGGAGTCGGGAGTTCGGCCGCGAGCGGCACGGGCTCCAGGGCGTGGAGTACGCGCAGCTTGGCGCCGAACAGTTTCGCGAACGCCTCCGCTGCAGCGATCGTCGGTCCGGCAGCACTCGATAGGTCGACGGCCGCGAGGATGCGACCGACCCGCGCCAGGGACTGCGTAGCCACCAGAGTCGGCACGGCCGAGAGTCGCGCCACGTCGACAGCCGTGTTCCCGGCAAACCACCGAGCCAAGGCACGGTGGTGTTTGCCGCCGAGAACGATGAGGCCGGCCTCTCGCTCACGAGCCACGCGCGTCAGCACACCCGCCGGCCTCCCGAAAAGCACCTCGAGCTTCTCGAAGCTCTCTTCGGGCGCTCCCCCGGGCAGTGTCTCGAGCACCCGGCGGCGTGCGACGTCGAGGATGGCGGCTCGAATAGCGCTGACGTCGGTGCTACCGGGCGTCCCACCACTGAACGCGCCAACAGCCGGCACGGCGTGGACGAGGAAGGCGGGCACACCCGCCTTCTGCGCGATCTGCCAGGAGACCGCCGCCGCCCATCCACCTTCCGGCGACGCATCCACGCCGGCTACGATTGGCTTCCACGTCATCGGGCACCTCCCTCCAGGTCGGCCCCCGACTCCGCCCCTCCCGGGCAGAGGGGTCGCCGCCATCTGCAAGTTAGCCTTCCACAACATGAAGGCGGCCACAGATCTTCCTGAAGCCACCCTCATGGCTTTGACAACGGGGTGCGCTCCCCTACGGCGCGTCAACTGCCAGCCAGCGAGCCCTCCCTATCGGTCGGCGGTGGCGTGCTAATGCGTCGCGACCGTCAGTGCTTCGAACGCGGGAAGATTGCGCAGCAGGTCTCGGTACGCCTTCCACTCCGTCGCTGGCCAGACCTCGACGTGGGCATGGCCCGCGATTCGGACGAGCGTGGCCACCTTGGTCGCCAGGTCGATGCTCGGCGCCTGGAAGATGTCCAGATAGTCAAAGGGACCCAGAGTCGCGAAGCTGTGGAGCCACTTCATGAAGTGCCCGATGCGGGAGCGAGGTGCTTCGTGAACCAAGCCGCGGCGAGCCGCGCTACGTCTTCGAGCTTGCCCGGCTCCACGAACAGGTGCGTTGCTTCGGAGACGATGACCAACTCCTTCGGCGCGCGAAGCCGCTGCAGGGCCGACTTGTTGAGCGGGATGACGGCCTCGTCCCAGCCACCTACGATGAGGAGCGTCGGTGCGGTGACGCGATCGAGGGCAGCACCGGCGAGGTCGGGACGCCCCCCTCGCGACACGATTGCTCCGACCGGGGGGGCTTCCGTCGCCGCCACGAGCGCTGCTGCAGCGCCGGTACTCGCACCGAAGTAGCCAAGCGCGAGGCCAGCACCTGGCGAGTCGGTTGACGCCCATTGCGCTGCCACGCGCAACCGCTCGGCGAGGAGTGGAATGTCGAACACCATCGCATGGCGAGCAGCCTCAGCCTCGGTGAGGAGATCGAGAAGGAGCGTGGCGAGACCTGCACTCTGGAGTGCGCCGGCCACATAGCCGTTTCGCGGACTGAAACGCCCGCTCCCGCTGCCGTGCGCGAAGAGCACCATGCCAGAGGCATCCGGCGGGACCACGAGGATGCCTTCCAGCCGAGCAACCCCCGCCGAGATCGTGACCGCCGATCCTCGCTCGATCTCCGCGTACTTCCCGGTTGGTATCATTCGGTCCTCTCGCGATTGGGGGTGTGGATGCGTCCGCGCCCGCCGGTCGGCGTGACCGTACTCGCCTGCGGTCCGTCGTGCCCCGTCGTTTCCACGTAGCGCACTCGCATACCAACTTCGAGCCGTTGGAAACCGCCGTTCACCACACTGTTCGCGTGGAAGTAGATCTCGCGTCCGTCGTGCGTTTCGAGAAAGCCATATCGCTCGAAGGGGAGTAGCTTGGCGACGCGGCCGGTCGGCGGCCCAGCGTGCGACTTGACCTCGCCTCGCTGGACGCGCACGTGGTCCTGCAGGCGCCGCCGTGCCGCTTCAAAGGCGGCTTGCGCCGCCGAGAGCATGTCGTCGCTCGCGTGTCTCGAAACCAGTAGCTCACCGCCTGGCACTCCAACGTCGATTCGTACGTGGTATTCGACCGGTTGGTGGGCCCGCCGGTGTGGCACGGCGATGGCGATGCGACAGCTCACGATGCGGTCGTAGAAATCGGTCAGTCGCTCGGCCATCTCGCGGACCAGCGTCATCTGGGTGTCGCTCAACTCCACATCTCTCGCTGCGATCTCGAAGAGCATGGTCCCTACCTTTTCATCGCGCTTGGAGACTCGAGTTGCCCGCCGACGGCACGCGGCACCAATGCTCCGCATCGATGTCAGGAGTTCGACCACGGCGGGACCCAGCCGCTTGGACTGGAAAGCCTGAGTTGCGGCGGTCATATGTCCAGATTCACTTCGGCCTCGAGGCCGTGCCCCGTGTCACGTAGGTGGATCCCTTCGCGCGTTGCCGCCTTGACGAATGCTGGGGCTTCGGTGACCGGGGCGCAGCGCGCGCGTGCGTGCACCACGGTGTCCGTAGCTTCCACGGATTCAAACTCCACCGGCACGAGGTGCTCTACGTCAGCCACGTACAGGAGCTCGTTGAGCCAGTCCACTAGTAGTGCTTCACGATCGGTCGATTGAACCTCCAGTGTGCGCCACTCGACCCCCTCACCAGGCGGTGCGGCACGAACCAGGAACTCACCCAGCGCGCGGCCGGCTTGGGCCAAGAGCTCGCCCGAGGACTGTGCTTTCAGGCGCAACTCGAGCTCCGCTGTGTGATCGAGGTCGCTGTGAGAGGCACGCATCTTCTTCCAACGGTCGTCTTCTTGCTGGCACCATGCATCCGTCGCCATGAAGCGCCGTCCAGTTTTTCTTGAAATCGCCTTCACCGTCATTCTGGCGGAGCTGGGTTGCTAGGGAGAGCTCGCGTTGTTTTTGCCGTGGTGGCCCCGCGCTACGCGTGTGCCTGCCGGATCGCGAGTGAATGGCTCATCAGGGTGATCTCATGTCGTCTTCATAGACTCGCCTCTAACGTGCAGCCGTTCAGTCGAGGCCCCGGGCGTGGTGGTGACTCCCGCACTCGGGCCCCCCTCGGCGGACCCGGCGGGGCTCCCGCACTGGCCTCGCCCGTGTCGGTGTGGCGTCCCGACTAACGCAAAGCGAGCGGCTGGACGCGACCTGGCCGGACTCGTAGCGCCCGCACCGCAGCAGGCCGGGTTCGAATGTTGGGCCCGTCGCCTGGCGTGACGATGCGAAGGGGCGGCGCCCTCCCACCCGGGAGCGGAGCCGCCCCATATCGTTTGCGTTCCCCGCCCGCAGAGGATACGGTCACCCACTCAAATCGTCCGCGCCCGAGTACGTTGCGGCCGCGGTCCGCTGCAACCTGCTCCAGCCTCTCGACTGAGCCACGGGGAGCACCGCTGTGCCACTCTGGTTGACATTCTTGCTGAGCGCAGGGCTTGTGATCGTCGCAGGGGCACGGCTCGCGTACGACGGTGAAACGATCGCCGAGGGGACCGGCCTGGGAAGCATGTGGATCGGGGCCATTCTCGTCGCTGCAGCAACTTCCCTTCCCGAGCTCCTCACTGATGCAAACGCCGTCTTGCAAGGCCACCCGGGGCTCGCGGTCGGTGACCTCTTTGGCTCGAACATGGCGAACATGCTGATTCTCGCCGTGGCCGACATCTGCACACGCCAGCCCCGGCTGCTCACTCGCGTCGCCATCAATCAGGCACTCGTCGGCATCCTCGCGATCTGCTTGGCACTCTTGGCGGGTGTCGGCGTCGCCGCCAGAGACGGGTCTCTACTTGGGTTGGGCTGGGCCGCCCTTGCGGTGGCTTTTACCTACGTGGCCGGCATGCGCGTGATCTTCTATAACCGTCCGGAGCCTCCCTTCCGAACCGAGGCCGAGGTCGCTGAGGCGAAGCCGTCACGCCTGGCACTCCGTCGAGCGATCTTGGGATTCACGGCTGCGGCGCTTGTGCTCCTCATCGCAGCGCCCGCGCTCGCGCGCTCCACGGCTGGCCTCGCCGATCAACTCGGGATCTCGCTCGGCTTCGCCGGAATGCTCCTCCTCGCCATCACCACCTCGCTCCCCGAGGCTGCCGTCTCCGTCGCCGGGATACGCTCCGGATCCTATAACCTCGTGGTCGGGAACCTCCTGGGCAGCAACTGCTTCAACATGGCGGCACTCGTACCGCTCGACATCATCGATGGGCCCGGCTCCATTCTCGCCAAGGTCGACCCGTCGCTCACGATCGGCGCCTTCGCTGGCGCGATTCTCATGACGCTCGGGCTCATCGATGTACTCAACAAATCGGAACGGCGGATCTGGATGATCGAGCCGGGCCCCGCATTCATGGTGCTCGGATACTTCGCCGGGTTGTATCTCAGCTTTCGGGCTGGAGGGTAGGCGTCAGCAGATCCTGGGCAGCTGGTCTCCAGGCAGCATGTCCACGACCCTGCTTCCCCCAATCCCGGTCTTCAACACTACCAGCCCCGGGTGCTTGGCGACGGCCCGACCGATGATGGAGGCGCCGGCTCCGAGCGGGTGGCTCCGCAGCGCGTCGAACGCTGACGACGACCCTTCCGGGCTGACGAACGCGATCAGAATCCCCTCGTTCGCCACGTAGAGTGGGTCGAAGCCGAGCATCTCGCATGCTGCGGCTACGGGCTCGGGGATCGGCAGCGCCCACTCCTCGAGCTCGACACCCACTCCCGACGCCGCGGCGATCTCGTTCAGCGCGCTGGCCATTCCGCCCCTCGTCGGGTCACGCAAGACATGGACCTCCGCCCCTGCCGCATCGCGCAGGCGCTCGACCAGAGGATGGAGTGCCGCGCTATCGCTCTCCAGTTCCACGTCGAAGGCGAGCCCTTCGCGGGCGGCCATGATGGCGATGCCGTGTCTACCGATGGGCCCGCTCACGACGACGTCGTCGCCGGAGCGCGCCCTCCCTGGCGCTGGTCTGAGCGTTGGGTCGAGGAATCCGATTCCCGTCGTATTGACGAACACACCGTCTGCCTTCCCTCGCTCCACGACCTTGGTGTCACCAGTGATGAGTCGGACTCGCGCGGCACGAGCTGCTCGGGCCATCTCCTGCACGATTCGGTCGAGCGTGTCGAACGGGAGCCCCTCTTCCAGCACGAATCCCGCAGACAGATACGCGGGAGTCGCACCCATCATGGCGAGGTCATTGACCGTACCGTGCACCGCGAGCGACCCGATGTTTCCTCCTGGGAACTCGAGTGGACGCACGACGAACGTATCAGTTGAGACGGCGATTTCCCCCTTCGAGACGGACACGACGGCTGCATCGCCGAGCTGGGCGAGATGCTCATCGGTGAAGTGTGGGAGAAAATGCTCCTTGAGCAGGGCAGCAGTGAGTTTTCCGCCGGATCCGTGCCCGAGTTGTACCCGATCGACGGTCCCGAGTGGAGTGGGGCAGATGAGCCCGCCGGCGGCGATGCGCTCTGCGCTCATGACTTCACCTCCGCTGTGGTACCCACTCGATACCGCCCGTAGTTGTAGTATGCGGCGCATGCGCCCTCGGAGGACACCATCGGGGCACCGAGCGGCCGCTCAGGAGTGCAGCCGCTCCCGAACTCTGCACACTCGAACGGCTTGATCTTGCCCTGAAGCACTTCCCCGGCGCGGCACTCGGCAGGCTCGCTTGGTCGGATGTCGTCGAGCGCGAACTTGCGCTCGGCATCCCATTCGGAGAACTCCGCTCTCAACCCGAGCCCGCTACTCGGAATCTCTCCGATTCCCCGCCATGCACGGTTTACGAGCTGGAAGACCTGCCCCACTACTTCCTGTGCGGGTTGGTTCCCCTCCCGCTGAACCGACCGGACGTACTGGTTCTCGACCTCGTACCGCCCCTCCTCGAGCTGACAGACCGTCATGTAGATGCCTTCGAGGATGTCCACCGGCTCGAAGCCCGTGACGACGATGGGCACCCGATAGCGCTGGGCAATCGGCTCGTACTCCGTCCAGCCCATGATGGTGCAGACGTGGCCCGCCGCGAGGAAACCTTGCACGCGGTTGTCCGATGATTCCAGAATCACCGCCATCGCTGGTGGCACGGTCACGTGCGAGACGAGCATGCTGAAATTGGAGACACCCAGCTCTCTCGCTTGCCAGACGGCCATCGCGTTCGCCGGGGCCGTGGTCTCGAAGCCGACGGCGAAGAAGACGATTTCCCGGTCTGGATGCCGTCGGGCGAGCTCGAGAGCGTCGAGCGGTGAATACACTACCCGCACATCGCCCCCCCGAGCTCGTATCTGGAAGAGGTCGCACTCGCTTCCAGGGACGCGGAGCATGTCGCCGAACGACGTGAACACCACGTCGGGCCGGGTGGCAAGATGCAGTGCCTTGTCGATCTGCTCGAGCGGAGTGACGCACACCGGGCATCCTGGCCCATGAATCATCTCGACGGAATCGGCAAGGAGCTCGTCGATTCCCTGTTTCACGATGGTGTGCGTCTGGCCACCGCATACCTCCATGAGCGCCCAGCGCCGACTCGCGCGCTGGCGGATGCGCGCGGCGAGGGCCCGCGCGACCTTGCCGTCGCGATATTCGCTCAAGTACTTCATGCGGGACCTCCCTCGGACATCTGCTCGAGGCTCTGCTCTGCCACCTCCTTCATCCATTCCAGCTCGTCGAGCTGGCTCATCTCGCGAAGTGCCTCGAACGTTCGCCGAGCCTCCACCTCATCCACCTTCGAAATGGCGAACCCGACGTGGACGATGGCGTAATCGCCAACGTCGACCTGGCCGTCGAGATAGGCGAGACATACCTCGCGACGCACCCCGCCGAAATCCACGACTCCCATCGGAAGGCCTTCGTGGTGACGCATGTCGACGATGCGGCCGGGGATACCGAGGCACATGTCTACCTCCCGCGCTCGTGTTGGAGTAGCGCTGCGGCGACCGCCGCTTGGCCGTAGCTCACGGCGCCGTCGTTCGGCGATAGCGCGCTCGGAACCAGCACGTCGAGCCCCTGCCACTCGAGTCGCACACAGATAGAGGTCAGCAGTCTCGCGTTCTGGAAGCATCCGCCGCTCAAGGCAACAGTGCGTGTGCTCGCGAGATCGGCTGCCCTTCCAACCAGCTCCGCCGTGGCCGCCGCCACGCTCTCATGAAATTCTGACGCCAGCGCCCGAACGCTCACGCCTGCCGCCCGCCGCTCGCCGAGGGCGGCGAGGAGCGGGATCGGATCGAGCACCCAGTCGCCCGCAGCGCCAAGAACGGGGAACGGTAGAGTCGGCGCGTTGCGCGTTCCCGCCAATGCCTCGAGCTCCATGGCGGCCTGGCCTTCATAGTGGGACACACGGCGCACACCGAGGACGGCTGCAGCCGCATCGAAGAGTCGTCCCATCGACGAGGCGAGCGGGGCGTTCACACCTCGCGCGAGCTGCCGTCCTGCCAGCCTGAGCTCCCGGGGGTCGACACCCGCGAAGGCGAGCCGAAACGCAGCCTCCGCCACCGGCTCGAGCTCGAGGTAGCCGAGGGCAGTACGCCACGGCCGCCGAGCGGCGATATCTCCGCCAGGGAGGCGCGCGTAGTCGAGGTGGCCGACTCGCTGGTACCCGGTGAGGTCGGCAATCAAGATTTCGGCACCCCAGACATTTCCGTCGTCTCCGTACCCCGTCCCGTCGAACGCCACACCCACGGCCGGGGCCACGACGCCGTGCTCCGCCATCACGGCCGCGACGTGGGCATGGTGGTGCTGCACCGAGATGACTCGCGAGCACCCGAGCTCCTCGGCGACTCGCGTCGAGAGGTAGCCTGGGTGGAGATCGCGCACGGCCACCTCGGGCTCCACGCGGAAGAGGCCACGGAACGTTGCGAGGCTCTCTCGGAAATGCTCGAGGGTCTCGAGGTTCTCGAGGTCGCCGATGTGCTGGCTCACATAGGCATGCCGGCCGGCCGCGATCGTGAAGGTGTTCTTGAGATGGGGCCCGACCGCTACGATCGGCACCGGGCTCTCAACGGGAAGCGTCACGGAGAGCGGTGCATAGCCGCGAGCCCGGCGGAGAAAGACGGCACCGCCGGCGGCTATGCGGAGCACCGAGTCGTCATACCGCGCGACGATGTCACGGTCGTGTAGCAGGAAGGCGTCGGCGATGTCGCCTAGCCGCCGCTGGGCATCGGCATTGTCTGTCGCGATAGGCTCATCGCTCACGTTCCCGCTCGTCATCACGAGCGGCCGCCGACACAAGGCGAGGAGAAGATGATGCAGTGGCGTGTATGCAAGCATCACACCGATCGTGTCGAGCCTCGGAGAGACGGACGGGGCAATCGGTGAGTCGCGCCTCGCTCGTAGCAGCACGATGGGTCGTGCCCGGCTCGTGAGCAGTGCCGCTTCGTTTGAGGAGACGTGTGCCACCTCCCGCACCTGCTCGAGGCTCCGCACCATCACTGCCAGCGGTTTCGCCTCGCGCCGTTTGCGTGCTCGCAGCCGATGCACGGCCTGCTCGTTCGTCGCGTCGGCTGCGAGGTGGAATCCGCCGAGGCCTCGCACTGCCAGCACCGCGCCGGCACGCACGACGTCAGCCGCGGCGAGAAGCGGCTCGGCGTCCTCGTCGCCCTGTATCGGTGCACCGGCCCGCTCGAACCAGAGCCGCGGCCCGCAGGCCGGACAACTGTTGCTCTGTGAGTGGTAGCGGCGGTCACCCGGCGTCCGGTACTCGGCGAGACACTCGGGACATTGCGCGAAGGCACGCATACTCGTGCGTTCGCGGTCGTAGGGCATCGCCTCGATCACGGTGAATCGGGGCCCGCAATCGGTACACGTGATGAACGGGTAGCGATAGCGCCGATTGCCCGTGTCGAACAACTCGGCCTCACAGAGAGCGCAGAGGGCGACATCGGGAGAGACCGGCTGGCGTCGATCCGGCTGGTCGGCACTGGGGAGAATGGTGAACTCCGCTCGACCCTCGGCTGGACACGCCTCCATGGCGATGTCGTCGATATGGGCGAGCGGCGGGACCTCCCGCTCGAGCCCCAAGCGGAAAGCGGCGAGCTGCTCCACCGTCCCCTCGAGCGCGATCTCGACCTCGCCGGCCATGTTCCGCACCCAGCCTGCGAGCCCGTGGCGCAAGGCGAGTCGGTGTACGAACGGGCGAAACCCGACCCCCTGCACGACACCGGTCACGTGGATGAGTCGGCCTTCACGGCCGGACGGCACCGTTGGAGCGGTCACCTCGCAACGCCCTCCGTCACCTGCGCTCTCAGGAACGCGCACCAGCTATCGAGCCCCTCATCCGTGAGCGCCGACGTCCGGAAGAACTCGAGCGCCGGGTTCACCTCATGCGCGTAGGCGAATGCTCGTTCGACGTCGAACGGGACGTACGGGAGCAGGTCTATTTTGTTGAGCACCGCGTATCGCGACTCTCGGAACATCTTGGGATACTTGAGCGGCTTGTCTTCTCCCTCGGTCACCGCGAAGACCACGATCTTCCCCGCCTCGCCGAGATCCCAGCTCGCCGGGCAGACGAGGTTGCCCACATTCTCTATCAGGAGGAGCTGAATCGCCGAAAGGTCGAGCGCGTCGAGAGCCACCGATACCTGACGTGCATCGAGATGACACGCACCGCCGGTCACGACGGCCTGCACGAGTCGATCGGTGTGGCGCGCCAGACGGTCCGCATCGTTGTGGGTCTGCACGTCACCAGTGACGACGCCGATACCCAGTGTTTCACCGAGACGAGCCAGTGTGCGTTCGAGGAGGAGCGTCTTCCCCGACCCCGGTGACGAAACAAAGTTGAACGCGGTGACGCCGTGGTCAGCCAGCCGCCGACGTACGTCGTGCGCGATCTCGTCGTTCTTGGCCATCACGCGTTCGCGCACGTCAATCGTCTGGACGGCCATCGTCCACCTCCAGGTAATTGATCCGGAGATCGTCGCCGGGCACGCGGTCGATTATGGGTCGCCCGTTGCCGAAGGGGGGTTGCGCGAGCAACGCTTCGAGACAGAACGCGAGGTTGTCGGCCTCGAGCCCGGCGTCTTGGCCGACCTCCAGCGCCACCACGCGAAGGCGGCTGGCTTCCCGAGTGCCAAGCCGCTCTTCGGCGATCCGACAGACCTCCACTGCGACACTCAACTCATGCACTTGCCACCTCCGCAGCGGGGTCCACGGCGTGTCCCCACCGCGCCAACTGCTCGGCCACGGCCAATTCGAGGTCATCGAGCCCGGCCTTCACGGCCGGGCTCAGCACAGTGGACATCTCCACACGCTCCGGCTGGAGGCCTATGGCCACGGTTTCGCTCGGCACCGTGCCCCGAAGCTCGGCGAGCGCCAGCACCTCCCGGAGATCGATCTGATGCGGCGAGAGCTTGGTCGAGAAGAGCTTTGGAATCTCGTCGTTTTCGAGGACCAGCAGCGTCCCCGGCGCGGCTCGCGCGTCGATGGCGTCGAGGATGAGAAGCCGCTCCGCACTTTCGATCAGCGGAAGGAGGTTGAGACCCCAGGTGCCGCCGTCCTCGAGCTGCACCTCCTGAGGGAGCCGCCAGTGACGTAGCCGCTCCAGGGCGGCGAGTCCGACGCCATCGTCGGCGCCCAACAGGTTGCCGCAGCCGATGACGAGGGTCTTTCCCTTGGCGCTGTCACTCATCGATGAACTCCACGTCGTCCCGCACGAAGCGGAATCCGTCCACGATCGACGACACGCGCGCCTCGCGATGCAGTAAGTCGGCTCGCAAGCTCATGTACACGTGGAGTGGGAAGAAGATCAGGAAATACCAAGTGAACACGTGGTGAACGAAGCGCACCACCTGGATGCCTCCGAAGAGGGGCGCCACCCAACCGAAGATCGTCGCGAAGAAGCCCCCTGGATTCGAGAGGCCGTACATCGCGAACCCCGTAATGACCTGTACGAGCGCCACACCGTAGAGCACGGTGAAGCTCAGCTGCTGGAGAGGATTGTGCCCCAGCCAGTGCGGGGTCTTGTCCGACTTGAACGTCAGGTACTTCCGGAGCACCAACAGCATGTTCTTCCAGTCGCGTGGATGCAGCGGGAAAAGCGCTTGCCACCGCTCGTAGCGATTGCCAACGAAGAGCCAATACAATCGGATCACGGCTGTCGCGACTAAGACACCGGCGGCACTGAAATGGAGAAAGCGCATCCACCCCATCAGAAAGTGATCGCTCGCCTCCCCACCCCCTACGATGAAGTACGGCTTGCCGATGTAGAGGCCGGTGACGGCGAGCACGGCAATGGAACCGGCGGCGAACCAGTGCATCGCACGGATGGGCCAGTGCCAGAGGTACACCGACTTGTACCCTGGCTTGGCAGGTCGCGGCCGCTTGGGCGGCGCGTCCACAGGGGGAGCCGTTCCGGTCATTGGACCTTCACCTCCGTGAGCAGTCGCCCCTCGGCGTCCAGCACGTGCACGCCGCACGCGATGCAGGGATCGAACGAGTGGACCGTCCGCAGGATCTCGAGCGGTTGGTCCGGCACGGCGAGGGGGTGATTGTCCGTGAGGGAAGCTTCGTACGCTCCCATCTGTCCTCCGGGATCCCTCGGAGACGCATTCCACGTGCTCGGCACGACGCACTGATAGCGGGCGATCTTGCCGTCGGCGATCTCGATCCAGTGGCCCAGCGCCCCACGCGGGGCATCGAGATACCCGTACCCTCGTGCCGTGCTCGGCCACGTTCGGGGCTCCCACTTCTCTTGGCTGAACGTCGTGGTGTCGCCACTTCGGATCCGCTCGACGAACTGGTCGTACCAGACGCTCATGCGGCGTGAGAGAAGCACCGTCTCGATGCCGCGGGCTGCCGTGCGCCCGAGTGTGGAGAAGAGGGCCGCTGGCCCGACGCCGAGCCGCCCCAGCACTTCGGTAACCAGCGCGCGAGCCTCTTCGTGACCGGAGCCGTAGGCCACGAGCATCCTGGCGAGCGGCCCGACCTCCATGGCCCTTCCGTCGTACCGCGGCGACTTCATCCACGAGTACTTCTGCTCGCCCTCGAAATCGGTCCACGGCGTGGGCGGGCCGCTGTAGTTGGCCTTGGTTTCGCCCTCGGACGGGTGCAGCCCCTGCTCGTCGCCGCCCTCGTAGTCGTACCACGAGCTGAAGACGTACTCCTCGACGAGGTTCTGGTCGTAGGGGTGGACCTGACTCAGGTCGCGGTCGAGGATCACGCCGCGCGGCAGGTAGAGCGAATCGTAGTCCCGCACGTCTGCATCGGGGAACTCGCCGCAGGCCAGGTAATTCTGGAGGCCGCCGCCGATCCCCGCCCACTCCTTGTAGAACCCGGCAATCGCCACGAGATCCGGCCAGTACACCTCCTCGACGAATCGCTGGGCTCGTCGGATCATGTCGTAAATGTCGGTGAGCCTCTCTGCGTTGATCGTGGCGGTGTCGTCGAGGTTGATGGCCGACGCCATGCCGCCGACGAGAAAGTTCGGGTGTGGATTCTTCCCACCGAAAATGGTGTGCAGCCGAATCACGTCACGCTGCCAGTCGAGGGCCTCGAGGTAGTGAGCCACGGCGAGCAGATTCACGGCCGGCGGGAGCTTGTAGGCCGGATGTCCCCAGAACCCGTTGGTGAAGATTCCGAGTTGACCCGTCCCAACGAACGTCTTGAGCCGGTTCTGCACTTCGGCGAAGTACGTGGCGGAGTTGTTTGGCCACGGCGATACCGAGGCGGCGATGCGTGCCGTGTCGCGTGGGTCAGCCGACAGCGCACTCACCACGTCCACCCAATCGAGTGCGTGGAGGTGATAGAAGTGGATCACGTGATCCTGCACGAACTGCATGCCATGGATCAGGTTCCGAATCAGATTGGCGTTCGGTGGAATTCGGATGTCGAGCGCGTCCTCGACCGCCCGGCAGGAGGCAACTGCATGTACCACGGTGCAGACACCACAGATCCGCTGTGTGAACGCCCAGGCATCGCGAGGGTCGCGGCCCACCATGACTTGCTCGATCCCGCGGAACTGGGTGGCCGACGCCCAGGCGTTGTTGATCCGCCCGCGGTCGGCCTCGACCTCGATTCGCAGATGTCCTTCGATCCGCGTTATCGGATCAATGACGATTCTAGCCATGGCGCTCCTCCTTGTCGCTGCCGGCTTGCGCGTCTTCGGTCGCGCCAGCGTCCACGATCGGGAGCGCGCGCCGCCTGCGCGCGTTCTGAATGCCCGTGGCCGCCGCATGCGCCGCCACGCCCGCCGTGGCGCCGATCGCGAGCGCTGCGCCCCATGTGTCCACCTTGCTCTCGATGCCGAACCCGCCCACGTCGGGCAGCCGGTCGTAGAACGGCGTCATCGTGTCCCAAAAGTCGCGCTCGGTACAGCCGATGCACGGATGGCCGGCACCGATCGGCCAACTCGTGCGCGTGTTCCACTGGAAGATCGGACACGGCGAGAAGGTCGCCGGCCCTTTGCACCCGACGTGGTAGAGGCACCAGCCGCGCCGAGCGGCGGCGTCATCAAACTGCTCGACGTACTGGCCGGCGTCGAAATGGGCCCGCCGGGGACATTGATCGTGGATCCGGGAGCCGTAGGCGAACAACGGGCGGCCGTCGGCGTCCACATCAGGCAGTCGACCGAAGGTCAGGAAGTGCACGATGGTCGCCGTGACGACGTCGCCAATCGGTGGGCAGCCCGCAATGTTCACGACCGGCTTGTCCGTCACGATCGATGAGATGCCGACGGCGCCGGTGGGATTCGGGCGAGCCGACTGCACGCTGCCGAAGTGCGCGCACGCTCCCACCGCGATGACCGCAGCAGCCCCTGCCGCCGCTTCCCGGAGGACCTCCTCAGCCGTGCGCCCACCGATCGTGCAGTAGATGCCTCCGTCCTTCGTGGGCACCGACCCGGTGACGATCAGTACGTAGCTCCCCCGGTTCTCCTCCATCGCTCTCTGCTTCGCCTCCTCGACCGCCTGCCCGGCCCCCGCCATGAGGGTGTGCTGGTAGTCGAGAGAGACCACATCGAGCACCAGATCGCCGATCGTGGGCTCCGCCGTGCGGAGCACGCTCTCGACGCAACCGGTGCATTCCTGGAGCTGGAGCCAGATGACGCCGGGCCGTTTGACCGCCTGCAGTGCGGCCGCGACCCGAGGTGTCGCCAGGCTCCCCAGACCGAGGACGGCGCTCATCTCCCCGCAAAAGGCGAGGAAATCCCGGCGCGTTACCCCTCGATGGTCGAGGTACGCGCCCAGCGTCTCACCCGCAGCCCATGGATGGGATGTTGGGAAATACACGGGAAGCCTCCCGCTTGAGTGGATCCACCCGGCGCGCCGTCGCGCGCCATTGCTCAGAGCATGAGGTCCACGCTAGGCCGCCCATTCCGTAGGCTTCCGGAATTAGGGATGAAGAAAGTCTTAGATACTCTTCACCTCCGCGCGCTACGCCCTGGGCGAAACCGAGCAGAATCACGCTGATGGCAGATACCCCAAGGGATCCGGGGGTGACTGAGGGGGGTGAGGCGAGCGTCCGACGTTTCATATTGAGACATAGACCGCTTGGGGTAGCTCAAGTATGAAGAAACCCTATCAGTAGTTTTACGGGGAATCATCAAGTCGGGATCTAACTTGGCAAGGCCGATAACCTAGGATCGGCACGGAGTGTCTTCCCGGGAGGTGCAAGTGCAATTCAATAAACTGTTTGGGGTCGGCGCTTTCATTGTGGTCGCGGGGG
>JBDHCY010000026.1:0-24423 GCA_039591795.1 Gemmatimonadota bacterium | reverse complement strand
CGCGATGCAGACGCTTCACCGAGACTACGCTCGCAAGGAGTTCGACCGACGGGTTCGCGGCTGGGAGCAGATGGTCCGCATCGACCCAAACCATCCCGATGCACATGGCCAGCTAGGGCACGCAATGCTCTCGGTCGGACGGCTCGACGTGGCGATACGACACTACAGCGAGCAGCTCGCAGTCACTCCGGACGACGGAGCGGCCCGATACAACCTCGCCCTCGCTCTTCACAGTGCGGGCAGGCTCGACGAAGCCATCGCCGGGTATCGAGCGGCGCTGGCTGTGTCACCCAATCACGCGTCGGTACACAACAACCTCGGCAACGCGCTACTCGCCTCAGGCCAGCTCGACGAGGCTGTGGCCCAATACCGTGCGGCGGTGGCAACGGACCCGACGCTCGCGGATGCGCATCACAATCTCGGAATTGCACTCGTTGGGATGGGTCGGATCGGCGAAGGATTGAGACATTCCAGCGACGCCGCGCGCTTACGCCCGGAGTGGGCGGCTCCGCTCGCTGTGATGGCATGGACTCTCTCGACGCACCCCGACGCGAGCGTCCGGCGCCCGGCTCGAGCAGTGGAGCTCGCAGAGGAAGCCGCGCTGATCACGGGTCGAGGAGATCCCTCGATGCTCAACACTCTCGCCGCTGCGTACGCGGCCGCGGGCGAGTACGGCCGCGCCGTCGTGACGGCGGAGGAGGCAATGCAACTCGCACTCGCACGAGGCGCGTCCACGCTCGCGAACGAGATCGCAGGGCTCATTTCCATCTACCGCACGAACCGCCCCTATCGAGAGCAGCCCCGCCTCGGCATTCAGTAGGCCTCGGTGCCGCAGTTGAGGGTGGCGCGCTCGAGCGCCATACTCCCCCATCTCCGCGGCGCAGGTTGAGCCGGGTGCCACTCGAACGGTGCCGCCATGTGTGAAGTGCGTCACACATCACGGCGCCTCGCCCGCCGCCGCGGTACCTTCCCTATCGGTGACGCTTGGGATGCCGTATCGTTGCAGCGATGCAACGGTGGTCAGTTGACCGCACGCGCCGCTCAAGTGATGTGGTCAGCAAGAGTTGGATTCTGCAGACGTGTTCCGGCGCCTCGATGGCGCGCTGTGTGTCCGAAAAACATGCAACACGAGAGTCGGTCGAGATGGCCAGTCCAGCCCCACCCCAAATAGCACCCGAACAATCGCCGACACTCGCGAGTCGCGACCCCGCGCGCCAGCCGCGGATCCTCGTGATCGACGACGAGGAGATGAACATCGAGTTCATCAAGCGGATTCTCTCGCCAGAGAGCGGCTGCGAGCTCGCAAGCACCACCGATCCGCGGGATGCCGCGGCCCTCTATCGTGAATTTCGCCCGGATCTCGTGCTGCTCGATATCAAGATGCCGTACTTGGACGGCTTTCGACTCCTCGAGCTCTTTCGTGCCGAGACACCCCGCAGCTTCGTACCGGTCGTCGTACTCACCTCCGACGTAGGTCCGGAGACGAAGCGACAGGCGTTGGCGGCGGGGGCGAAGGATTTTCTCACGAAGCCGTTCAGCCCCGTTGAGGTACGGCTCCGCGTACGTAACCTGCTCGAGACGAGAGCACTCCACCTCGAGCTCGAAGAGCAGAACCAGCACCTCGAGACGCGTGTACGGGAACGTACGCACGAGTTGGTGCGCCGCACGCTGGAGCTCGACGAAGCTCGAGTGGAGATTCTCGAGCGCTTGGCCCGGGCAGCGGAGTACCGCGACGACGAAACTGGCCTTCACACGCAGAGGGTTGGCCGCATGGCCGGGCTCGTCGCTGCGGCGCTCGAGCTGCCCGAAGATCAAGTCGAATTGATCGCCCGCGCCGCGCCGCTGCACGACGTCGGTAAGATCGGCGTTCCCGACGCGGTGCTCCTCAAGGACGGCCGGCTCACGGCGGCCGAATTCCAGCTGATGCAATCGCACACGGTCATCGGCGCTGGTATCCTCTCCGGGAGCCGGGTTCGGCTGCTGGCCGTGGGTCGTGACATCGCGCTGACCCATCACGAGCACTGGAACGGAGGCGGCTATCCGCACGGCCTTCGTGGTGAGGACATCCCGATTGCCGGTCGCGCCGTGGCGGTGGCGGATGTATTTGATGCGCTCACGCACGACCGTCCCTACAAACCACGCTGGCCGCTCGACGAGGCCCTCGCCGAGATGCAGCGGCTGAGCGGCAATCAGTTCGATCCTCGCGTGTTGGACCTCTTCATGTGGTTGTGTCGAGACGGACTGATCGGCGTCGACGGACCCACGCGTCCACAATCGACTACATCCACGCCATGAGAGTGCTCGCGCAGCGGGTAGTGCCCGTGTTGGTGTTCCTGCTCTCGGCGTGCGCCGGGAGTTCGGGGCCTTCAGCGCTGGGGCCGGCGGATCGTCTCGAGCGAGGGCTCGGCGCGCTCGAGCAGGGCGAGTTCGAGGCGGCGGTTGCTGATTTCCTGTGGGTAGCGGAGCGCGAGGGGGGCAGCCGCAGGGGTCGCGAGGCGCTGCTCCTTGCGATGGCTGCAGACCTCGACCCGCGCAACAAGTCGCGACGACTCGACGAAGGAGCGGCTCTCGCAGCTCGCTATCTTGCGGTGGCACCTCCGGATGACGCAGCTCGGCCGGTGGTGCTCGCCACGTACCTTCTCGCACTCGAGCTTGGTGCTCCCGAGCCGAGCGGAGCACGCGCCGCTGGCCTCCCCCGGCCAGGCGCGCCCCCGGTGAGCACGCGCATCCTGGCGCTGGAACGCGAGGTGGCGAAACTCAAGGGAGAGCTGGTCCGCATCCGCAAGACACTCGACCGGTGAGTCCGCCGAGTGCCGCTGAGAGAGGAGCGATCCGGATCCGATGACGGTGCGCGCCCGACTTCTCGTGCTCTTCATCGCCGTCGTAGCGCTCCTCACTCTCCCACTCGTCTACTCGGCCCAGCGCCTCGAAGACCTCGGCGAGATCGCCTTCGGGCTCCGAACGAACAACGCCGCCGCCTTCTCCGCGCTCGGGGAGCTGCGCGCAAGCATCATCGAGGTGGATCGGGCGATTCGGTCCTATGTGGTGACGTCTGATTCCTCGCACCGCAGCGCGGCTCATGCCGGACTCACCGAGGCCCGGCGCCGCGCGAGGGACCTCATCGGTGCGGGATTCGGCGACGCCGCGGAACCAACCACCCATCTACTGGACTCGCTGGCCCTCGCGACGGGCCGGCTCGAAGTCCTCGTCGGGGCGGGGCTCCTCGACGAAGCAACGCAACACCTCGACCACGTCCGGCCGCTCCTGACCAGTGCCGACGGGTCGCTCACCGCCATTGCCGCCGCGATCGACAGTGCGGGGGCGTCCGAGCTCGCCCGCGCACGTGCGATCACGGCTGGGTCAAGCCGCACCGCTCTTGCCGCCGGCATCGCCGCCGTGGCGCTTGCGCTCTCACTTGCCCTCTGGACCACCGTCGCCTTGAGTCGCCCGCTACGTCGCCTCCGGGACGCCACTGCCGCCGTCGCGGGCGGACGGTTCGAGACGCCCGCCGACCTGCCCTACCGTCGTCGCGACGAGATCGGGGACCTCGCTCGGTCGTTCGCCGGCATGACGAGCCAACTCGCAGAGCTCGACCGGCTGAAGGCGGAGTTCGTCAACGTCGTGAGCCACGATCTCAAGGCGCCGCTCAGCCTCATCTCCGGATACTCGGAGCTGATCGAAGAGGCCAATGAGAGCGACCACCCAGATCCCCAGCGGCAGGAGCTCTTGCGCGCCATTCGCGAGCATGCCCGCCAGCTCACGGAGCGTGTGAATCGCTTGCTCAAGTTGAGCCGGTTCGAAGCGGGCGCGTTCCCCGTCCAACCGGAACCGGTACCCGTGGCCCCGCTCTTCGAGGGGGTCCGACAGGCGTTCTCGGCCAACGCCGAGCGGAAGGGCATCACATTCACGTTCGAGCTCGACAGCTCCCTTCCGGCCATCGCAAGCCTCGACGCCGATTGCCTCTACAACGAGATCCTCGGAAACCTCGTCTCCAACGCGCTGAAGTTCACGCCAGCGGGCGGTGCCGTCGCGATGCGTGCGTGGTCCGACGGAGAAGAGCTACACGTCACCGTCAGCGATTCCGGCCCAGGCATTCCATCCGACGAACTCCCGCACGTGTTCGAGAAGTACTACCAGGTCTCGCGCTCGTCGCGGTCCGCGGGGGCCGGCCTCGGCCTCGCGATCGTCCGACAAGCAGTCACGGCGCATGGCGGCCGTGTCGAGGCGGGGCAATCGCCGGAGGGTGGCGCCTTGTTTCATGTCATGCTCCCGCTCGTGGCCGCCGTCGAGCTTACCGCCAGACCCGCACTCACCTAGCTTCGTCGATATGGCCGATCTCCCCCGCCGGACACCGCGCGAGCCGCTCCTCGACGACCTCGGCCGAGCCATCGTCGAGGGCAGGCAAGCTGCTTCGTACCTTTGGCAGGTTCCCGACGACGAGACGACGCGGGCTGACCTCCGTGAGCGGCTCGAGACGATCAAGCGGCTCTCAGGGCACCGTCGTGAGATGCCTATGATCTGCGCCGACCTCCTGCTGGCACTACGTGTCGAGCCCAGCCCTCAGCAGGTCGATTTGCTGCAAGACGGCTTTGATCGGCTCTACAAGCTCTGGTCGGCCGCCAAGTCCGGGTTGTTGTAGCCCGACGGATTAGTCCTTTCAGAAGTCGTCGGAAGCCACATAGGCATCGATGACGGCGCGCTCGCCCGCACGCCCGGGCCGTGAGTTGCCGTGCTCCATCCCCAGGATCCCGGTGTACTCCTTGGCGTGAATGTGCTGGAACACGTTGCGGTAGTTGATCTCGCCGGTCGTAGGCTCGTTCCGGCCCGGATGGTCACCAATCTGGAAGTAGGCGATCTCGCCCCATGCCATATCGATGTTCGGGATCAGATTGCCCTCGGTGACCTGCTGATGGTACATGTCGAAGAGGATCTTGCACGCAGGGCTGTTCACGGCACGACAGAGCTCGAATGCCTGTGGCACACGCGTGAGAAACTGTCCCGGGTGGTCTCGCAGAGTGTTCAAAGGCTCGAGCACCATGACGAGCCCGTGTGGCTCCAGCACCTCCGCTGCCTGGCGCAACGCGTCGATCACGTTGGCCGTCTGGTAGCTCTGCTCGAGGCGTGAATCGACACGCCCGGGCACCACTGTCATCCACGTCGCATTGACACGCTTCGCCACATCCACGGCCGCTCGCACCTCCTGCACGAACAGATCGCGCTTCTCCAGATCGCCGCTCGCGAGATTGGACTCGCGCCAGCCGATCGTATGCGCGACGAACACACCCATGTGCATCTCGTGCCGCTGCAGCGCGCCCGCGATACGGTCTTGATCGGACACGGAGCGCCCGCTCATGCCGTTGTCTTCGAACGCCGTAAAACCCTGGTCGGCCATGAAGTCGATCTGTGAGACCAGATCGTCGCCGGCGTGTTCCTTGAACATCCCGAAGTGCGGTGCGTAGTGAAGCTTGAATGCACGCTGACGAGCCTGTGCCGGCCCGTGGCCCACCGGCGTCGGCCTGCCCGCCCACGTGACGCCAGCCGCCGCCGCGCCCGCCTTCACGAAATCTCGCCGTTCCATGGTCACCCTTCCTGCCACGTGCGTACGAGCGGGGTCTCCCCCGGCACCGCGACTGGCGGCACCGGCATCGGTCCGAAGGCGAGGTTCGGTGGCACGAGCACCTGTTCGGCGGCCAGCAGTTCGTCCCAGTCCAGCGCCTGCCCGGTGTAGGCGGCTTCGCGGCCCATGATCGCCGAGAGCGTGCTCTCCGCGACGCGTCGGCCCTCGTTCAACGGCTGACCGGCACGAATGCTCTCGACGAGGTCGGTATGCTCGAGCACGTATGGATTGGGCTTCTCGGCCTCGCCGAATGCCCATTCAGTGGATCCGGTGATCGACGAGTGGCCGTTGGAGGCTCCACGGGTTCCCACAAGTCGCTCGCTCACGTTATTCGCCGAGCCGTCGATCTGGCGGCACATGCTGAGCACGTGGGCACCGTTCGCGTATTCGAAGTCGATGGCGAAGTGGTCGTAGATGTGGCCGTAGCTCGGATCGGTCCGCCACTGCCGGCCGCCCACCCCGACAGCACGGATCGGATGGCCTCCGAGCGCCCAGTTGGCAACGTCAATGTTATGAATGTGCTGCTCGACGATGTGGTCGCCCGAGAGCCAGGTGAAGTAGAGCCAGTTCCGAAGCTGCCACTCGAGGTCGCTCCACTCGGGCTTGCGTTGGTGCATCCACAGCCCGCCCTGATTCCAGTAGACCTGCCCTGCGACGACCTCGCCGATGGCGCCGTCATGGATGCGCCGCATCGTCTCGCGGTATCCGACGTCGTGTCGGCGCTGGGTGCCGGCGACGATCGCGAGACCGGCGGCATGCGCCGCTTCTGCCGAGGCCAACACCGACCGAATACCCACGGGGTCGACCGCCACCGGCTTCTCCATGAACACGTGCTTCCCGGCGTTGATCGCGGCGGCAAGGTGAGCGGGCCGGAAGGCAGGAGGCGTCGCGAGAATGACGAGGTCGATGTCACTGCCAATGACCCCTCGATATGCGTCGAGACCGGTGAACGTCAGTTCATTGGTCACCCTCAGGCCGGCGGCGATCTGCTCGTCTTCGAGTGCGAGCTTGGCGAGATTCTCTCGACATGAGTCGAGCCGGTCGGGAAAGACGTCGCCGAGGGCGACGAGCTCGACACCCGTGGAGCCGCGAAGGCTGTCTCGGGCAGCGCCGGTCCCACGGCCACCACACCCGACAAGCCCCACTCGAATCGTGTCCGATCCGCTGGCGAACGCCCCCGGCACCGGGAGCACCATGCCGGCCGTCGCCGCGGCGCTCGAGCGGACGAAGTCGCGCCGTGAAAGATGGAGTGGCCGACCACCTGTGTCGCTGGTCATCATCTGATCCTCGAGAGAGGGGAATGAGGAAATCGATGGGTGAACGAGTCAATCGGAGAAGGAGGGAACGCGGGGAGCACCGTAGTCGCCGGCATCATGGGACCCGAACGATGCGAAAACCCACGAAAGGACCATCGGAGAGCCACCACTGGCTCTTCGGAATCTGTGGATCCGATTCGTTCCATGCGCCGCTCTGCTGCGCTCGCGCGGCCGGGCCAACGCGATTGGGTGGATCTCGGAACGAGCCGCCGCGTACCGCGGCCGATCCATCCGGCAGCACGACCCATTCGGCGGCATTCCCGAGCACGTCGTGTAGGCCGAGCCCGTCCGGTGCCTTCGAGCCAACGGGTCGTGTCCGTCCTGCGGCGTTCTCGCCGTGCCACGCAACGGCATCGAGCCGATCGCGGGCAACCGCAGGTGAATCGAAGGCGAGACGCGCCACATGTGACCACTCCGCGTCGGTCGGGAGGCGGTAGGTGCGACCGGTCTTCGCGGAAAGCCATCGGCAATAGGCCTCGGCGGCCTGGCGCGTGATGCTGATCGCAGGATAGCCGGCGTGGCCGAAGCCGTGGTCGGGCGCGCCGTACGGTCTCGATGGGCGCGCCGTCGCGTCGGCCTCTCCGGTCGCCCGAGTATCGAGGCGGAGCGCATACACGTCGTACTCGTCCCACGTCACTTCGGTGCGGCCCATCCAGAACGGACCGACCGCCACATCTTCAGCACCAGCCGGCGTCTCGATCGCCGATCGCCCGGCAGGCACGGGCACCATATCGAACACGACGAGCGTTCCGGGAATCGAGTCTCGGTATCCCGCGAGTTGGTGCGGCCGAATCGCCGGAGTGACCGAGACATCGGCAACATGGACATGTTCGTCTGCCTGCGTGCCGAGCGCCTGTCCAGCGGCGAGTGCCAACACCCCGCCCACCCCCAGGATTTTCGACTGGCGGGTCATATCTTTGTGCTCGTGGGTGACAACATCTTCGCCATCGCCGTCTCGGTTGGTGCCGGCGCTGCGCTCATCTCGTCATGCAGCGCCCCACTCGCACGATACGAGTACGCGCAGGTGCACATGGGCGTGCCGGTCCGTGTCGTCCTCTATGCCGAGAGCGACCGCGTCGCCTCGCAAGCGGCCGGGGCAGCGTTCGCGCGGATCGCCGAGCTCGACAGTCGATTCAGCGACTACCGCGCCGACAGTGAGCTGCGCCGTCTCAGCGAGAGGTCGGGTGAGTGGACTCCGGTCAGCGAGGATCTCTTCGCCGTTTTGGACCTCGCTGTACGACTCGCCCGAGCGACCGACGGAGCGTTCGATCCAACCGTCGGGCCTCTCACCAGACTGTGGCGCACGTCGCGTCAGACCCTCCGCCTGCCTCGCGCTGGCGAGCTCGATAGCGCGCGCTCGCGCGTCGGCTGGCAGAAGATATCACTCGATCCGGGCACCCGCACCGTGCTTCTCACTGTCGGGAACATGAGGCTCGACCTGGGAGGCGTCGGGAAGGGGTACGTGCTGGATCAAGCCATGGCGGTGCTGGAGCGGCACGGTACGGGCCGAGCGCTCGTTGAAGCGGGAGGAGACATCGTTGTGGGGGACGCTCCGCCGGGCCGGCCCGGATGGGAGATCGCGATCCCAGGCGCATCGGGGGAGGCAGCCGGCCAGGCACGTGCGCTCACCCATGCAGCCGTGTCCACCTCGGGCGACACGGAGCAGTTCGTGATGATCGGCGGCGTGCGTCACTCGCACGTGGTCGATCCACGCACCGGGCTGGGGGTCACCAACACAGTCACGGCCACCGTGATCGCCAGCGATGGGGCCACGGCCGACGCGATGGCGACCGCGGTCTCGGTACTGGGGCGAGAGGCCGGTACCAGGCTGGCGGTGCAAACTCCAGGCGTGGTCGTGGTTTGGCAGACCGAGGACCAGCCCGACTAGCCGGCGCCGGGCTCGACGAAACGGATCTGGTCCGGGCGGTTGGGGACGACGCACAGGAACTCGAAGGGCGCCTCGACCACGTCGTAGCAATGCGGCACGCCGGCAGGAATGAACAGCGTGACGTCGGGCCCCACGTCGTGGACGTTGTCGCCGATCGTGACACGGGCCCGACCCCGGAGCACGTACTGTTCGTGCTCGACGCGGTTCGTGTGCAACGGGATGCCCCCTCCGTCGCCCATGCGAAATCGGCGCATGATGAAGTTCGGCGCCCCCTCGCCGGCCCCAAGCAGGACCTGCATCTGGGTCGCGACACCGGCTGCCACCGTCTTGGCCGTGACCTCGTTGGCTGGGCGGACCACGCCAGCCTGGAGCTCCTCGGTCATTCGCTCCTCCCCGAGCTATGGCCGAAGAATGTGACGAGGGACGGGACTCGCGCCACCTCCGCCCCCACGGAGTAGCGCATCAACGCATCGTGAACGAAGGCGACCCTCACTCCTGGGGGAGATATCTTGCGGGAATCGGCCCAGCCCCGCGCTCGTCCGCCCAGAAGACCGACACGATCCACCATCGCGTGCCGTCGTTGAAGAGCTGAATGCTGTTGATCCCCCGAACGAAGGGCTCCGCGGCCGGATCTCGGCGCGACTCGTAGGTCGAGAACACGTGGGCGATGTGACCGTACTGCTCGACGGCCCGAGCGGCCTCCACCTCGTAGAACGCATTCTCCGCGAACCAGCCGCCCGCGCGCTCCGCGTACTCCTCCGCCGTCCACATGACCACCGTCATCTCCCCACCCTGCGGCCCGCCGGTCGGGATGAGGCGTCCGCCGTCCCGGAAAAGCGATTGGAACCGGTCCCAGTCTCGCGGCCCTGCGGGTCCGGAGATCACTTCGTATAGCGCTCCGATGATCGCGTCGATCGACGCCACATCGGCGGGATCGGCAGCGTGGGGAGGCTCCGGCTCTTGGCCGGCGACACTGGACCCCAGGAGAACGGCGACAAGCAAGGTCGAGAGAACAGAACGCATCGGGTGTCTCCACGTTGAGGCGACGGGTGCCGGTCTACCTCAATGCTCCGCCACGTCCGACGGAGGGTCCGGCAGCCAAGCTCTCGGGATTAATCAGACGGCCTCAATGCCCGCAACCTGAGCCACGGTAACGAGGTTACCACCGGGCGACCGCTTAGGTCATTATACGTGGGAGGAGCTACTGATGGCCAAGCGTTGCTCGATGAAACTGCTGACTCCCCTCACCGTGCTCGCTGTGCTCGGCTGCGGTGACGGGCCGGCAGGCATCCAACTCGACCAAGAATTCACCCTGGCGCTCGGGGAAACCGTAGACGTCGCGCAGACGGGGCTTCGCATCACCTTTCGAGAGGTTCGCGACGACAGTCGCTGCCCAGTCGACGCGGTCTGCCTATGGGCGGGGAATGCGACCGTGGAACTCGTCCTTCAGCGTGCTCTCGCCGACACGACCGTCGCCGTGAATACACTCCTGGAGCCACGCGCCGTGGTGTCGGGCGACTACCGGCTGGAGCTCCTGGGGCTGACCCCGCAACCCCGAATCGATGAGCCTACCGACCCGAACGCCTACCGAGCCCGCCTCCGAGTGGCCACCGCACACCCGTAATCACTCCCACCCAGGGTAGCCCGCCCGTAGCCCGGACTGCCGGGCCAGGCAGACTCCATCTCTTGCAAATCCTGGCCGATCGAGTAGTGCTGCGGGAGCGCAGCGCCCTGCATCCAGTGTGTTGTGGCGTACACGCAACGATCTGGCTGGAAGCCAGTTCCCGAAAGGCGAAAAGCCGGGCACGAGGCCCGGCTTTCGAACGGTTTTGCGCCTAGGGTTGGCAACCGCGGTCGGTTCAGAACGGTTGGTTTCGGTCGAGTGTGCCGCGCGCTCCCTCGAGGCGAACCGTTGCCCTTCCAATAGGCAAGGGCCGGGCCAACGTGTCAGCGCGGTCGCCGCTCAGTACCTCCAGCTCGTCGTGTCCACGCCCGCAGGGTGATTCCTCCGGATCTGGTCCATGATCCGAGGGATGAACATCTGGGGATATCGGAGACGTGAGTACGCGTTTGCCCGTGAGTGATCGCCGTTCCAGCAGTGCTCGGCGCGGTCGCCGTAATCGACCTCGCCCGCGTAGTAGGGGTCGGTCGTGCCCTCGAGGAACTCCTCGGTGAGATAGACCGCGTTGTTGAGGTAGTAGTTGTCCATGTCGCCGACGTAGATGAACAGTTTGCCTTCGAGCTTCGGACCGATGGTCTGCCAGTCGCGCCGCAGGATGTGGGAGAGATCGTAGTGGTCGCGCCAGTACTGGGCGACTTCGCGGTCGATCGTTCCGGTGAGTCGGTTCCAGATGGGCTTCGGGTAGCCGTCGTCACCCACCGGCGAGTAGACGGCTTGCCAGATGTCCCATTGCTGCCCCGAGCGCCCTTTCGAGCCGAGCGCGAGCTCACGGTGGTTCATCTCTTCGAGCGTGGCGTCCACCTCACCGAGCCAGTTGCGGTGGCCGGGCCGGGGCGTGCGCTTCCAGCGACTGGTGACATAGTAGGCGTTCGTGTCCTCATAGATGTTGACGAGCGTGTAGGCGCGGAAGTCGATCGGATCGGGACACGCGACCCAAGCGCCGTTGAAGTCGTCTGGATAGAAGACCTGCACGGCCATCGCCTCCCAACCGCCCGTCGATCCGCCGAAGGTGAAGCGCGCCCAGCCTTCGCCGAGCCCCCGGTATTTGCGTTCGATGTAGGGGATCAGTTCGCGCATGATCGCGTCGCCGTACGGCCCGTTGTTCGCCGAGTTCACGGCGTATGAGTCGTCGTAGTAGGGCGTCGGGTGTTGGATCTCGATCATGAGAACGCGCGGGAACCCGGGTCCCGTCCAATCGCGGTAGAGCTGGTAGGCGTGCTCTTGCTGAATCCGGTTGTAGCAGTCGAGCTGGAAGCGCCCGCTGTACTCGCACGGCACCGTGGTGTCGGGCGGCGTCTCACTCCACCCTCCGATCGTGTACGGGAAGTGGCCGTGGAAGACGACGATCGGATAGCGAGCCTCCGGGTGCTCATCGAACCCTTCCGGCAGGAGGACGTGGGCGCCCAAGTACATCGGCTGGCCCCAGAACTCGGTGAGGAGCTGGCTCTCGATGCGCTCGTGCTTGATGTACTTCGTCTCGGGAGGATCGGCGATCGGCGGGATCTCCCGGTCGAGCACGATCGGGACGAGGCCTTCGGCTGTTGAGTCCAGATCGACCCAACGCGGCGTGCTGAAGAGGTTGCCCGGTTTCCGGTTCCACCGCTGCCCCTCTCCGCGGTCGGGCGGGAGCTTCACCTCGTGCCCGTCAGCCCGCTGGAAGGTCTGGTAGCGGTTGAGCAACGCCTGGACCCAGTAACGGCCGTCGGAAAGATCGGCGAGACTCCGGATGGGGTAGCCGAAGGCCTCAGCGTCGACGACTGCGGGGGCCCGGGGCACCCACCCTTCCACATCAATGCCGAAGACCAGCTGGGTCTGGGGTCCGTCCGCGATCTGGAAGCGCGGCTCGGCGGACGAGTCCGTTGAAATGAGCACGAGGAGACGTCCGTCGAGCGGGGCCGCGCTTCGCGCCGCGGGGAACGTCACCGAGAAGCTGGTATTCGAGTGTTGGTCTGGCTGGGGCTGTTGGTGGAACGTGAGAGCCGTGGGGGCCAAAAGGAGCGCAAGGCGGCGGGGTCGCATGGAGACCTTTCGAGCGAGGCGCTTCAAGATGGGCCACCGCGCCACCGCCCGCTACGGGACCTCGGGCGAGAGGAGGCTGCGCCATGCTTGGTGGCCCTTTCCGGCTCTCCCGCAGTGGGATACCGTTGGCCCGTCTGGCCGCAGCATGGGCGGCCAGATCGTAAGGCCCCCTCGACACGGCAGGAAGCCATGAAAAGCCCGCACTCCTTCGTTGCCACCTTCTTGGCCGGTATCGCCCTCACAGCCTGCGCCTCGCAGCCCGAGCCCGCAGTGCCCGCCCCCGCCGCACCTGCCGCGCCGAGCCCTGTGGCTACGGCGCCGGCTCGAGCTGCTCCTACGACACCGTCAGCCCCGATCGCGTCCCAGACCGGCTTCGTCAAGGAGTTCGGGACCATGTGGACGTTCGACGCGCCCCCGCTCGACCACTGGGAGCGTACGTACGGCTTCCGGCCGACCGAGGAGTGGCTCGACCACGTGCGCCTCGCGTCGGTGCGGCTGTCGAACTGCTCCTCGTCGTTCGTGTCCGAAAACGGCCTCGTGATGACGAATCATCACTGCGCGCGGCGCTGCATCACGGCCGTGTCGCCACCCGACACGAACTACCAGGAGACTGGATTCGTCGCCCGAACGACCGACGACGAAAAGCCCTGCCCCGGCTTCTACGTGGACCAGCTCCAGTCCATCGAGGACGTGACTGCGCGCATTCGTGTCAGCATCTCGGCCAGGGATCCAGTCCGCCAGGCCGAAGAGCGAAGCGAAGCAGTCGAGGCGCTCGAGGACGAGTGCGGCGAGGCGACGGAGCTCATCTGCCAGGTGGTTTCGTTCTACCAGGGCGGCATGTACTCGCTCTATCGTTACCGCCGGTTCTCCGACGTTCGGCTCGTCATGGCGCCCGAGCTGCAGGCGGCATTCTTCGGGGGCGACCCCGACAACTTCACGTATCCCCGGTACGACCTCGACCTCACGCTCTTCCGTGTTTGGGAGGACGGCGCTCCAAAGCAGACCGATCACTACTTCACGTGGAGTGCCGCCGGTGCACCAGAGGGTGCGCTGGTATTCGTCACCGGGAACCCGGGCTCGACGGGACGGCTGCTCACCATGGCGCAGATGGAATACCTGCGCGACATCCAGTACCCGGCCCAGCTCCGAGGCATCGAGCGCCAGCTCGACATCCTACGTGAGGTCGTGGCGCAGGGCGGTGAGGCTGAGAGCCGTCGTTACCAGAACCAGATCTTCGGGCTGGAGAACGCCCACAAGGCAATCAGTGGCTACCTCACCGGCCTCCGCGACCCTGAGAAGATGGCGCGGAAGGAGGCGTTCGAGCGAGACTTTCGGGGCCGAATCGAGGGCGCTCCCGCGCTCCGCGTGAAGTACGGAGACGCATGGAGCGCGATCGCGGCGGCTGAGCGTGAGCGAGCGTCGTTTGCCACGAAGGCGCGCTGGTACGGCTTCGGCGGGTCACAGCTCCTGAACTCTGCGGGCGGGATCGTTCGGCTCCCGGCCCAATCTTCGTTGCCGGATTCGGCGCGTCTCCCCCAGTACCGCGGCGGCGGTGCCGACCGCATACGAGCCCAGATCCTGCGCGACACTCGGTTCGACGCGGAGTTCGAGATTCTCACGCTCACGGCCCAGCTTCGCGCGGCCGAAGCCGAGCTCCCCGCCGACGATCCGTTCCTGGCTGCCGTGCTGGCGGGAAGGACCCCGGAGGCGACCGCCGGGGCGCTGGTCCGCGGGACGAAAGTAGGCGATCTCAAAACCCGACAGACGCTGCTCGAGGCTGGAGCGATGGCGGTCGGCGCATCGGACGACCCGATGATCGTGGCCGCCCGGGCCATCGAGCCGCTCGCACGCGAGCAGGCGGAACGCCTCGCCGCGTTGAACGCCACGATCACGAGCAACGCCGAGCTCGTGGGCCAAGCGATCTTCGCGGCGTACGGAAAGTCCCTTCCACCCGATGCCACCTTCACGCTCCGGATCTCCGACGGGGTCGTCAAGCGGTATCCGATGAACGGCACTGTGGCGCCGTACAAGACGACGATCTACGGGCTCTTCGCGCGCGCTGCGGAGTTCGAGGGCGAGCCGCCGTGGAACCTCGCGCCCCAGTGGGAGGCTCGGCGCGATGCCATCGACCTTTCGACGCCGCTGAACTTCGTCTCGACGAACGACATCATCGGCGGCAACTCCGGGAGTCCGGTCATCAACCGTGACGCCGAGGTCGTTGGGCTCATCTTCGATGGCAACATCGAGATGCTCCCCAATCGGTTCATCTTCACCGACGAGGTCTCGCGCTCGGTGAGTGTGCACTCGGCGGCGATCATCGAAGCGCTGCGCAGCGTCTACGACGCCGGCCACATCGCCGACGAGCTCCAAGGCGTGGCCCGCGCCACCGAGCAGGAGCGTCCATGAGCGACGCTGGGACCAGCCACCGTCTCCCCTCGACCGCCTACGAGGTGAAAGAGGGCGAGACGTTCGTCCCCCTCACCTACGGCCAGACACTCGCCGAGTTCACCTTCAAGTCCGTACTCGCGGGCGCGATCTTGGGCGTCGTCTTTGGAGCGGCCAACACCTATCTGGGGCTCAAGGCCGGACTCACGATCAGCACGTCGATCCCGGTCGCCGTGCTCACGGTGGTCACCTTCCGGATTCTCACCGCGCTGGGCTTTCGCCACACCATTCTCGAAAGCAACATGTCGCAAACCGTCGGCTCGGCGAGCTCGTCGGTTGCCTCGGGAGTGCTCTTCACGATCCCGGCGCTCTTCATGTGGGGGATGAGCCCTGCGTGGGCGCAGATCACCTTGCTCACGATGGCGGGCGGACTGCTCGGCGTGCTCGCGATGATTCCGCTTCGTCGCTATCTGATCAAGGGAGAGCACGGCCGGCTTCCCTACCCCGAGGGGATGGCGTGCGCGGAGGTCCTGGTCGCGGCCGAGGGCGGCGGACGGCACGCGCGTGGAGTGTTCTGGGGCCTAGGTGTCGGCATGCTGTTCAAGCTCATCACCGACGGTTTCAAGTTCGTCCTGGGCACGTTTACCGTCGCCTTCCCCCTCAAGGCGCAGCTCGCCGTGAGCGTCTCGCCGCCACTCATCGGCGTGGGTTACATCCTCGGCATCCGGATCGCCACCGTGATGGTTGCCGGCGCGGCACTCTCCTCGTTCATCATCATCCCGATCATCGGCCTCTGGGGCGCTGGACTGGACGCACCCCTGTTCCCCGAGACCGAGTTGCTCATCCGCGACATGACTTCCGGCGAGTTGTGGCACCGCTACATCCGTTACATCGGCGCAGGGACGGTAGCGATGGGAGGGATCATCACGCTGATCCGGTCGATCCCGACGATGGTCGAGTCGTTCCGCCTCGGATTGCAGCACCTCACAGGTGGCGCTGATGCGGAGAGCGTTGACCGCACCGGGCGCGACCTGTCGTTCAAGATCGTCCTTGCCGCGGGCGGCGCGATCCTCCTCGCCCTGACCCTCACGCCCGGCGTGCTCGGGTTCATTTCATCTATTCCCGCGCGCGCTCTCGCGTCGGTCCTGATCGCCGTCTTCGCGTTCTTCTTCGTTACGGTGAGCTCGCGGATCGTGGGGCTCGTCGGCGTCACATCGAACCCCACCTCCGGCATGACCATCGCCACCCTCCTGGGCACGAGCTTCATCTTTCTCTTGCTCGGGTGGACGGACCTCGCTGGGAAGGCGACAGCCCTCATGGTGGGGACGGCCGTCTGTATCGCCGCGTCTATTGCGGGTGACACGTCGCAGGACTTGAAGACGGGCTTCGTCCTCGGCGCAACACCGCGCAACCAACAGATCGGTGAGCTCGTTGGCGTGATCACGTCCGCAGGAGTGGTGGCGGCGGTCGTGATGCTGCTGCATCGTGGCGTTCCGGGCGGCTTGGGAGGTGCCGAGCTCCCAGCGCCTCAGGCAGTGTTGATGCGTCTGGTAATCGACGGCGTACTCGATCAGAACCTGCCTTGGGCATTGATCTTCATCGGGATGGGTCTCGGGCTGGTTGCGTCGATGTTCAAGATCCCCGTCCTGGCATTCGCCGTGGGCGTCTACCTCCCGCTCTCCACCATGGCAGCCGTCTTCGTGGGAGGGTTCACGCGATACGTACTGACGAAGGGTTGGGAGGGCGAGGCACGGGAGCGCCGGCGCGAAGAGGGCGTCCTCTTCGGCTCGGGTCTCGTGGGCGGCGGCGGCCTCACCGGCGTGGTGCTCGCCGTCTGGGTCGTGGCGCGGGGAGGCGAGCCAATCCGTGGCTTCCCACCGGCGATTTCGCCGGTCTTGCAGCAGGTGTTGGCATTCGTCACTATTGCCGTGATCGTCGGCTGGCTCGTCTGGCACGTTCGCCGGAGCACGCACCATGAAGGACGAGGATGAGACTCATGCACAGGTTCATTCACACGATCGCCATCGCCGTCCTGCTCCCCTCGATGGCTGTGGCGCAGAGGCGAGTAGACGCAGTGAAGACCGTGAAAGTCGCGCTGATCAAGATGCCGTATTCCGGAGCGCGCAACGTCCAGGAACTCTCGCCCGGCCCCGACTACCTGGAAGCGGGCGGCGTCGACCGGCTGCTCGAACAGATGGGGGCGCACCTCAAGCCGATTGCCACCGTGCAGCTGACCCCGGAAGAGGCGACGCAGTATGGCGAGTGGCACCGCATGGGTCTGGCGAACGCGCATCTCGGCAAGCTCGTGACCGGCAACGCGCGGGAAAACTATCTCTCGGTCGGCCTCCTCGCGAACTGCACTTCCCTCTTGGGCGTGCTCTCGGGGTTGCAGCACTCCGGCCCGATCGGCAATCCGTTGAGAGTGGGGCTCGTCTTCATCGACGCCCACGGCGACTTCAACACACCCGAGACGACGCTCAGCGGCATGCTTGGGGGCATGCCGGTTGCCGTGTCGGCGGGGCTGGCGCTTCACAGCCTTCGGCTCAAGTCCGGCCTGAATCCGGTGATGCCGACCAGTCACATCGTAATGGGCGCCGTACGCGACCTCGACCCGCTCGAAGACGAGCTCGTCGATCGATCGAAGATCGAGATGATCTCGGTTGGTGACATCCGCGAGCGATCAGGCAACATCGATCGGCAACTACAGCGATTGTCGGAACTCACCGATGTCATCTACGTGCACATCGACATGGACGTGCTCGACCCCTCGGAGGTCGCGGGGCATCCACTGACCGTCGCAGACGGACCGACGAGCGCCGAGTTGGCGGCGGCACTCACCCAGATGTTTCGGTACGAGAAGGTGGCGGCGCTCGGGATCGCGTCTACACCCTATGGTGAGCGCGACGTAGACGGCCTGTCACGGCAGGCCGCCTACCGTCTCATCCAAGGCGCCGTCGCAGGAGTGCAGCAGCGCTAGCCACCTAGGGTTTCTTCGGCAAATCGAGCGCCGGATTGCGGTCGAAGAAATCGAACGGCCGTAGCTCGAACGACCGCCACAACACGGGCATCACGGGCCAATCCTCGGCGCGCACCACGTGGTGCATCCCCATGGTATACCAAGCCACGAGATCGGTATCGCCGATTGGGCGGTCGGCGCCGGTCCAGGCCGGGAGGCCTTCGCCCGGCGTGGAGAGCGTGGGATACAAACCAGCTGCGTAGCGTTCATCCGCACGGTAGGGCGTCACCCAGAGGTGGTGGTCGATGAAACGGGCACGCCGTCGCGGATAGTCATCCTCCGAGAGCAACGTCTCCACGTTCGTCGACGGCGAGATCTGGTAGCTCGTAGGATACCCCACGTGATTCGTGCGGCGCGGGTTGACCACGCGCCACAGCGCAGGCCGCTTCAGATCGATGTTGAGCATCGCCTCGCGCTCGGTGCGGGCGACCTGGCTTTTCATTTGCCAGATGCTTCGCCTCGGATGGTCGTCGGGGAGCCGCACGGTTTCCAGCGCGTCGCGCTGGAAGCTGTTCTGTGATCCGTCCACGTCGAGGTCGAGCCGGAAGTTGAAGTAGTGGTCATGATTGACGGCGACGATGTTCCGGTCAACGAACCGGCCGTACGCGTCGGCCGTTGGAGCGGTGTTTCCGTTCGAGCCGTCGCTCGCGGCGGCGAGCGCCGACCGAGCCGCGACCATCTTCACTTCCGCGATGCCCGTCGCGCCGACCGCCACGCGGATCGAGCCGTCTTGCTGGAAGACCCAGTCGAAGATGTAGTCGTAGTTGCCGAGGACGGCGGCGAAGCGCACCACGAGATCGCGCTTGGGCCGGCCTTCGACCGTCTCAGCGGAGTGGCGCCACGCCGCGTCGCCCGCGTAGCGCTCGAACAGGCAGATCGTGTTCGGGACGGTGCGCGGGCGCCCATTGTCGCGCACGACCACGAAGTCGAAGTACACCGCGTTGCCTGGACAGTCGATGCCCGGTGCGAGCGGCTTGGCGAGGCCACCGACCGGAAACTCGCCCGCATCGAGGAAGTTCCTCGCGTACCAGGCTGGTGAGGGGTCCATATAGGGCACGAAGATCTCAGACAGGGCCCCCTGATAGAGCACGAGTCGCTCGGCATCGCGGTCCTGATAGCGCACGGTCGAGATGATCGCCCCCACGCGCTGGTCGGGCCGCACGTGGAAACTCCAGCGGTCCCACCACACTAGGTGCCCGTCGATCTCGAACTCCGGGCCGAGCGGCTGGCTCATGGTGATGGGTGCGCGGTGCTCGTGCAGGGGCCCGACGGAGGCTTCGTCGTAGTCGGCCACAGTGGTGGGGATCGGTACCGGCCCTTCATCGATCACCCTGAGAATCTCTCTCGCATTCACGTCGACGACGATGGTCAATCCTTCGATCTGTCGAGTCCAGGTGTTGCGTACGCGCCGAGGGTCCTCGCAGCTCCAGTGCGCGATGCGGCGCCCCCCGGCTTCCTCCGGGAGGCCGTAGGATCCCGGCGGTGCGCCGCCGCAGTCGATGAACGTGAAGTCCGTGATGCCACGTCGCCGCATCGCCTCGACGAATTCCGGATGTCTCTTGACCTGAGACTCCATGGCTCCGAATTCCTCCTCGAGGAAACTCGGCTGCACACCGCGAATCTCTTTCCATGAAGCGATGCTGCGCGCGCCGACATCGACGACCGCCTCGTACGTCCGTGCCTGTTGCTTGACGATGACGAAGGCATGTCGAGGGAAGAGCGCCGTGGGTTGCCAGTCCCACACAGCAGCTTTGGGGGGCTCGTGAAGCGTCACGAGCGAAAAACGCGTGCTGTCGTTCACGTGTCCCGCTTCGTGCAGGACCTCGAGCAGCGTCCAGTGCTCCTCCCACGTCAACGGGTCGAGCGGGTGGCGACTCTGGGCGCTGAGCGTCGTGCCGCCCACGGCACAGACCAGGACGGCGAGCGCGACGTTGCGTGCGGTGCGCATCAGGTACGGCCTCCGGAAGAGTGCGGCTGCTGGGACGCGATCTGCAACGTATTCGAAGGGCAACAGGTGGACCAGCGGCCGGCGCGATCGCCATGCAACTCGTGGCCGAGTTGGAAGCGACTGCGCGCCGTGAGCGTGTCGTGCCGTTGAGACTGGCAGAAGCCTATCTCGGCTTAGGAGATCTGGACGGGGCGTTTCGGTATCTGGATTCCGCGCTCGCCGAGCGGCAGCCGGCCCTCGTGTGGTTCTCCCTTCGCTTACCGCGCTGGGAGCCCGCCCGCCGGGATCCGCGATTCACCGAGTTGATGGCGAAGATGGGGCTGGACGCCGAAGGGAGACCACACGGCGGAGACTCGGCGTCGCGACAGTAGCACGGTGCTCGGCCTCGTCGTCGGAGATGACCGGATTGTGGAGCAGTGACGTGCTACCAGCACCCGGATGACGACACCCTCCTGAGGGTCATGGACACCCGCAAGAAGGTCACGAGCGGGCCGTGAGTGGGTAGAAACGGCAACCCAAGCGGCAACTCGGCCGATCAAAGAGAAAACGAAGCCTGCGGTGCAAAAGACTCGACCTTGACCTTGTCGTGGCCGGGCTCGTGTACGCCCGCTCCTGGTGGCTCAACGGTACCTGCTGCGGCATGGTCGTGCCGTAAATGTCAAAGAAGGAGGATTCCGGCCAGGATCAGGAACAGGACGACCCACACCGTCATGGCCAGCCGAGTCGCGCGTTCGGCCTTCTTGCTTTCCCACCATGTGCGGGGTTCCACACCCATGAACAGGAACGTCGCCACGCCGGCCAGGTTGACGCAGATGATGTTCGCGGCAAGAAGAAGGAAGGCCCCCGAGGCGTCGGACCAACGGGCCATACCGACCAGGAGCCCCAAGGTCACCAGCGGCGGCATGAGGGCGACGGCAACCATTACTCCGATCACGGCGCCGGACAACCCGGCGGTCAGTGCCAGCGCGCCTGCTATCCCCGAAATGGTCGCAAGGGCCAGGTCCGGTAACTGTGGCGCCGTGCGCTTCACGATCTCTTCGCCGCCGAGGTCCGATTCGAGGAAGAGACCGATAGCCACGCTGATTGCGAAGGCCAGCGCGATGCCCATCAGGTTGGACTTCAGTGCCCTACGCCACAGGTCCATGTCACCCAGCGTGGTAGCGAGTGCCAACGCGACGTTCGGCATCAGGAGCGGTGCGATGACCATGGCGCCGACAAGCACTGGAATGTCGTCACGAATCAGACCAAAGGCTGCCACGAGGGACGACAGGAGCACCATGGCGAAGTAGACTCGGTCCGGTTCCACGCCTTCGGAAACCGTCCCATAGAGCGTCTCCCGACTGATCTTGGCGTGGTAACTCTTCTTCTTGAGAGTGGGCGTCAGAGCCAGCTCAGGCTCTTCGGGTTTCTCTTCTTTCCTCGGCCGCGGGAGGCTCGCGTCGATCGGCAGCAAAAGGACCGAGAATCCGGTGCTCGCGGCGAACCGGTTCTCGAGCCGATCGACGACCTCCTGGACCTCCGCACTATCGAGAAGGATGTGATGGATGGACTGCGCATCATCGTTGAGGGTCTCCCAACTGCCGAGATGCGTTCCCTCCTCGACCAGATCCTGTATCTGTGTATCGAATCCGGGCGGTAGGACGATCTGTAACAGGTTCTGGGCCATCGATGCCCCTCCGTTTCCGCAAAACTACCACGGGCCAGGAGCGGCAGCACCCTATCGTCATTCCGCTTAGACGAAACTGTAATCTCAGCACGGTCGGTTGCTATGGTTTCGATCACCCGAAGGTGACACGAGTTGTGAAGGACGACGGGAGGCACGGCGGGCGTCGTCGTCCGCAGCCTGACGACGCCCCATCACGACCTTCGTTGACCGGGCGTCGTGGGCTGGGGAGCCCACCGCGCACCCAATGACGACGGCTGGTAGTATTCCTCAGGGCCTTCGCGGGCTGTACGCCTTGCAGCGTACCGCTGATTCTGTTGACGCGCGGGCGGCGTTATCCGCGGAGCCGGGCGAGCCTACCGGACCCAGACCAGGCTCACGGCGATCCCTTCCGGTCCATCGAACAAGCCGGCGCTGGCGCGCAGGTCGAGGGCCCGCCCGACCCTGAAGTCGGCCCCAAGTCCGAGGCCGAACTGGGCATCGGTGTCGCCGCTTCCGACGAGCAGGAAGAACGTCGGCTGCCCATAGGCCACGAAGCTGAACGATCCGATGTTGACTCGCCGTCCCAGGGAAATGCCGGCGGAGGGCAGAGTCCACGCATCGAACTTGAAGGTGCCCACGCCGACGACCACCGCGGCGTCCAGTGGGATCTGTCCCTCGGTGTGGTCGAACAGACGACTGCGGCCCTCCACGCCCACGATCACGTCCGTGCTGCCGGAGCCTCCGACTTCCGTGCGAAAGACGCCACCCCGAAAACCGATGTCGAACTTCCCATGCCCGAACCGGAACTGGCCTTCGAGGGCGTAGTCCCTGGACTTGTGGGGGAAGCTGAACGTCCCTCCGAACTCTCGGGCCTCGAAGGACCGATATGGAGCGTTGTAGCTCGGCGTGAAGGTCGCCTGCGCGGCGGCGGCCGATGCGGACAGTGAAAGGGCGATCGCTGTGGTCAATGCAGAGCGTAGGAGCATTGGTACCTCACGTGATGGTGGGTGACGGTTCAGGTGGCGCTGCTGTCCACGGTAAGGATTCACCGGGATCGAGGCCGCAGCATCGCAAAGTAGCGGCGCCATGTGTGTGACGGATCCCTTCAAAACCTTCTCCCTCCGGCTCGCTCACCTCACTCGCTGCCCAGCCTCTCCGCTTGGGGTGCCGTCCAGCTCTTCATCCGATCGAGATCCGGCACGTACAACCAGCAGAACAGACCTGGCCCGCCTTACCGCGAACCGGGCGCGGGCAGGAGTACCTGCACCTGCACGCGAAGCTGCCAGTCGGGCCCGACGTCCGGCTTGACCACGTTGTAATAGACCTGCGACTGCAGGTTTATCGGCAGCTTCCCCAGGAAGATGAGCTTGCCTCCGCCCGCGCCAAACGGCACCACCCATCGTTGTCCCGATTCGGCCTTCCAGTTCACCGAGATGAGCGGTGCGCTGTTCACGTACCACCCACTGCCCAGCTGCCGGACGATGAAATACTGCAATATTCCCTTACTGACCGACGAGCGATCGGAGGCTCCGGCGATCGACCAAACGTTGTTCGTCAAGACCCCCAGCGTCCAAGGGCCGCTCTGCAGCAACCCGACGAGCGAGGCCCCGACGCTCCACTTCTCGGTGCCCCGACTGGCACCGCCTGTCGGCACCTCGACGACCGGCCCGACACCCCAGATGAGTGACCCGCTCGGTGGCACGTAGAATACCGTCAGGAGCACGTCGCTCAAGCCCGTAGCGAACGAGCCGCTTTGTGCCGTGATGTCCGGCAACCAGACGAACGGGAAGATCGTACGCGTGATGATTCTCCCGCCTGCCAGCGGGACGACGGGTTGCACGTTGAGGACGTTCCGTGTGCGGTTGAAGTCGCCCAGGCCGAAATCGTTGTTGAGCTGAATCGGAATGCTCATCAGGTCGGCGATCGGATTGGCCGCCTCCTGGGCCAGATCGTCTGCCGACTGCTGCGACTCGAGTGCGGTCGCAGTCACCAGCGCCACGACCAGCAGCGCCAAGGTATGTCTCACCACCGCCGTTTCCATGTAGCTCTCCAGTCTCAATTACCGGTGCACTCCGGCCTCACCTCCGCGCCCGCGCTTGGCTGGGCTTGCCGGGTCCAGCCCGACCACTCTCCTCGTAGCGGTCGAATTCCGGGGGGCGCGCCCAGTTGAGAAGCTCTACTTCATCGAGCGTCCTGGGACGCGCCTCGAAGAACAAGACCGCGCGGAGCCCGTCGGTGAAGTACGGGTCGCCCGTGAGATTCGTGCGCGGCTCGTCGGACGATGCGGCGCCCACCCCGCTCACGAAGGCGAATCGTGCGAGTGCCTGCGAATAGGCGAGGTCCTGAATCAAGCCGCTGCGAGCTTCGTCGACGTCCGGGTCGATCTTGTGTGTCGTCGGCGGAAAGGCCCAGATGAACCGCACCCCAATGTCTCGGCTGATCTGGCCGATCCACACCGTCTGACCCCGAAAGCGAATGGGTGTCAGCCACAATCGCATGTGATTGCGGAGGTGAATGGTTCCACGCGCCTTCTGGCCAGCGATGTCCTGGCTGCGGCCGAATGCCCACAGCGGGCTGACCGGTGAGTACCGGTAGCGCGAACGAAAAATGAACGATCGAATGGTCCGCCAGATCGCCGCGGAATACGTCTGCTCCGTCGGGTGCCATCCGCGCCGACTCAGAGCGGTGAAAACGTCGTCGGGCTCTCCGACGAAAGCGACGTTCAGAGGGTCTCCCATCGCGTCGCCCTCGCGGTTGGTCGCGCAGCACGGTAACTGCTCGACGGCGTGCCAGAGCTCTTCCTCCGTTTCGAGCAACACGAGCGAGTCGGCGTGGTAGAGTGTGTCGAAGTCGAGCTTCGTGTAGTCGGCCCTGAATCCGGGGAACCTGCACCGAAAACGTGAAGTTG
>JBDHCY010000025.1:0-51114 GCA_039591795.1 Gemmatimonadota bacterium | reverse complement strand
GGCCGCCGAGTCGTAGTCGGGGTGGTCGCGCTTGGGGAGAGCGAACCGCGGTGCGGGGCCGTCGGCGTCTTCGTTGACGAAAGCTCGCGACATACTACAGGGCTAACCGCCGCCAGATGGTCAGGCAAGCCCCTGGTGGTCGTGGGCAGCAGCCGCTGATGCTCTGGCGACGAGTGGCCTGCCTCACTCGGTGTTCCCCAACGCTCGGAGAGGGCCGGCCCTGCGCCGACCCTCCCCTGGAGCGGGACGCGATGCGGCCACCAGCGCCATTACCAACCAGGCGGCACGCTGACCAGGTGCACCTCGGTCACCGCGACCACCGACGAGTCCATCGTATCGACGACTTCGAGCGCGACATCGGTGAATCCGTCGATCTCGATGTCACCGCTCACGAACTGTTCGTCACCGGCCCAGGACTGCGCCACGATGCGCAGCGAGCTCACGATGTCCGGCACCTGAAAGGTCCGTGTCGCGCCAGCCGGAACCCACCCCAGCTCGTGGATGCCTTCGACGCCCGGGGCTACGTACAGGATGTCCACCTGATCCAGGCGGCTGTTCGTGACCCGCACTCGGGGCAGGGGCAGGGGCGACTCGATAGGCCCGTAGGCCACGAACGCCATTCCTTCGGCGGATCCGGCCTCAGCGCGGTCGAGCGGAGTCACGTCGTGCGACCACGAACCAGTCCGCGCGAGGCCGGCCAGTGCACCCGCTACGAGAAGTAGAGCCAAGGTCTTCATCGTCGTTCACCCTTTCCGTATCCGGTCCACTTCACCGGGCACGCTCTGTCCCCGGCTGCAGTGGCAGTCTACGGAGCGCCCGTGAGGCAACCGTCAGGGAGGCCCGACGCCGCGACTTGACGATTCGATGACGGCAACGCGGCAGCATAGCCACCATGACTGCCGTGGCGTATCGTTACAGTCGACCGCCTGGGTCGACGACAATGATCGAGTTACGCGTACTGGGGAATCCGCAGGTGACGCGGGACGGGGCCAGTGTGGCCGTGCCGCGAAAGCCTCTGGCCGTCCTGACGTACCTGGCCCTGACGAAGCCTGGCCGGTTCGTCAAGCGCGACACGCTGCTGGGTGTCTTCTGGCCGGATCTCGACCAGTCACGCGCGCGCGGCTCGTTGCGCCAGGCGCTGCTCAGCCTCCGCCATGCGCTCGGTGCCGAGGTCGTCCTCACCGAGGGCGACGACGACGTCGCGTTGAATCATGAACTCGTGCAGTGTGATGCGACTGCCTTCGAACAGGCGATCGGCGACGGGCAACTGCGCACCGCCGCCGAGTTGTACGGCGGTCCCGTTGCGAGCGGGTTGTATCTCAAGGGCTGTCCCGAGTTCGAGCACTGGCTCGACGGACAGCGCGGCCCGTTTCAGCGGTCATACGAGGAAACGATCGAACAGCTCGCCGACACGGCGCGTTCGGGCGGCGACCACCGGCGCGCCGCCGATTGGCTGGGGCGGCTCTTGCAGGTCGACCTCCTCCAAGGTCGCGTCGTGACCCTCCTCATGGAAGAACTGGAAGCGGGTGGAGTGCGTGAGGAGGCGATCAGGGTGGGCGACGAGTACGTCGCGAACCTGAAACGCGAGTTGGACGCGGAGCCGGATCCACGGGTGCGAGACCTGCTCGATCGGCTGCGCAACGCACCGGCGCTGTCGGACACGCCGAAGCTCGCCGTGGCGAAGCCGCTGCGGTTGGAGATCGAGATGGTCCGGGAGGCGCTTCAGATTCGGTACGACATTCTCGAGGAATTGAAAAGGGGGGTGTTGGGAAAGGTCTTCCTCGGCTGGGACCAAAAGCTCAAGCGGCACGTGGCCGTCAAAGTGCTTCGGCCGGAGCTGCGCCAGGCCGTGGGCGGGGAGCGGTTCCTGCAAGAGATCTCGATCGTCGCGCAGTTCAACCATCCGAACATCGTCACCCTGTTCGAGGCGGACGAGATCGGCGGCTTTCTCTACTACACCATGCGACACATTCCCGGCGAGCCGCTCGACGCGCGGATCCGGCGCGAGGGGTACGTGCCGATCGACGACGCCATCAAGATCGCTGCCAATGTTGGTCGAGGGCTCGAATACTCGCACGAGCACGACGTGCTGCACCGCGACGTGCAGCCCAGCAACGTGCTGCTCCACGAGCAGATCGCGCTCATAACCGACTTCGGCCTGGCGATGGCCGTCGCGGGTGGCGGGAAGCGGTTCACCGATTCAGGGGTCTGGGTCGGGTCGCCCGCATACATGAGTCCCGAGCAAGCCGGGGTTGGCGGTCCGCTCGACGGGCGAAGCGACGTGTACGCGTTGGGGTGCGTCCTCTACGAGATGCTCGTGGGCGAGCATCTGTTCAGCGGGCCCACACCGCAGGCCATCATCGCAAAGCACAAAGGCCAGCCGGTCCCGGCGATCCGCATTGCTCGACCCGAGGTGCCACAGACGTTGCAAGACGTCGTCGAGCGCGCGCTGGCCAAGGCGCCCGACGACCGGTTCGCGAGCGCCGGCGCGTTCGCGGACGCGCTGGAGCAGGTCAGATGAGCTCGGGGTCCGCCATGATCTCGACCAGTGCCGGACCCTCGTACGCGATGGCCGCGGCCATCGCCTCGTCGAGCTGCTCGGCATTCGTGACCCGCGCCCCGTAGCCTCCACACAGGTTCGCGAACTCGGCGAAGTTCGGATTGTGCAACGAGGTCTGCCAGACCGGCCACTCGCCGTCGCGTTGCTCCTTGGAAATCTTGCCGAGCTCGGAGTTGTTGAGCAGGATGTGGGTGATGTTCATGTCGTACGCGGCCCAGGCGCCGATCGCCGCCGGCAAGGCAAACCCGATCGAGCCGAGATATCCCGACATCAAGACCGACTGTCGCTTGCACTCGAAGTATCGTCCGAACGAGTAGGTATTGTTGCCCACGTCCACGGCGATCACCGCGTTCTCGGGCGCTTGCCGGGTGAGCGCCGCGAAGATGATCGCGGAGTTGAGACCCTCACCACGATCCTTCGCCATCCGTCGCTCCTTTTCGGCACGCCATAGTGCCCAGCGCTCGGCCACGTCGGGCCGGCTGTCGACGGCCTGGAGCTGGGCTGGCAAATGCCCTCGCAGGAGTGACGCGGTGATGGCGATCTCTCCCCACACGGGAACGGTCACCGGGTGGAACTTGCCCAGCGTCATTTGATCCAGGTCGACTTGCACGATCGGCTTGTGCTCGTCGATTCCGGTGTGATGTGAGAACGAGGCGCCGAAGACCAGCAGGAGATCGGCCTCGTTCATGAACCAGCTCGCGATCGGTGTGCCGCTCCGGCCCAGCACCCCGGCGGCCAGCGGATGGTCGTCCGGAATCTGCCCTTTGCCCTTGAACGTGGTAAGTACGGGAGCGTTCAGGGCGTCGGCGAGTGCCGTGACCTCGTCCATCGCCGTGCGCGCGCCGTATCCGGCGATGATCGTCGGACGCTTGGCGTCGCCGACCAGCTCCAGCACGCGGTCGAGCGAGTCTTGGGCCGGAGTGATGCCGGGATTGCCGAGGCGCCCGTCGGGGCCGGACGGCTTGGCGTCATCCGGGGCGGGGAGCACCTGGACCTCGTCCGGGAAGATGAGATGCGCCACGCCGCGCTCCACCAGCGCATGCTTGAGCGCCAGGCTCATCAGCTCGGCATGGCTGCTGGTGTGCAGCACCGTCTGGCTCCACGTGGACACGGCCTCGAACGCGGACGCTTGGTCGATCTCCTGGAACGCGCCCGGGCCGAGCACCTGCGTGTTCACCTGGCCGGTCAACGCCAGCACGGGTGCCCGATCGACGTGTGCGTCCCAGAGGCCGGTAAGAAGGTTGGTGGCACCGGGCCCAGCAATCGTGAGGCACGCCGCGGGCTTCCCGCTCAGTTTGGCGTAGGCGGAGCAGGCGAACGCAGCCGCTCCCTCGTGCCGAATGCCGAAGTAGGTGAGTTTCCCCTTCTGTTCCTGCACCCGGATGGCATCTGCCAGGCCCAAGTTCGAGTGGCCCACCATGCCGAAGACATGCTCGACGCCCCAGTTGACCATCGTCTCGGCCATCAGGTCGCTGACGGTGCGGCGTTGGCTGACCGGCTCGTCGATGGCGACGTACACCCCATCGTCGCGCACCTCGACGTCGAAGGTATCGACCCCTTGATGGCTCTCGTCGGCCGACGCGCCGGTCAGTGGGTCGAAGTCCCACCCGTGCCACGGGCAACGCAGCGTCCCCTGTTCGATGGCACCCTCGCCGAGTGGGCCGCCTTGGTGGGGGCATTTGCCGTCCAGCGCACCGTACTTTCCATCTGCGCGGGTCAGCGCGACGACTCTGGCGCCGGCCGTGACAGCTTTGACCTGCCCGTCCTGCAACTCGTCGACATCGGCGACGCGATACCACTTGGATTGGGTCGTGGCGACGTCGGCCCCGGCCATCGTGCCACGCTCGTCGTCGGCGAACTTCACGTACCAGTGCGTCCCGTCACAGAACGGTTTGTTCTTGGAGCAGCCACAGCGGCAGAGGGCGTAGTGCTCTTCCGAGGTCCCCTCGAGCCGTTCGGTGTTTTTGAGCTCGACGAACCCCCGCACCCGATACGGCCCGTCTTTCGATACTTGGACTTCCGGCTCGCGGTCCTGATCGCGATACTCGACGCCATCGATCGAATAGCTGAGCGCGCCGGACGGACACTTCTTGATCGTCTCGACGATGTGCTCAACCGAGGCGCCATCGGGGTCGATCCACGGCTCCGTGCGCATGCGCCAGACTGACGCCAGGCAATCGGTGCAGAAGCCGGCGTGAGAGCAGATGCCCCGGTTGTCGTGGATGGTGATCTGCTTGCCGACGTAGTCGTCCCGCTGGTCGGGGACCCGGCCCTCGAGCTTGGCGCTCTTGAACCCGACCTTGGCGTGCGTCCCATCGCAGAACGGCTTGTTCCCGGACTGGCCGCACCGGCACAGCGCCATGACGCGCTTGGTTGGGATCGGATCGCCGCGCGAATTGGAGAAGGTCTCGAGCCCGCGGACGAGAAACGGGCCGTTCTCCTTGGGTTCAATGGACGGTCGGGCGTCTGGGTCCTTATCGGCCATGCCGCTCCTCCGAGGGGATGCCTCTCGTGTCGCAGGCGTAACAACCTATGTCGTTAACGGGTTGCAGGCTTCTTTGATCAGAGGGTATGTGGCGCATTTTTCAAAGGCAGCGTTGCAGAAAACAATAACAAACAGTAGTATATCATATCAAATAACATCACTGGCGGCCCCATGAGCTCCCCAGCGGCGGATCCCAGCCAGTCCCCAGCCCCTGCGTCCGACTACCAGGATTTCCTGTCGTCGATTCTCAGCGACCGCGAGCGGTTCTTCACAGCCGTCGTCGAGGAGGTCGACCTGGGCGGAAAGCTTCGGCACTCCCTGCTGACGCTCCTCTTGCTGTCGGCGTTCTACGGTGCGGCAGCCGGGGCGTACTCGGGGAGTCTTCAGGCAGTGTCGGCCGGGGTGAAGCTCCCACTGCTCCTTCTGGTCACCTTGGGGATCTGCTTCCCCGCGTTCTATGTCGTGCAGATACTCGTCGGCTCGCGCTTACGCCTGCTTCAAGTGCTCGTTCTCGTCCTCGCGTCGCTTGCGCTCACGGCGATTCTGCTCGCCGCCTTCGTGCCCATCAGCGTGTTCTTTCTCATTACCGGGGCCAACTACCATTTTCTGCAGTTGCTGCACGTCATCGTCGTGTTGACCGCGGGACTGCTGGGAATGTACGCGCTGCACGACGGCCTCACGCTCGTGTGCGAGAAGCGGGGGGTCTACCCCAAGAAGGCGATTACCATCATGCGCGTGTGGACGGTGCTCTTCGCCTTCGTCGGGATTCAAGTCGCGTGGAATCTTCGGCCCTTCCTGGGAGAGCGGGACGCACCGTTTACGATCACGCGCGACTACGAGGGGAATTTCTACGCAGCGATCATCTACTCCCTGAACGAGCTTGCGCGCGGCGCCGAGGAGCCGGTAGCCCCGCCGACAGACCGTGGGTCGTCGATCGAGGGCCTGCTACAGGACGTGCCTGACAGCGCACCAGACACCCCGCCGGCGAGACGATGACCGACCGCCGCGGTCGGGTGGGGGACAACGAGATCCTCACGCTCGAAGAAGTCGCCGCCTACCTTCGTCTCAAGCCGCAGACGATCTACAAGTGGGCGCAGGAAAAGCGCATCCCAGCTGCCAAGCTGGGAAAAGAGTGGCGCTTTCGTCGGAGTATCATCGATCAGTGGGTGGACGAGCAGATGCTGGGGGACGAGTCAGGCTTCGCACATCTCCGGAACAGGGAATCATGAGCCGACACGCTCCCCGGGCGAGGATCTAAACAGTCCGAAGTTGGACAGTGCCGGCACGTTGTTGGCCCGCTCGATTTGGAGGCGGACACGATCGGCCTCGACGCCGTCGATCCGAAGCAACCGCTTGTATCCGATGGTCGTTCCCGACGCGACAGACGTCCACTCCCCGCCCGTGCGGACGGCGACGGTGAACGCCGAGATGCGTTGCCCGAAACGAATCGGCTCCTGGAGCATGACACGGTCGAAGTACGTGGGCTCGCCGAGATCGATCTCCAGCGTTGCCCGGCGGATGCCATCCTCGGCGGCCCAGTAGGAATCCAGGTCATCGTCCACGATGTTCGAGGGACTGAACATCGCGTGTCCACCGCGGACGTTGTCAGCCTCGACCGCCTTGTGTCTGGCCAGGCTGACGTCGAACGTCTCATCGAGAATGCGTCGGAATTCCTGCAGCACGGCAACGTCGTTCTCGTGAAATAGTCCGCGCTCGTCGGGGGGAACGTTGAGCAGCAGCACGCAGTTTCGCCCCACCGAGCGGTAGTACACCTCCAGCAGCTCCTGGGGCGTCTTGACTCGATCGTCCTCTGCCGCGTGGTAGAACCAGCCGGGTCGGATCGACGTGTTGCACAGCGGGACGAGCCACTGACGTCCCTCTGGGTCTCCAGTGTTGAGGTACGCTCCGTCGGCGGCCCCCACGACGATCCCCTCAGCGTCGATCGTCGACCAGTTGGTTTCTCCCGCGAACCCGTGCTCGTTGCCGATCCATCGGATATCCGGCCCGGCATCGGAGAAGAGCAGCGTCCTTGGCTGCAGCGACTTGATGAGCTCCCAGGTCTCCCGCCATTCGTAATACGTCTCTCGGTCGATGCGTCGCTCCTCGTCGGCACCGCCGTAGTACCCCGTTCCGCCGTTGGCCCCGTCGAGCCAGATCTCCGTGACCGGTCCGTACTGGGTCAGCAGCTCGCGGAGCTGGTTGCGGAAATACACGAGGTACTCGGGCCGACCGTAGTCCGCGTGGTTGCGGTCCCAGGGAGAGAGATAGAACCCGACTCGGACGCCGTGGTCGCGGGCAGCGGCGGCGAATGCTCCAACAACGTCGCCCGCGCCGTTCTTCCACGAGCTGTGCTCGACGGAGTGTTCAGTATGGGCCGAAGGCCAGAGGGTGAACCCGTCGTGATGCTTGGCCGTGAGAATCAGCTCCCTCATGCCGACCTCTGCGGCCACCGATGCCCACTGGCCGGCGTCGAATTGTGTGGGTTGAAACACGTCGGGAGACTCGTCGCCGTACCCCCACTCCCTGTCCGTGAACGTGTTGACGGTGAAGTGCACGAAGCCGATGAATTCCATCCGCTGGTACTCGACCTGCAAGGCCGTGGGGACGACGTCGTTGGGGGGGATGTCGTTGGGCGGGCCTTGGCACGCGCCGACAAGCGTCGCGGCCACCACGCAGCAGAGCCCTCGGGCGGGACTCATCCGAGCCGCGACAATCCGAAGAACGGGTTCACGTCCCGCTGGCTCAAGACGAGTTGCGCTACGTATTCGCCGAGCGCCGGGCCATGCTTGAAGCCGTGTCCAGAGCCCCCTCCGACGAGCCACACGTTCTCGGCCCACGGGTGCCGGTCGACGATGAAGTGACCGTCGGGGCTGTCCTCGTACTGGCACACTCTGGCCTCGACGAGAGGTGCGTCCACCAGCGCCGGGAACCTGAAGCTGAGGTACTCGCGGGCCGACTCGAGCGCCTCGGCACTCGCAGTGCGGTCTCCGTCGGTTGGGTCGAACGACCCGCCGCGCGTGTCGTCGGCCAGCTTGAAGCCGCGCCACTGGTTTCCGGGGATGCCATAGTAGAGCCGTGCCCCGTTGTCGATCCAGACAGGCATCTGCTCTTCGACGAACCGCGGGTCGCCAGCCGGCGCTCCGAAGTAGAACACCTCTTGTCGAGTCGGGGCGATGCGTTCTCCGATGACGTCGGGGAATAGGGTCCCGAGCCACGGCCCGCACGCAAAGACGTACTGATCGGCCGTCAGGGTGGAGCCATCCGAGAGCTGCATGGCATCCATGCCATCGCCCACGAGTTGTCCCGGTGTGGCCCGTCGCTGCCGGTACTCGCCTCCCTCTCCGATGAACCAACGCAGCACCAACTCGCAGGCGAGGCGCGCGCGGAGGTATCCTGCCTCCCGCTCGTACACGATGCGTTCCACGCCCTCGAAGTTCACCTGCGGGAACCGGGCGCTGGCGTCGGCCAGCGAGAGGTCGTCGACACGCATCCCGGTCTGGCGCAGCAGTGGGAGCGCATTGTCGACGTACGGGTCGTTCCGCGAGGTCATCCACAGTGCGCCCAGTCGCCGATACAGCGTCCCGCCCCACCGCGCCTCGGCCTCCCGCCAGAGCTGCAATGCGCGGACGACCATCTCCACGTAGATGCGATTGTTGCCGTAGATGCCTCGGATCACTCGGGTCTCGCCGCCGGAGCTGGCGCGCGCGTTCCCCGGCCCCCAGGCGTCGACCAGCGTCACCCGGGCGCCCCGCCGCAGGAGCTGCAGGGCGGTCCAGCCTCCGAACGCGCCGGCGCCGATCACGGCGACATGCGTTCCTTGCTGCCGGAAGCGAACACGGGGCAGAACGGGCACCGCCATGGCGGCCTTCAGCAGGCTTCGGCGAGAGAGCACACCGGCGTCGAACGGCCTTCGGTCGGAGGGCACGTCGTCAGGTGTCATGGGGTGACTCTGGCGTAGATTGACGTCGGCAAAGGTGGCATGCAGGTACGAGCGTGTCCATGGAGGCGCGCTGGCGCCGCGCGCTGGCATGGCGCGGTGTCAGATCACATCTTGGCCACGATTCTGAGCACATGGAATCAACGGAGGGTTAGCGTCTCCTTGATCGTGGACATCGTCGCAATCGGCCTGCTGATCACGGCGTTCCTTGCTGGCCTGGCACTCGTCCCATTCGGGCTGCCGGGGCTGTGGCTCATGGCGCTCGGGGTGGTCGGCTACGGTTGGCTGACAGAGTTCCGCACGGTGGGCGTTGCGACGATCTCGGTAGCGATTGGCTTGGCGTTCGTGGGCGAAGTTCTGGAGGCATGGCTCGGATTCCGGTTGGCCCGCCGGTACGGTGCGTCGAGCCGGGCGGGGTGGGGTGCTCTGGTGGGCGGGCTCGTGGGTGCTGCGCTCGGAGTCCCTGTGCCTCTCGTAGGAAGTGTCATCGGTGCGTTTCTCGGTGCCTTCGTCGGTGCGGCCCTCTTCGAGTTCACCGCATCACGCTCGCTCGGCCAAGTCGTGGGTGCCGGTTGGGGTGCGGTGCTGGGCCGCGCCGCCGCAGCCGCCCTCAAGGTCGCCCTGGGGCTCGTGATCGGGGTCGTGACGCTGTTTGCGGTGATCAGTTGACTCGAACGTGTGATCTCCGCAGGGTGACAAAACCCAAACGGCCGCCTCGACTGGAGTCAACGACACTGTTGCCGGACGAGGGCGCAGCCCTAGCGTGGATGAGCACAGCTAGGTTAGTTCGCCGCACGTGAGAGGAGACCGGCTATGAAACACTCAGTGACTCCATCACAGGTCGCCGTCTTCCGATTGCGCCGGCATCATCTGGCGCGGCGCCGCGGCTCGTCGATCACCGCCGTCGCGCGCGACGTGTGCGCCATTCACGCACAGGTGACGTCCGCCGCGGCGCTCCAGCTCTGGGCCAGAGTGCCCGGGATCACACGTGACGACATCCACCGCGCGTTGTGGCGCGACCGCACGCTCGTCAAGACGTACGCGATGCGGGGCACCCTCCATCTCATCACGACAGACGACTATCCCTTCTACATCAGTGCCCTGAAGGCGACCCGAGTCCAGGCCGATCGTCGAATCCTCGCGCGATACGGCGTGACCGCCAGAGATGTTGCCCTCGTGACGGAGTCCGTGCTCCAGGCACTCGCCGACGGTCCGATGGTGCGGCGCGAGCTGAGCCAGCACGTCCTCGGTCGCGTGAAAGTGAGCAAGAAGGCGCGAGCATGGTTCGAGCTGAGCTGGTGGGGGGTAGTGCGACAGGCAGTCATTGCCGGCCAAGTGTGCTACGGTCCCGAGCGAGGTCCGGAGTCCACGTTGATCTTGGTCGACCAATGGCTCCCGGAACTGCCGTCGGTTCCCGCGCGCGAGGCTGCCGCGCACCTGCTTCGTCGCTACGTGCAGGGCTACGGCCCAGTGACGCTCCGTGACTTCGCCAAGTGGACGGGCATGTCGGTCAAGGAGGCCCAGGCGGCGTTCGAAACACTAGAGGACGAGCTCGTCGAGGTCTCGGTGCGGGGGGAGCGCCGGTGGCTGCTCCGGAGTGACCGGCAGCAGCTCGCGCGCCGACCCGCGAGCCCGAACGTCGTCAATCTCCTCCCGCATTTCGATCCCTATCTCCTGGGGCATGCGGACAAGGATCACCTGATCGACGCTGCGCACTACAAAGAGGTGTACCGCAAGGCCGGGTGGATTTATCCTGTGGTGCTGCACAACGGCCGTGCCGTCGCGACGTGGTCGTACAAGCGGGTCGGCAAGAAGATCGCAATCACGGTCGAGCCGTTCGGCAAGATCGCCAAGGCGATCCGTGGCAAGATCGAGGCGGAAGCCGCCCGTCTAGGGCGGTTCTTCGAGAAACCGACCGAGATCAGCTACGGTCGCTGACGGTCTTGAGTGAGCACGCCTAGACGATACGCCTCCGGACGGGATCCCACTCCACCTTGCGACCCTCCTGCCAGGAACGGGTCGCCATGTGGCAGGTGATGGCCTCCTCGAGTCCGCGATCGATGTTGCAGCTCGTTTCTCCACCATTTCGGATCACGTCGAGCCACTCGCCGATCAGCAGGTGGTAGGCCGAGACTCGGCGGCCACCACGATACGTATAGAGCAGCCCACGGCTCGCGAAGTAACGTTCCGTGGCCGACGTCACCGCATCGATGCCCTTGAACCCCGGGCGATAGGTGAACATCACCTCGGACGGATCGATGACGCCTTGTTCGATCTTCTCTTTGTAGCGCGTGGAGTCGCCCTCCGCCTGCACGGTGAGGCTCCCTCCCACCTTCATCGACGCGTCGTGACCCATGAATACCAAGCCGCGGTCCCGCGAGTTGGCGAGCGTCGCGCTGTAGACGAAGGTGAGGTCACGGTCGGGATACTCGTAGACGGCCTGGAACACGTCTGGTGCGTCGCGCCCGTCTTTGAAGTAGTAGACCCCACCCGACGCGACACAGGACGCCGGAATCCCGATGCCGAGGATCTGGTTCACCGCGTCGTATTCGTGTGAGAGCAGGTCACCGGAAAGCCCGGTGCCGTAGTCCATCCAGCACCGCCACCGGAAAAACCGCTCCAGGTTGAACGGCACACGATTGGCCGCCGGCTCCTGGAAATGCTCCCAGTCGATCGTCTGCGGGTTTCCTTTCTCGTGAATGTCCCACACCCACGCACCCCACGGCGTGTTGCGGTTGGTGGTGGACTCGACCAAGGTGATGGGACCCAGGATGTTCGCGCCGATGACTTCGCGGGCTTTGTTGTGTGCCTCCGACTGCCGATTCTGGTGTCCGAGTTGGAAGACGATGTCGGAGTTCTTCACCGCGTCGTACATCGCGAGCGCCTCGTCCTCGGTGCGCGTCATGCACTTTTCGCAATAGACGTGGATGCCGGCTGCGGCTGCATCGATGGAAATGCGAGAGTGCCAGTGGTCGGGTGTCCCGATGATCAGGGCGTCGATCTCGCCGCTCTCCAGCATGTCGGTGTAACGACGATACCGTTTCGCGGGCTGGTTGGCCGGGTGTCCCTGCGGCCGCACATCGACGGCGGACGCCGCAATCCCACGCTCCGTACGGACGTCGAACACGTCGCACACGGCCGTGATCTCGACGTTCAGATCTTCCTGTTTGATGTACGTCTCGAGCTGCTTGTCGCGTGGGTCCTCTGCGACGCGCTCGCGCGCGCTCTCGATCCAGTCGGGGTGGGCGAAACCGGCGTGGCGAACGAGGGCCTCGCCCTCGCCCCCGAACCCGACGATTCCGACCCGGACTCGTTCCCCCGGCGGCTTGGAGATCGCGTTCGGAATGATGGCCGGCCCGCCCTCGCTCACGCCGAGCTCGGCCAGGACGGCCTGCTTCTTGGCGTCGTCGACGGCCCGCTTGCGCAGGTAGTTGTAGACGAAGACGCCGATCACGGGGAGGGAGACGAGCGCCTTGAGCAGGCTACGGCGGCTCATCGTGGTCCAGCCTTCGGGTGTCTTCTGTTCGTCGTTCATGATCTTCCCCTCACGCCTGTGCCGGCGCCGCACGGTGAGCCGTGCCACGCTTCAAGGTGACGAAACGGTCGAGGCCGAAGATGCGCCCCGTCGGGAATGCGAACAGGACGATCAGTGCGACTGCTTCGATCAGGACTTTATTGACGACGATGTAGCTTCCCTCGGTCGGAATCGAGTACTCGAGTCCGACGAAAGGCGGCGCGGCGAGATAGTAGAGCGCGAGCAACACGATGCCCGCGATCGTCGCGGTTCGAGTCAGCAGCCCCAACATCAGGCCGAGTCCGATCAGGGTGAGCCCCCACATGTTGACGTAGTCGATGATCGTCACGGCCGTGGCGCTCGCCGCGAGGTTGCGGAACAGTCCTCCGAGCCACCATTGGGCGCCGTCGAGATACCCCGCGGACGACCAGTAGGGGTTCCCGATCTTGGCGAGGCCTTCGTACAGGAAGTGCCACCCAATGAGCATCCGGAGGGCGACGAGCGTCGTGGTCTGCAATCGGGAGTACGGGTGTTCGGGACTCATGCCGAGCGTCATGGTTGGTGTTCTCCTCCCGGCGTGGATTCACTCCGCCAGCGCCGGGATGTCCAGCGCCGGTCTTGGCGGTCGATCACGAGACAGGCGGCCGCTCGAATACGGTCTACGAAGGCCACCCCTTGTGCCGGACCCAATACGAAGACGGTCGTGGCGAGCGCATCCGCATCCACCGCCGTCGGGGCCACGACCGACACGCTTGCGGCCGCGACGGGCGACTGGCCGGTGCGCGCATCGACGATGTGGTGATTGATCATTTCATTGTCGAAGTGATTCTCATAGCCCCCCGACGTCGCCACAGACCCGTCGGTCAGCTGAATCGTGTCGCGCAGCAATCCGGGGCTGGCGGGGTCACGAACGGCGACGGTCCAGGGGAGTCCGCCTTCGCCCGTCCCACGCACTCGGATGTCGCCGCCCCCATTGACGAGGTATCGGCGGAGCCCGTGCCTGTCGAGTATGCGCGCGATGGCGTCGACGATGTCGCCCTTCGCGATCCCGTCGAACGTGGCAGCCATGCCGTCGCGCTCGAACCGGATCCTGCGCCGCGAGACCCGCACGTGCTGTGACCCGACCCGTTCCATGGCCTCGCCAACTTCGGCGCGTGTCGGAAGGTGGCTCGGTCCGCCGTTCGAGCGGTCGCGGAAGAGGTCGACGACTGGCCCGACCGTCATCTCGAACGCGCCACCCGAGATCCGGTGGTAGTCGAGCGCGGCGCGGGCGACCCGCGTCAACTCCGGCGGTGCGCCATCGAGCCTGCCCGACTCGTTCAGGCGGGTGAGCGCCGAAGTGTGGTCGTACAAGCTGAAGAGCGCGATGAGCCGGTCCATCTCTTCGAATGCGCAACCGGCCGCATGGTCTGCGCGTTCCGGAGAGTCGACGATGGCAGAGATGGAAACCAGCGTCCCCATGGCGGGGCGGCTAATCGAGACCTTCCAGCGGCCACTTTCGACAGGTATGGCCTCGGAGGTAATGGCTGGGCCGTCCACCCGCTCGAGCCCCAGCTCGGAGAGCCTCCGCTCGACGTCGTCTGGAGCTGACCGGACGCGGGCGCCTCGAGCCGGCACCGTGGGCGGGTCGGGGTTGGGGTCGTGCATGGCGCTAGAATATCCCTCCGTCAGGGGTGATGCCAGCGGGCAGGCTGGCGGAGCGTGCCACCGCGAGACCGAGCCCTGATCTGGTCGTCCATCGCCCACGATTCCTGTGGACGCGGCGGTCGGGGTGCTCATCCCGAAGGCGGGCGGTTTGTCAGCGAGTAGTTGGATCGGCCAGCGAACTCCAGCTGAGCAAGCTGGCCTCAAGTTGTGAATGAAACTGTGAGATTTTCATGAAGGACGCTGCTCCGGATGCTCACGCGGGTATCACTCTGCCTTCACGTCTGATGACGAAAACTGACTTTGAGCGGTACTGCGAGCAATTCTCGGATGTCGAGGAGGGACGATGAGCACGCTGAAAGACGCAGCTGAGGATTTCCTCGCGCAGAAACGGATTGCGGTGGTGGGTGTGTCACGGAAGCACGGGCAGGCGGCGAACATCGTCTACAAGAGGCTCCGCGACGCAGGCTATCAGGTGTACCCAGTCAATCCGAACGCCGAGCGGGTCGAAGGAGATCATTGCTATGCCGGACTGTCGGCAATCACGGATGGTGTCGACGCGGTGGTCATCGCCACGCATCCCAGCGTCACGACCCAGATCGTGAGCGACTGCGCCGCACTCGGGATCCATCGAGTGTGGATGCACCGGTCATTCGGTGCCGGCAGCGTGTCCGACGAAGCGATCCGGCTCTGCAAAGAACAAGGGATCTCGGTGATTCCCGGTGCCTGCCCGATGATGTTCCTCGATCACGTGGACGTGGGGCACCGGTGCATGCGGTGGCTCCTCGCCCACACGGGAGGGCTCCCTCCGGCAGCCGTCGGCAGCGCCGGAGAAACAGCGCCTGCTGCTTCGAGTGGCCCATAAGCAGAGCGGCAACAGCAGCACGTCTGAGCTATGATGTGGGAAGCCACTTCGTGCAGGGGAGTCCACCTGCCGACCGGCGCTGGCGACCCGGGGTGCTACTACTTCTGCGGCGATTCGACCGAGTGGAACTCTGATCGGGATGGACTGCCGACGTCGGCGCCCCCGGCGTCCGCTACGTGAGTGAAGATGCGGCTGCCTGCGCCCGACTGCGCTTCCGGTGCGGCGAAGGCCAGGAGCCGTTCTCGAACGCCTGCGGCTGCGGTTGCAAGCCAGCGGAGCGCTAGGGACCATCGGGTCTGGCGCGCCTTGTTTCGATGAGTCGCCACCCGACGGGGATGATGTGGAGTGAGGCAAGCAGGCACACCAGGAGGGCCACGGCTCCGACGAGCCCCACCTCGCGCACCCCCGTGAACGTCGCAAGACCCAGGCATGCGAAGGCACCCACCGTCGTGAGCGTCGTCATCGTGATGCTCGATCCCGCTTCCCGCAACACGGCTCCCAGCTCGTGCCCTTCGCGGAGCCGCCCCACGACGTGAATCCCGTCGTCGACTCCGATCCCCACCACGATCGGAGCGATCGCGATCGACAGCAGATTGAGCTCGATTCCGGCCAATCGCATCACGAGAACCGCTGCACTGAGGCCGCACGCCAGCGGCATCAAGCACAAGACGACGAGGGACACGTGGCGGAAGCGGAGCCATAGGACACTGCTCACGAGCAGCACGGCGAGGACGGTGGCGAGCGCTACGGTGCGTCGAATCACCTGAGCGTGGTTGGCCGATCGGAGGGGATCGCCGGCGAGCGTCACTCCTGGCAAGTCTTCGATCCCAGCATCGCGAACCACGCTCAAGAATCTGGACACGACCCCCTCTGCCCAGGGGAACCGCCGTAGGAAGACATACGAAACGGCTAAATGCTCACCGGCGTGCTGCGTCAGGTGTCGATCCACTTCGCTCCCCAGCCCCAGGTCGCGCAGATCGCTCAGGGCCAGCTCGTCGATGTCGGGATTGAGCGATCGGGTGATTTGGGGCAGGTACTCTTCTGTGAGATAGGGATCCGGGCGGTCCATTCGGGCGACGACGTCCTCGAAATCCTGCCGGAAGCGCTGCGGTGAAAACAGCTCTGGGCGCTCTTGAACGAAGCGGATGTTGGCGCGCTGGTCCTCCGGCGCCGGAAGCCACCGGGCAAGCGATTGAATCGTTGCGACCCCCGCACGCAGTGCGACCGGCCTCAGGCGACGCACGGCCTCGCGGTCGCGGTCGAGTGCTTGCTCCGCCGTTGATCCCCTCGACACGAGGAGCACCGGAGTAAACGCCGAACCCGCTTCGCGGCTCAACCGGTCGAGCCGCGCTGACTCGGGGTTCCCACGCACTGCCAGCTTCCACGGGTGCGGCTCGAACCGCAGCCCACCCGCGACGGCAAGGCTGGCGCCAACCAGGACGATCCACGGCGTGACGGCGAGCGCAGGCTGGGCACGGCTCGCGCGTTCGAAGAGTCTTCCCCAACGCGACCAGATCACCTCGTCGCGCGTGGCGGGCCTGGAAAGTGAGAGCAGCAAGGGCAGTACGGTGAAGCTGCACACCAGGATCGCGAGCAGTCCGAGTGCCGTCAGCGTCGCCAGCTGGCGAATCCATGGGTAAGGAATGGTCAGGAGGGTCAAGAACGCGGCGGCACTCGTCAGGGCGCCGGTCGCGATACTCAAGCCGGGCCGGGCCAGTGCGGACGCGAGCGCTTGCGCCGGTTCGGATCGGGTGGAGCCGTACACCCAGAAGTGGACGGCAATGTGGATTCCGAAGTCGACTCCCAGCCCCACGAGGAGACCGATGAAGACCCAGGCGACGAGACTGAGCGATCCGTAGATCACGACTGCCATGGCGGCGGTGATCAGCAGTCCGCAGGCGACCGTCAGCACGATCACGAGCGGTGCGGTCGGTCGGCGGAACAGCAGCGCCATCAAGAGGATGGCCGTGACGGTGGCTGCAAGTGCGACCCGAGTGCCATCGGCTGAGAGGATCTCGACGGCCGACGCGTAGCTGACCGGCCGTCCTACGGCATACAACCGACGATTCCGGAGAAGCGGGCTGACCTCCGGATCGGCGCGGGCTTCGCTCAAGATGCCCTCGACCGACTCCACGAACGCCCGAGTCGGCTCGTAGTCGTCGAGGGTGTTTTCGGTTTCGATCGTGAGGAAGAACGCTCGAGCACCAGGGAGGGCGTAGAAGCCGTCGATCAGGCGAACGCGCGAGACCCCGATCCAATCGCGCACGGCGCGCGCTGCCAGCCGCATGAGGCCGAGCGGATCTCGCGCCCGGCGCGTGCTGTCACCCGGGAGCGGGATCTCGGCCGGCTCGTCGATCGACGCGATGGCCGCTTCGATTCCCTCGTGTGACAGCCGGGGGCCTACGGCGGCGAGCGCGCCGGGCTCCATATAGAGCACGATGCGCTGCGGCAGATGCTGCTCGATGAATTGGGTTTGCCCGGTCGTGAGCCTGGCGTTCACGCCACCCACCCCGTTCAGCGCGGCGAGCTTCGGGACGAGATAGCCGAACACCAGCTCCACGTCGCTGGTGGTGATCTCTTCGTCGGCTTCGAGAAGGACCGCGAGGCGTCCACTACCCGACAGCTCACGCAAGAGGTGCGTTGGCAGCCGACCCTCGCGGGCCGGCTCCTCAGGCAGGAAGTCGCTGATGTCGAGCCGAAAGGTCAGGTGCGAGCTCACCCAGAGCAGGGCGAGGCACAGCAAACCGGCGCCGATGAGCCACGCTCCCCGCCGCCTGACGAGGATCCTGGTGAGGGCGGCGAGGAGCGTCGTGATCAGAGACAGCGGCGGTCGCTACGGGATGGTGAAGTCGATACCGGGTCCGCTGAACACCACGGCGAAGCCTCCGACTCCGTCGGGCACGAACGTGGCCGTCGCAGACAGACTGCCACCCTCGCCACTGATGGAGAAGTCCACGAAGCCAGAGGGGTTGCCCGTCACGAGGTCGAGGGAAATGGAGCCGTCACTGATAGCGACGTCAGCAGCATTGCCGGAGCCTGGTGGATCTGCGCTGCCGCTCCCAAAGAGGCCGTCGGCCAGGATCACGCCGGGCGACGTTTGCGTGACCGCCGTGCCCCCGCTCGCGGAAAGGCTCGGAACCTGAGGTGCTGAGATCGACGCGATCGTCAGCTGCGCTGCGACATTGATATCGCCTGTGAGGGAGGCATTGATCGTACTCTCACGAGTTCCATCACCGTTGAAATCGACGCTGACCGCTGCCGCCACACCGTTCGCGATCGGTGTGAGCACGACCCCGTCGGCGGCACCGCCACCAACTGCTACCACAACTCGTCCGACTGCGTCGATGACGCCCTGCGCACCGGCGAGGAACGTCTGCCGCATGGCGGCTTCGAACACGGCTGGATCGGAGAGGTCGCCGACGGGAAGGGGTGCGGGCGCGGGGTCGTCGCTGCTGCAGGCATCGACAGCGATGATCAGTCCCACTCCGGCCACTAGTCCAACGGCTCCCGTTTTCACACGATACATGCCTTCCTCCTTCGGGCAGGTTTGTCGCTCATCAATTCTCAGCCGCCTCAACCCGAGGCTGCGCTGCACGGGCGAGACGGACGGATCCTCGAGGATGTCGTACTGCTCAGCGACTCAATGCATCACATGCGGATAGGAATGCCGACTGCCAAGGAACGAAGATAAAACGTTGCGCCCGGTCACACAAAGATCGTGATGCTTCAGTGCATCTCTAGTCCACTAGGCTCAACCGGGACCATCCGCAGCGCCGGGGCCAGTGCCGCGCGGTGCTCGGCCAGTGCGGACCGGGCCAGCTCGACCAGCGTCCAGTAGGGCGGCTCGTAGCCTTGCGCGCGCTGGAACTCAGACTCCGATCGCTCGAGCGCTGCCAGGAGCACCGGATGGACCCGTTCCACTAGCGCCTGCACTCGGAGCGCCGCACCTGCGCTCATCCCGGTAGGAATGACGGGTTGTCCACCCACCAGCGCCTGGGCTGTCGACCACGTCTTCACAAGGCGAGCCGCGCCCAGCGACCAGATGGGATAGCCGAGTCGGTCACCCCGGTCCGCCCCTTCGAGCAGCGCATCCAGGAGCGCGTTGTCCCGCCGGTAGTCCCGCAGCCCGGCGACGTTCCGCCACTCCGCGACGGCGCCGAGCCGCGGGTCGTACTCCAGGTCTGAGGGAATGATCGTGCTGAAGTGCCGCACACCCAGTGACGCGAGCCAGGCCACGACCCCCGGTGCCGACATGGTCGATCCCACTGCCCAGAGATCCAGTCCCACTGTCTGATAGGCGTGATAGACGACCTCTGAGCAGAACATGCGATCCGGGTCCCGCCAGTCCATGGCGAAATCGTACCGCGCTCCACGTGCACGCACCCGTTCGAGCATCGCCGAGGCTGCACGATGGGGAGCCAGCGGATCGTGCTGAAGCGTCGGATGGTCGGCACGGAGACGGAGCACCAGAATGCGGTGCTTCTTGTCTTCCAGGTACCGCTCGGGGGTCGTCAACACGGCTCCACGCTCGATGAGCGATTCCATGACCGTGGCCACTCCGGTCGTGGAATCGACGTGGACGAGTGCGACGTGGGAGAAGTTGCCGGGAAAGTCGTTGCCGCGCGCGATCAGCGCCGACGTCGGGGCTCCGCCACGCGAGAGCACCATGTCGCCGCTGTGAATCCGCACGCCCGCCACCTCGATCGACGGCGTGCTCGACGGGATGTCTTCGAGGAGCACCAAGGAGGGTAGGCGATCGGTTCCCGCCTGCACGAGCGCCTCCTCGAGCGCCGTTCGCCCTCCGTAGATCGCGCGATAGACCGCCGCACGTGCATCGTCTTGATGCACGGACCACTCGCGAGCCGCCCGCATCACGGCAATGCGTGAGCGGGCAAGAAATCGGGCGACTTCGTCGAGGAGCTCGGGGTGCGCCGCGGCGCGCGCCGCGAGATCGAACTGTAGCCGCTCGAGTTGCGCAAGCGCTTCGAGCGGAGCAGTCGAATCGTGCGAGGCCACTCGCTCCAACAGCGAGGTCCCCGACGCCAGTAGATCACGGACTTCGGTTGCCACGTGGTTCACCGAGGCCGCTCGGGCGGTCAAGAAATCTCGCTCGAGCGCCGCGAAGACCTGAGCGGCGTCCCACGCGAACGGCGCGGCAGCTGTCGGAGTCGCCTGTGGCGACCGTTCGGGGCGGAAGAGCGCCACGGTGAGCAGCAGCACCGCGGCACCGACGATGATTGGCAGGCGGCGGAGACGGGAGCGGCGCTTGGTGGTCGGTGGGATCAAGGGTCCCGAGCTCGTCCTCCCGCGCCGACTACTGGCCAGTCAACGCACTGCTCAGCACCCGCCCGTCGAGATCGGCCGGGGGCGCCAGACCGAGTAGCGATGCCAATGTGGGTGCCATGTCCACAGTGCGCACTCGGTCGTTGAAGCTCCCGGCTGCGATGCCCGGCCCCATGAACACGATCGGCACGTGCGTGTCGTAGTCGTGTGCCGATCCGTGGGTCGCTCCTCGGGAGCCCAACATGTAGTTCTCCCTCAGGTGCACCGCGACGTCGGCCGAGCGGTCGGGGTGGAAGCTCCGCCGGAATCGCCCGACAGGCTCGGCCGCCTCGACGTCAGCGGCCGCCAACGCCTCGAGCGTGAACGCATTCACGATCATCTCGTTCGCTTCGAGCCCCCGGGCGACGCGCTCGCGCAGCTCGGTGAGGGCGTCCGCCTCGGGCGCGCTATCGGCAAACGAGATCACGATGCCGTTCATGTACCGGAGTCGGGGCGTCGCGATAATCAACGAATCTTCCATCGCTGCCACCACGGACTCGCGCAGACCGCCGAAGATCGTCCGCGAGTCGAGACGACCGGCATCGACTCCTCGACGCGTGAGCTCCTCCGGCATCGCGAGCACGCCATGGTCGGCGCTGAGCGCTACGACGTATTGGTCTGGTCCAACGTGCTCGTCCAGAAACGCGAAGAACTCTTCGAGAGCGCGGTCCACGTGCACGAAGTGATCCTGGACTTCTTGCGAATAGGGGCCGAAGCGGTGCCCGATGAAGTCGGCCGATGACAGGCCCAAGAACAGGATGTCCGGCACGTCGTCCGTGCCGAGCGCTTCGTTGGTGACGAGCTCGCGGGCGAAGGTGAGGGTGACCTCGTCACCGAACGGCGTGTAAGGCAGCTCGTTGTAGAAATCTCGGTCGGGGCTCTCGCTGTCTTGACCGGCGACGTGCGGGAACGTCGTGTGTTCCCCGTCCGCCTCAGCGGGGAACGAGTCCTCGCGGGAGGCTACGTAACTCTCGTCGCTCAGCAGCTTGTGCCACTCCCGGCCGTGGTACTGATCAACCAGGCCGCTCTCGTTGAACGCTTGAACCCACTCGGGATAGCTGTCCGCGTAGAACGAAGACGTGACGAATCGACCAACCGGATAGTGATACCAGTAGGCGCCGTCGGCGTGGAGCCCGGCGGTGAGGATGGCGGAGCGGTCTTTGATCGCGAGGCCGTACACCTTGCTCTCCGGTGAGGCACTCTTCAGCCAGTCGCCAAGAGTCGGGCGGAGCAGGTTGCGTGGTGACCGCCCGGGCGCACCCTCATATCCCAAGATCGATGCAGTGGAGTCGCCGGCGCAGTACATCGGCTGCTGCGCGATGCGGTCGTAGTACTCGTTGCCCACGATGCCGTGCTTACTCGGGAACACCCCCGTGCCGATCGTGGCATGGCCGGTCGCCGTCACGGTGGCAGCGTGATCGTGGTGTCCATCGGTGAAGATCGCACCCCGAAGGAGGCGCGCGAAGCCGCCGGAGAAATGCGGAGCGAAGCGCTCGAGCATCTCGGCCCGCATCTGATCGACCGTCACCACGACGACGAGCTTGGGAGGCGGGGCCTGCGGAGCGTTGCTCACCCACGCGGCGGTGGCCACCAGCAGGACGAAAACCGAAACCGACCGAATCCCCATCGACCGCACCGTCATTGTGTCATCCGAGGCAAGAGGCGCACTGGAAGATCGCCAGGAGTTGCCGCTTCGCCAAGTTCCGGAGTCAGGGCCCTGTTTCGAGCTGAACCGCGCTAGCCGGACTCGGCGTCTCTGGGCGCTCCGTTCAGGTCGTCCAGCTCCGCCTGAGCCGACTGCCCGGAAGCGGAGCCGCCGTGCCGGTCGACGATGGCTTGCAACTCGCGCTTCAACGCCTCGGTGCGACCCGCGTGCCGACACAGGTCCGCCAGGCAGAGCGAGACGTAGAGCTCACGAGACGGCGGCAGGCCGAGGTGGCGGGCCTCCCGATAGAAGCGCTCTGCCCGCGTGGTGTCCTTCTTGACACGCTCGTAGAAGTCCGCCCGGCGGATGCGGGCTTCGCCGTCTTTCGGATTGTCGAGGCAGCGTCTTTCGAAAGCGCGCTCGGCGTCGTCCAGCCTCCCGCGCACGATCAGCGATTCCTCATAGGAGAACGATGGCTCTGCCGAGGTCTCCCCACCGGCCAGGAGGATCCGGGCGACGAGCCCACCCGTGCCGTCCGCGATCCACAGGGTCAGCGCGCCCAGCACCAGCGTCAGCACCACCACGATGAGGAGCAACAAGAGCCAACCGACCAGCCCGTTCGGGATGGCCCCTATCATCATGAGCGCGCCGCCGGTAAGCGCGAAGAAATAGAAGAGCAGGAGCCCAAAGAGCACGTAGGTCCGCACGCGCTCCATGACGTCGCGGAGGTCGGAGTTGGTGGGGGGGTGGGGGGGCATTGTCGAAGACGGTCTAAGACGGACCAGGACGGTCGAGGACGGACGAAGACGGTCTCCTCACCTAGTGCCTCCCGTCGCCACGACGTCCACCTCGACCGGCAACTCGATCTCCTCGCCCCACAGATACTTCCCGAACCACTGCCAGTTGTGCCACATGGCGGCCAGTCGCTCCTTCGGCTTCGTGATGCCGTGCCCGAACCCCTTGTACACGATCAGCCGTGTCTCGACACCGACGTCTTGGAGCCCCTGATACAACTCGTACGCATTGGGAATGGGCACGCGGCGGTCGAATTCGCCATGCTGGATCAGGGTCGGCGTGGAGGCCTGGGTGATGAACGTCATCGGCGACGTACGAGCGTAGATCTCCTGATCCGACCACGGCGTGGCCTTCAGGTACTGGCGCGTAAACGGATGGATGTCCGTGTTCACGTAGTATGTCATCCAGTTCGAGATCCCGGCGCCCACGGAAATCGCTGCGAAACGATCTGACGTCGTCGTGAGAAATGCCGAGATGTAGCCGCCCTGGCTCCAGCCCATCGCCGCCATCCGTGTCGTATCGACGATCCCTTGCCCCACGAGATGACTGACTCCCGACAGCACGTCCCACGCGTCGCCGACACCGAGGTTGCGCACGTTGAGCGAGCGGAACGCCTCGCCGTATCCGGCGGAACCGCGGTAATTGGGCCGCAGGATAAGTGCGCCCTTGGCCAGCCATTGGTGCACCGGGTAGACGTAGCCTGTTACCGCGGTTGGGTAGTCGATCCCCGTCGGACCACCGTGGATGACGACGAACAGTGGATACTGCTGGCTCGGGTCGAAGCCATCGGGCTTGTGTAGCACCCCTTCGATACGCGTGCCATCCTGACTCTCCCACGACACGACCTCGCTGGCCCCGAGCTCCCAGCCGTCGATCTGTGCGGTCATGTTCGTGAGCCGCTCGGGCCGCACCGGGTCGACGGAGGTCAGATACACCTCGTCCAGCGTGATTGGCGTACGCCCGACGAATGCGGCCGTCCTGCCATCCGGCGTGAAGTGGATTCCCCAGGTCTGGTCGGGCAGGTTCTCCACTACCCGCGCCTCCCCGGAGCTCGGGTCTACGCGGTACACCCGACGCGTAGTCCGCTCCCAGCCCACGAGATAGAGCCCGCTCGGCGTCCACGCCGTGATGAACGGATCCTCGTCGAGGTTGGCGGCCAGGCGAGTAGCGGACCCACCACCTGCAGGGATCTTGAAGAACAAGCCATTGGTGTAGAACACCGCAGTCGAGTCGGTCGTTGAGGCCTGGTAGGCGATCCACTCCCCGTCTGGTGACCAGGTCGGATTGCTCTGCGGGCCGGGCGCCGTCACGAGCGGGGTGATTTCCTGCGTCTCGACATTGAGGATCGAAATGTCGGCGCTCATCCACGAGTTGATGAGCGGATCGGGGCGGTGACCGAACGCGATGCGACTTCCATCGGGAGACCACTCGAGCCCCGACACGGTGAACGTGTCGCCCTCGGTCAGCCGTTCGGCTTCGGCGAGCTCGGGCCTGTCGGGGACGGCGACCAGCCATAGATGGCTCAGACGGTATTCTTCGTCCTCGACGGCATATGCCCCGAAGCGCTCTTTCCGTTTCTTGTCGGCGTCGTTCTCCGGTTCAGTCTGGGTGAAGGCGATCCGCCGTCCGTCGGGCGCCCAGGCGAAGCTCCCGACTCCTTCACTCTCCGTGAGCGCCCAGGCCTCGCCGCCCCGTGGATTGATCAGGTAGATCTGTCGTTTGTCGCCCCGGTCGGCGGCAAAGGCAAGCCAGCGCCCGTCAGGCGACCAGGCCGGACTCGTGCTGCTTCCCTTGGCGGTACGTGTGAGCTGGATCGGCTCCTCCCCAGGGCGGACGAGCCAGATCTCGGTGTCGAAGCGGTTGTCGTCCCATTCGGTCGAGCGCACGGTGTAGGCGATGGCACGGCCGTCGGGCGAGACGACGGCACTCCCGATGTCCTGCAGGTCGAGCATGTCTTCAAACGAGGGTCCGGGAATCGCGCTGGCCTGGGCCGGGAGCCTCGAGGTGCTGACGGTGGCACTGAGCAGGAAGAACAGGGCAAAACGGGCCGACATGACAACGCTCCTCGGATGACGGGCAACGGGCGGTTGGCGTGGTCCCTCACCACCCGATCACCAATCTGCGATCGCAGGCCGACAATCGCTAATCCGCGTCCCGACTAATCCAGAACGGTCAATCGCAAATCGCCCAACCGTCGGCTTGTCGTGCAGTGCCATTGGTGTCAGTTTTGGTCGCATACAAGGAGGAATTCTCATGCACGTCACGCATAGATCTCAGCGGTGGACGGCAGTGGTGGCGGTGCTCGTTGCCGCAGCGCTCCCGACAACTGCCGCAGTCGGGCAAAGCATCACACCGGAGCAGGTGGTGGCGCTGGAACAGGTGACCTCGGTGGCGTTGAGCCCCGACGGCGACCTGGTGGCCTTTAGCCTTTCGAAGCCGCGCACCGCCGATGATCCCGTCGGACGCCGATACACGGAGCTGTGGGTCGTGCCGGCAGCGGGCGGAGAGCCGAGGGCGGTCATTCGGCGTCCGTTGAGCGCGTTCTCACCTCGGTGGTCGCCCGACGGGCGGCTCCTGACGTTCACCGCTCGATTGGAGGACCACCAACAGACACAGGTCTATGGGGTGCCCGCGGAAGGTGGCGATCGGCGGCTGATGACCCAGTCGCCGACGGGCGTGTTCGCCTACGCCTGGGCTCCCGACGGGAGTGCCGTCGCGTACACGACTCGGATGCCCGTGCCACCGGAGGTGCTCGAGCGGCGGAAGCGCGGATTCGACGCGGTGGTCGCAGGCGAGGGTGAGCGACATGTCCGCCTATGGGTGCAGCCGCTGAGCGGAGGCAATGCCCGCGCGATCACGCCCGACGGGCGCACCGTGCGGTCGTTTGCATGGGCACCCGACGGCGAGCGCTTTGCCCTGCAGGTCACGGCGGGCACCTCGGTCGACGAGGGGTACATGGATCGCAAGCTGTACACCGTCGCAGCAACGGGCGGAGCGCTCGAGCCCTTGACCGAGACATGGGGGAAGCTCGGTGGGATGGCTTGGTCGCCCGATGTCGCCCATCTGGCCTTTGCGAGCGCCACGTCGCGGAATGATCCGTTGGCACAGAGCGTCTTCGTGGTCGCTGCCACGGGTGGGACCGCCACGAATGTGACACCGGACTATCAGGGAAGCGCGTTGTCGATTCGCTGGCTCGACCGGGAGACCGTGGCATTCGTGGCCGGGGAAGGCACGCGCACGGTGCTCAACCGCGTGCCGGCGCGAGGCGGCACCATCACGCGAGTGGCGGGTGGCGGCCCCGAGATCTTCACGAGCGTGAGCTTCGACGCCCGGAGTCGGACCTTCGCCGCGTCTGGGAACACCTCGCAGCATCCCGGAGAGGTCTTCGTCGGTGCCGGAAGCGACGGACTCCGACGCGTGACGGAGCACAATCCCTACCTCGCCGGCGTGGAGCTCGCGAGGCAGGAGACGATCTCGTGGACCAGCGTCGACGGCTGGCGCATCGAGGGGGTGCTCGTCCGTCCACTTGGCGAGCCCCAGCTGCTGGCGGCGGAGGGCTACGCCGTGTTGCTGCCCAACTACCGCGGAAGCGGCGGCCGCGGCGTGGCGTTCTCCAAGGGCGACCATCGCGATCTCGGTGGCAAAGAGTTCGACGACGTGATCGCGGGTATCGACCATCTGGCGGAGCAGGGGCTCGTCGACCCCAATCGAGTCGGTATCAGCGGTACGTCGTACGGTGGCTATTTCTCGGCGTGGGCGGCCACCAGGCACACCGATCGGTTCCAAGCAGCGATCACCTTTGCCGGCATCTCGAACTGGGCGTCGTTCACGGGCACGACCGAGATTCCCTACGAGATGTCGCTCGTTCACTGGGACCTCTGGCCGCACGACGATCCTGGATTCGCGTGGGACCGGTCACCCCTGGCCCACGTCAAAGGCTCGAAGACGGCCACGTTGATCGGTCACGGGATGTCGGACACCCGCGTGCACCCCGAGCAGTCGCTGGAGCTTCATACGACGCTCAAGGTGCTGGGAGTGCCGACAGGGTTGGTGCTCTATCCACGCGAGCCCCACGGGCTCACCGAGCGCGCGCACGAGTTGGACTTCATGGGGCGGATCCTCGAGTGGTTCGGCACGTATGTCAAGATCCGGAGGCAGGCGACGTAGCAGCCGTAAGGACTGCCGTTACCGTCAAGCCGCCATTGGAGGACCCAGGTAGCGGTCGAGCCAGTCGAAGCTCTCCTGCGCGAGCGTGTAGAACGGCACGTCGTGGCCACCTCGTGCCACGACGTGCCGCTTGGCGTTCGGCGGCACGCCCCACAACGCGTTATGACGCTACCCGATCGTCTGCTCGGGAGGTGGGAGCTCTCCACCCAAGAACAACAGCTCGAGCGCCCCGCCCATCTCAGGCATCGCGAAGTAGCAGAACTCGTAGAGGTCCCCACCGCTGCCAAGCTGGATCATCTCGCGTCCTTGGCGCTCCAACTCGTCTTTGGCTTGGCGCATCGCCTCACGGGTCGAGTAGATCAAGCACGTGTGATGAAACCCTTCTCCCTTCGTTGCCAGATGCTCGACGTAGGCGCTTTCACCGGTGTTGGGCTCGATCAGCTCGTAGATCGAGTCGCCGACCTGTCCGAGTGCCACCTTGAACGAAAACTGCACGGCGCGCCCGCGCAGCGTTGCTTCATCGGGCTCCAGTGTCCACACGTTCCAGGTAATGCCGAGGCTGTCTGCCAACGTCCTCGCGGTCGCCTCGAGATCGCGAACGACGAAGCAGGTGTGATGGAGTGCGGCTGAATCAACGACGGCCATGTGGTTCTCCAGATCATGGGTTTTGGGTCCGTCCATCCGGCCAAGTACCGGTCGAACCGCGCAGGGCGAGGGATGGTCGGCGCGTAAGATAGGGTCCCCGAAGCAGCGCCGTGAGTGTCCCACTTCCACGCCCTCAACATGTTGAGCGCCTCGCGCGTATGTTGCCTGAATCCAGCATCCACTGTCCCCATCTTCTGGAGAAACACCATGGTCAGTCGTCGCGAATGGATCGGCACCACCTTGAGCGCTGCTGGTGCGCTCGCAATTCATCCGCGCCTCCTCCAGGCGTTGCAGGAGGGTGGCCTCATGCAGCGCGCCATCCCATCCAGCGGCGAGATGCTCCCGGTGGTCGGCCTCGGCAGCTCCGCGACCTTCTCGCGGCTCGCTCGCGAAGGGACCTTGGAGCCGCTCAAGGAGGTTTTTCAGGCCATGGTGGATGGTGGGGCGAGCGTGTTCGACACGGCTCCGAGCTACGGCCGCGGCACGTCTGAAGAAGCGGCCGGCACCATCGCGGCCGAGCTGGGCATCACGGACAAGATCTTCTGGGCGACGAAGGTGAACGTGGCCGGCCGCGGCGGGGGCTCGGCGGACCCCGCAGCCGCCAGGGCACAGATCGAGTCGTCGTTCGAGAAGCTGCGCGATTCGAGCATCGACCTCATCCAGGTCCACAACCTGGCCGACGTGCCGACGCAGCTCGGCATCCTCAAGGAATTGAAGCAAGAGGGGCGCATTCGCTACATCGGTGTGACCACGACCAGCGACCGCGGCTACGAGTACCTGGAAGAGGTCATGCGCGGCGAGCCCATCGATGTCATGGGCATCGACTACGCCGTGGACAACCGCAACATCGAAGAGCGCATCCTGCCGCTCGCCATCGACCAGGGCATCGCCGTCTTGGTGTACGTGCCATTCGGCCGGTCGCGTCTCTGGGCCCGCGTCGAGGGGAAGGAGCTACCGGAGTGGGCGGCGGAGTTCGATGCGAAGAGCTGGGCGCAATTCTTCATCAAGTATGCGCTGAGCCATCCAGCGGTGACGGTCGTGACCCCGGCCACGAGTCAGGCAAGGCACATGGTCGACAACATTGGCGCCGGCATCGGCCGGCTGCCCGACGACGCGATGCGTAAACGGATGGCGGAGTTCGTCGATGCGTTGCCGCCAGCGCCGAGTAGGAGAGGGTAGGGGGAGATGGTCAAGGACGGACGAAGACGGTCCAAGACGGTGAAGGACGGTCAGAGACGGAAGTCACCTCCCACCGTCCTGGCCCGTCCTCGGCCGTCCTAGTCCGTCCTTGACCATCTTCCACTAATTCCCCATCACCGACAGATCGGGGCGGAATCGGTACGTGGCCGATTCGGCTCCTCGCATCGTCTCGCCGAAGGTGCTCATCATTGCGGCGAAGCCTTCCTCTCCGAGCTCCTGGATCAGGATCGCGGCAAAGCTGGGGTCGGGCTCCGCCATGTCGGCCCAGTTCGGATGCAAGGTCGCGAGGTACCTCACGGGGCCCGCATCACCGCTCACCGGCGCCGCCCAGACGAAGTTCGTCCAGCCGTGCTGCTTGAGGATCGCCGACGCTTGGTTCACCGTCTGCTCGAACAGCTGCTCTTGGCCGGGACGAAGGCGGAAGGTCGTCACGTTGACGAACGCCGGCGCGTCTCCGGTCGTTGGGATGCTGCTGTTCTCCAGGTCAGCGGCCGAGATTGAGCTGCTGATCGATTCGATGAGGGGAACGACCGTCGCGTTCCAATGCATGAGTCCCTTCTGATTGAAGCTCTGGTCGTACGCGTCGAAATCGGCCCAGGTATGTCCCCCCGAACGGATCACCACGTGAGCCAAGTCGGCGCCCGTTTCGGGCATGTAGACGCCCCAGATCCAGGGGTCACCGTTTGCCGCCCGCCACTGCGCGTGCTCGCGCAAGGCGGCTTCGAACTGCGGGTACATCCCGGCCTTGGGTTTCACGGTGTAGGTCCGCGCGAGGTTGTTGTCCTGCGCGAGAGCCGAGGTGCTGAGCAGGACCGCCCCGGCGACGAGGGAGTGAAGGATTCTGGCTTTCATTGGCGCGACTCCAATTGGGGTGAAGGGAGAGATGGTATGCGAGATTCCGTGTGTTGGCGAGGTGGTAGGCCTTCGTTTTTCCTACCTCCCCCCCTGCTCCTCAATCCGCCTCTTGATCTCCTCGAACCAATTCAGCACGACGATCGGCTGGGCCTCCGAGGCTTGCTGTCCTTTGAGAAAGAGGAACGTCTGACCGTCACGCGAGACGTCGTACATCGGCGAGTTCTCCGAGTACGCATACGAATTGGTGGCGAAGAGTGGCGTTCGCTCGACCACCCGCACGGTCTCGCCGAGCTCCAGCATGGCCGCGACGAAGTTACCCGTCGCGTAGTCCACGTAGACGACCTCGGTGTCCGACGCCCACAGGGGCGTGCCGGCGCCGCCCGTCGAGACGAGCCAGCGCCCACCTTCGGCCATGAACGGACGCACGTACACCTGCCACACACCGGACTCGTCGGAGCCGTACGCAATCCATTCACCATTGGGTGACACGGAGCCGGTTTCTTCCTCGGCGCCGCTGGCGACGGCCGGCTGGCGAGTGCGGTTCGAGTCGGTGCGGACGGCGTAGATGTTCTCGTCCGTAGCGTCCCGTTCTTGACGCCCGTCGAAGACGATCCACGCTCCGTCACGAGTCCAGAACGTCGTGCCGACGTTCTGCGTGTCTTCACCTTCTGCAATGCGCTCAGCCGGTCCCGATCCATCGGCTGGCTTCCAGTACAGATCGGACGTATCGGCCCGCGTCGAGAAGAATGCCACCCGACTTCCATCGGGCGACCACGTCGGTCGTTGATTGCTGCCCTCGGATGTGAGCTGCGTGAGCGTTTGCGACGGGACGTCGTAGATCCAGATCTGACCGCTCTCCCCGAGCACCGTCATCGCGATGCGCTCTCCGTCTGGCGACCACCGTGGATGGGCGTACGGGCCCTCCCGGGCAAGCACGACGGTCTCACGTCCGGACCGATCGACCTGGACCACCTGCCATCCGGCCTGAGCCACACCGGGCAAGTAGACCATGGCCCCCGACTCGGAGATGCCGAGCCGGGACCCGTTCGCGAGCCCGGCTCGAACGACGTCGAGCAGCGGCACGGGAGAGCCCGAGATCTCTCGGCGCTGCGCATCGAAGGTGACGCCATACACGGCACCGTCGTCGGTCGCATACAGAAGGTGTCCCGAGGGTGCGTGCCAACCCCGCGTCGCTCCGGGCACGAGCACGTCGATCGAGCCCGATGCGATGTCCAGCACGGCGAGGTCCGCGCGAGTACAGGTTTGGTAGCAGCGCTCGAACAGCACCGCGTCGCTGCCTGGGAGCACCGAGGGCCAGAACATGGCGAAGTCGACGCTATCGGGTTCCACCAAGCGCTGCGGGACGCCTCCCGCACCGCTCACCCGTGAGAGCACCCAGCCCGTCGACATGTAGACGATGTAGCCATCGTCCCCCCACGATGCGCCGGCGAACTGATTCTGCACGTCGTCCGCGAGTGTGATCGCTGGCCCCCCCGTCACCGGGACCTTCTTGAGCTTCTCGTCTTCCAGGGTGGTGAACCCCACCCACAGCCCGTCTGGCGAAAAGAAGGGAGCCGTCGCGTCGTCGGTCCCCGGAAGCTCCACGCCGGCGATCTGGTCGAGCGGCCGGATGTAGAGCTTGCTCACCGCCGAGCCGGAATCGATCGCCGCGTAGACGATGCGGGTGCCGTCCGGCGAGAGGGCGAACGGAGCGTCCTCGCCGGCCCGCACGTCGAGACGCTGCCCAGTGGGGAGCGTCAGGTGGAATCGCACCGTGTGCGGCCCTTCCGCACCGCGCTTGGGGACGAGGACTCCGACGATGAGGCCGACTGCCACGAGCCCGACGGCCAGGGCCCAGTCACGTGCTCGCCGTTTCCGTGGCGCACCGACCCCGACTGCCCCGGGCGCGATCGCGGTGTCGGCGAGCGTGAACGCGGGGTTCACCAGTGCTGCCGAGAAGGCAGCGGCGGAGGTGAAACGGTCCGCCGGCAACTTGGCGAGGCTCATCTGAATCGCGGCATCGACATGCGGCGGCACCGCCGTCCTGTCTTTGGAGACGGGTGCCGGAACCTCAGTGAGGATCTTCGCGACGATCGCCTGCGCTGACGGAGCGATAAAGGGCGGCTGTCCCACCAGCATTTCGTACAGCATCGCCCCGAGCGAGTAGAGATCGGTGCGACCGTCGAGCTCGCGGTCGGCCGAGGCCTGCTCTGGCGACATGTAGTGCGGTGTGCCAACCGACAGGCCGGTCTCGGTGAGTCGCGTGCCGCCGCCCGCGGCGCTCAGCGCGAGCGCGATGCCGAAGTCGGCCACCAGCGCCTGCCCGGCTTGCAGCAGAATGTTTTCCGGCTTGATGTCGCGATGGATCACGCCCCGCTGGTGCGCGAAGTCCAGCGCCCCCGCCACGGCACGGGCGATCTCGACGGCTTCGTCGACGGCGAGCTGCTTCTCCCGATTGAGCCGGTCGCGCAGCGACTCGCCTTCGATGTACGGCATCACGTAGTAAAGGAAGGAAGCGGCCTCACCCGAATCGTAGAGCGGGAGAATGTTCGGGTGCTGCAAGTTGGCGGTGACCTCGATCTCTTTGAGAAAGCGCTCGCCGCCCAAGATGGCCGTGAGCTCCGGCCGCAGAACCTTCACTGCGACTTTGCGGTTGTGCTTGACGTCGTGCGCGAGGTAGACGGTCGCCATACCGCCGGCGCCGAGCTCGCGCTCGATGGTGTAGCGGTCGGCGAGCGCGCTGCGCAGACGCTCGAACGCGTCGCTCATGAAGTCGGCACCCGAGCTGCTTTGTCACCGCGGTCCGGCAGCGTCCTTCTCACGTTCCCTCCAGTCCCTCGGCACGCCGCTTCAGCTCCTCGACCCAGTTGAGCACCACCACCGGCCGGAGCGACGACCGACCCAACCGAACAAAGACGAATTCCTCGCCGTTGGGGTGGACGTCGTACTCGGGCCAACGCACGTTCTCGAGATACGGTCCGGAGAAGAGCGAGTCCCGACTGAGCACACGGACCGTACCCGTCAGCTCGAGCGCCGCTTCGAGGAGCGTGCCGCCTTGCCGGTAATACAGTCGTTGGCCGTCCGGCGCCCACACGGGCTCCGTTCCACCGGCGGCGGAGATCTGGTAGTCCGCCGTTTCCTCGGCAAACCCACGGACATACACCTCGTTGCGTCCCGAGCGATCCGAGACGTAGGCCAGCCAGCCCGCATCGGGCGACAGCATGGGTGAGCTCTCGTTGAAGGGCGTGACCACGACTGGCCGCGGCGTGCGCTCACCGGTCAGGGAGACGGCGTGGATGTCGAACCCGCTCTGGGGAGCGGTCTCCCGGTAGAGCAGGGTGCCGCCGTCAGGCGTGATCGCGCCGGGGAACCGGAGTTCCGTTCCCTCGAGAATCTGCTCCGCCTCTCCGCCGCCGTCGGCCGCCGTCCACCACATCGCCGCGATGCCCGACCGTCGCGAGGTGAACGCCACACGCCGGCCATCGGGCGACCAGACCGGATACAGATTCTCACTCTCGAAGGTGATGCGCGCCGCGGTGGCGCGGTCGAACTCGTAGACCCAGATGTCTCCCTCGTTTCCCTCCAAGATCTCATAGGCAAGCCTTCTGCCGTCTGGCGAGAACCGAGGATCCTTGTAATCACGAGGCGCGGACAGAATCGGAGTTTCCCGTCCGTCGCGCCCCACGCGGACGATCGTGTTCTCGGCCTCGCCACCCATCAAGAACACTGCCGTGCCGTTGCGGGCCACGGCGAGGTGCGGACCACCGGACGCGTTCCGAGCAATCGACTCGCCGACGGGTGCGCGGACCGTCGTCGGCTGCGGGTCACGCGGGTCGAGCGGTGCGGTGACGCCCGTGCCGTCGGGCAGGAAGTACACCATGCGGCCGTCGTCCAGGTATTGCGCACCGGCGCCCCCCTCCACCAGATGACGAATCTCGCCGGATTCGAGCGACACCGCAGCGACGATGTTCACCCTGCCAGACTCGTCGGACAGCAGCGACAAGAGCATCCAGGCGCCACCCGGGAGCATCGAGGGCCACCAGTAGAGGCTGAGGCTGTCGTCGGCGGCGACCCGCTCGAGCGCGCCGCCCTCGGCGGAGACGCGGAAGAGGCCACCGATCGCCTCGAGCGCCAAGTAGATCGTGTCTCGCTCGCTCCAGGCTGCCCCGGTGATCAAGGTCGATCGGTCCAGCGTGGCGAGCGTCACCACCGACCCGGTGACGAGATCGACTTTTCTCAGGCGATTCCCCTGCCGGAACCCGAGCCACCGGCCATCCGTCGAGAAGAATGGGCTGTCGCCGCCATCCGTGCCTGGAATGGGCTCGGAGTCGAGGCGATCCAGTGGACGGCGGTAGAGGCGTGTCTCGGGCTCGCCCCGCCCGACGTACGCAATCGTTCTTCCATCCGGGGAGATCGCGACTGCCGAGGTCACGCCGACCGCCCCGCGAAGCAGCGCCGATCGCTCGGCGAAATCAAGCGCGAACCGGGCTGGCGGAGCCGACGTCGCCGGGGCTCGGAGCCAGCCCCAGAGTGCGGCAAGGCCCAAGACCGCGGCGACGCTCCACGCCGCCCATCCGGACACGAAGCGTCCCTCGGGCCGCGCGACTCCTGCTGAGATTGGCACGCTGCGCGTCGCCTCCGCATCGGCAAGCGCGTCGCGGAGCGCTGCGGCCGTGGCAAACCGGTCTGCCGGGAGCTTCTGGAGCGCCGTGTGCACGGAACTGGCGACGTGGGGCGGCACCGTCTTGCGATAGGTCGTGACGGGCTCCGGCTCAGCGGTCATCACCTTCGCCACGATCGCTTGCGCCGTGGGGCCCGTGAACGGCGGCTCTCCTGCCAGCATCTCGTACAACACGCACCCCAGAGCGTATACGTCGCTGCGCGCGTCGAGATCCCGCTCGCCCATCGCCTGCTCGGGACTCATGTAATGGGGCGTGCCGAGCGACATCCCGGTTTCCGTCAGCCGCGTGCCCCCCGCCGCGGTCACCGCGAGCGCGATGCCGAAATCGGCCACGAGTGCGCGGCCATCGTGCAGCAGCACGTTCTCGGGCTTGATGTCCCTGTGAATCACGCCGTGTCGATGGGCGTAGTCGAGCGCGTCGGCCACTTCGCTCGCGATCCGCACCGCCTCGCCCACCGGTATCTGCTTGTCGCGGTCCACTCGGGCTCGCAGCGACTCACCCTCGACGAACGGCATCACGTAGAAGAGGAATCCGTCCGCCTCTCCCGAGTCGTGCAACGGCAAGACATGGGGATGCTGGAGATTGGCCGTGGTCTTGATTTCGGCGAGAAAGCGCTCGGCGCCGATCACGGCCGCCAATTCTGGCCGCAGCACCTTGATGGCGACCTTTCGATCGTGTCGGAGGTCTTGTGCGAGGTAGACGGTCGCCATGCCGCCGGCACCGAGCTCGCGCTCGATGGTGTAGCGGTCGGTTAGGGCGGCAGTGAGGCGCGAGATGGAATCGGTCATGGCTGGTGAAGATACCTAGGGTGAATCGGCGCGGCGAGCGGGGGGATTCGAAGGACGGTGGAAGACGGGTCAAACGGATGAAGGATGTGAAGACGAAGGAGTGTTCTAGCCGAGGCGGTTCGCTCGGCTAACGGCTGGCGCCCTCGGAGTCTGGGGAACCGCCGGACTCCATCGTCTGTCGCAGCCGTTCCACCCAGTTGGTTACCAGCATCACCTGGCGGGGGGATCGCTCGGGCGGTCGCTTGACGAGGAGAAAGCGTTCTCCATCGGCCGATACGTCCCAGCCTCGCAGCTGCCGAGAGGAGCTTTGGTAGTCCCCCGAAAAGAGGACGACTGGGCGGCCAACCTCCCCGCTCGTGGGATCGACGCTTGCCGACACGACCTCGGCGCCATTTCGCCACACCAGCTCTCGTCCGCCGCGGGTCCAGCGCGGCTCGGTCCCGCCGTCGCTCGAGACCGCTTGGCGCCGGTCCTCCACGTTGGGATAGGGGACGAGGTAGATCTCGCGGCGTCCCGACTCGTCAGACTGAAACGCGAGCCACCGACCGTTGGGTGAAATGGTCGGGTCGGCGAGGTCCGCGTCCGCTTCGAGCACGAGCTCGGGATCGGACCCATCGATGTCAACGCGCCAGATCTCCCGGTTCTGCTCGCGCGAGCGGGCAAAGACGAGCTGGCTGCCGTTGGGAGTGAACGCGCCCGCGTACTTGTCGAAGCCGCTCGCGAGCAGCTCACGGGCGGAACCGCTGGCGTCCGCTGAGCGAAGGAACAGGTCGAAGACCGGTTGCTCCGAGTTGAAGGCAACCGACCGGCCATCGGGAGTCCACACCGCACCGAAGTCGACCCCTCCCCCAGAGGTGAGGCGCGTCCGAACGCCGCGGACGGGGTCCAACACCCACACGTCGCCACCTTCGCCCTTGAGCGTCATCGTCACGGCGATCCGGCGGCCGTCAGGCGACAGAGCGGGCTCTTCGTATCGGCCAGGCTGGGGTACGGCCAGCGTCTCTCGACCGCTTCGATCGACCCAGACCAGGTCCGACGGCGCGCTGAAGTGTGCAGCGGAGATGTAGGCCAAATCTCCGTTGGAGGAGACGGCGTATGCCGCCATGCCTTCCACGGGCTTCATCGCGACGTCGTCCACCACGGGACGTGACTCGCCGGTGACGGTCAGTCCATCGAGGTCGAACGGCGCAGCGAAAAGCACTTCGTTCCGAGTGTACAGCAGGTATCCCTCGACGTGCTGAGCGAACACTCCGCCCCGTAGCACGACCGACCGATCGCCCGTATTCAAGTTGAACACTTCGATGCGAGCACTATCGATCGGCGTGCGGAACGCCGTGTACAGCACGTGCTGCTCACCCGGCAAGAGGCGCGGTGACCAGTGTCCCAGTTCGTGAGTGGTCGAATCCGGCGTCGTGACCGATTCGGGCGCGCCGCCGTCGGACCGTACGCGCCAGATGCCGCTCATGTAGTTCCGGGTGTAGTACAGCGTCCCGTCCTCGGCCCAGTCACCGTCGGCCCAAGAGGCGCCGTCGTCGATCATGACCGGGGGACCACCGGCGACCGGCACCTTGTAGAACCCGCCGGCCCAGCCGGCGCGATAGGCGACCCACTGCCCGTCGCGCGACGAGAAATGCATGTGGGCGCCGACCGTGCCGGGAATGATGCGTCCGCCGAACTCGTCCAGCCGGCGCTCGAAGAGCTGACGAACGCCGTCACGACGCACGCTCACGAAGAGGCGGGTCCCGTCGGGAGAGAACGCAAGCTTCGGATAGTCGATCGAGACGTCGGCCGGTAGCTCCAGCGTCGCGCTCAACACGGGCGCCGCTACCGTCGCGGGTGGGCGCGGCCAGAGCATCGCCGCCACCGCGACGACGCCCGCGAGCGCCGCCACGCTCCAGGCGAGCCGAGCGCTCCTCGCTCGCGGTGCCACCGCCTCGGTTGGCTGCTCGCCGATGCCGAAGCCGGGATCGCGCAGCGCGTCGGCGAAGTCCTTCGCCGTCGCAAATCGATCGGCTGGGAGCTTCTCGAGCGACTTCGCGACCGCCGCCGCGACGTTTCGCGGAACCGACTTCCGAACCTCCGTCACCGGTCGCGCCTCGTCGGTCACGATCTTCATGATGATCTGCTGCGCCGAGGAGCCGACGTGCGGCGGGCTTCCGGTCAGCATCTCGTACAGCACGCTGCCCAGCGAGTACAGGTCGGACCGACTCGTCAGGTCCTTCTCAGCCGTCGCCTGCTCGGGGCTCATGTAGTGCGGTGTGCCAAGTGAGAGACCCGTCTCGGTCATGCGCCCACCCGCGGCGGCACTGACCGCCAGGGCGATGCCGAAATCGGCCACCATCGGGCGCCCGTCGTGCAGCAGGATGTTCTCCGGCTTGATGTCGCGGTGGATCACACCCTGCCGGTGCGCGTAGTCGAGTGCATCCGCCACCTCGGTGGTGAGCCGCACGGCCTCGTCGATGCCGAGTTGCGTCTCGCGATTGAGCTTCTCGCGCAGCGTCTCCCCGTCGATGAACGGCATGACGTAGTAAAGAAAGACGTCGCCGCCGGGTGGCTCTCGCTCTGTCCCGCCCTCCACGATGTGGAGCGGGGGGACGATTGCTTTGCCCGAGTCGAAGAGCGGGAGGATGTGGGGGTGTTGGAGGCCGGCCGTCGTCGTGATCTCTTGCACGAACCGCTCCGCACCGAGCACGGCCGCAAGCTCGGGGCGCAGGACCTTGAGCGCGACGCTTCGTTTATGCTTCACGTCCTCGGCGAGATAGACGGTGGCCATGCCGCCCTCGCCGAGGCGACGCTCGATCTTGTAGCGGCCGGCGAGAGCGGTCGCAAGACGCGACATCAACTCGGACATAGTCGGCAAGATACGATCAGCGGCGCCCACCGGGGAGGCGGTGCTCCGAATCCGATGATCTCGCTGGTAGCTCGTCGGAACGCGGACCGAAACCGTCGGTCCTACTGCCAGTCCGGATTTGGGCTCGGCATGCGGGCATCGACGCCCGTCCGCCACGCATCGAGCCTCCCTTTGAGCTCCGACGTGCGAGCGGGCATCTCCTCGGCGAGATTCCGGCGCTCGCCGAGATCGGCGGAGAGGTCGTATAACTCGACGTCTCTCGTCTCCAACCACTCGATCAACTTGAGATTGCCCGACCTGACGGCGGAGGAGGGCGTGTTGCCCGATCCATGGTAGTGCGGGAAATGCCAGAACAAATCCGTACGATCGAGCTGACCGCGTCCGGTCAGGAGGGGAGCAAGGCTGACACCGTCACGGTGCTGCTCGGGCCTCATGCCGACTCTGGCAAGTTCGAGCAGCGTGGGGTAGAGATCCATCGAGATCGTGGGGGCCTCGATCACGACACCTTCAGGCGCCCCTGGCACTCGCACGATCAGCGGTGCACGAATACCACCTTCGTACAACCATCCCTTCCCAGCGCGTAGGGGCACGTTGGCGGTTGCGAAGTTGCGTGACGTTGCGGGGAGCGTGCTCAACCCGCCGTTGTCGGACACGAACACCACGACGGTTCGATCGTCGAGACCCAACGCCGCGATTCGCTCCACGATCCGCCCGACACTCTCGTCCGTGCTTTCGATCATGCCCCCGTAGACTGGATGATCCTGCCGCCGCTTGGTGCGGGAGGGTCCTTCCTGCTCGAAGGCATCGTCCCCTGCAGGGCCAAGCGTTTCGGCCTTTGCTTCGTACTTCGCGGTGAGGCCGACTTTCGACTGGAGCGGCGTGTGTACGGCGTAGTGCGACAGCACCAACAGGAATGGCTCAGCCCGGTGGCGATCGAGAAATGCCACGGCCTCGTCGGTGAGTCGATCCGTGAGATACGCACTCGAGTCGCTGTCGGAGAGATCGGGCACGTTGGTGATGGGCCAATTGGGATTCTCGTACGGATAGAAGTACGAGCCCGGTTGCCCCGCATGATTGACCGCAAACATGAAGTCGAATCCCTGTGCGTCGGGAAGAAACCCACCCGCTCCCAGGTGCCACTTACCGATGTAGCCCGTGGCGTACCCAACTTCGTGAAACGCCTCTCCTAGGGTCACCTCGTCGAGCCCCAACTGACGCTCGTAGTCTGCTTGGAGAAGTCGTCCCTTCTGCTCGCCGCCGATCCAATTGGTGATGTTGACGCGTGCCGGGTGTTTGCCGGTCATGAGGCCCGCTCGGGTCGGCGAGCAGACCGGGCTGGCGGTGTAGAATTGCGTGAAGCGTGCACCAGAGGCCGCCAGCCGATCGATGTTCGGTGTCTCGTAAAACGCGCTCCCGTACGCGCCCGTATCGGTCCAGCCCAGATCGTCCACGACGATCATGACGACGTTGAGGCGCTGCTCGGTGGCGCACCCGACCACGACACATGCGGCGCAGATCAGCACGCGTATGCTATTCATCGTTGCTGTCGAACGTCACGCGGATGACCGAGTCCGCCTCCGTGGTGGGCTCTAGATTCGTGAGGAGCTGCCAGGCGTTCGTGCTTTGCTCACCGATGCCGACGGTGAAGCGCCCCGTGGCATCGAAGACCCATGGCCGGAATGCGTGCCCCCGGATCCGCAACGTGTACAGCGTCTCACCCGACGCATCGCCGACCTGGACCACGGGATCGTCCACCCCCTCGACCTCGATGGTCGGGAGCCACGCGACAGGATCCCGCCCGTAGTTGTCGGCCAGGGAGATCGTAATCGGCCAGCCGGGGAATTGTCCGGCGCCTTCCGCCGCAGGGTCGACCCAACGCGGCCACGCTTCGGAGGTGATGGTTCGATCGTCGCGCCTGAATCGGACGATGCCGTATCCCGGAGACCGATCGTATAACGCGGCCGGGGTCGCACCGGACACGCGCGGGTTGGCGACGGCGTGCACCGTCATCTTGTTGCCGAACCCATCGAGAAACTCCCCTGTGTATGCCGGCGCACCTTCCGCGCGATTCGCCCCTGACATTGGAGGAAACCAGCGCCGCGGCCAGATGTTCGCGATCGACGGGACCACAAACGCGTTGCCCGCGTCGTTCCAGTCGTCGATTCCGTACTGCACGAAGCTTCCGAGATGCTGATCGCCGGCGATGTGAAAGACGAATCCCCGACGGATCGTGCGCAGGGCACGGTTTCGTCCGGTCTGCGGCCATCCGTTGGAATCCATGTCGGCCGCGAGCTTGTCTCCCTCGATGTACTCCTCGGAGCCCGCCACGGGAATCCGCGGCAGGACGGCGCCACTCATGGCCGAGTCGGGGATCGTGGCGACGTTCGAAAACAGGGTCTGGGACAGGAGCACCTTCGTCCACGCGCCGTCAGACCAATCGTCGACCCAGGCGTCGAGGAAGGCGAGTTGTCGTTCGCCCAGGAGCACGGCACCTGAAACGTCCGCCTCGCGCCGCGCGTCGAAGGCCGGGTCCTGGGCCCATCCGTTGACCACACGACCGCGCGGCACGACGACCGAGGGCGGCGACTTGAACATCCGATCGGCGATGACGGCGAGGCTCAAGCCCGCATACTCGATTTGCGTGTAGTAGACCGAGATGTCGTTCGCGATCGGGGTGGGATCGAACGGTGGCGGTAGGTTGCCCACCTGGGTTCGATGGACGGCATTTACCCACGCCGGATCCATGCGGTACCCACCGGCGTCCTGGATGGCGTGCTCACCGGCTTCTCGCACCCCGGCGTTGCCCCAGACGTTGCCGTGATAGACATCGTGGTCGTCGGGAATCATGACCGTGGGGACGTCACGGGCCAGGTCACCGAACGCCCAGACGAACCGATACCAGTGGTAGAGGTAGTCGAGCACCGCTTCCTCGAGCGGCTCTCGCACGACGCCGGCCAACCCGCCCTCATAGATCTGATCGCCCGCGAAGAAGAGCATGTCCGGATCGTGGTGGGCGATCGACCGCACGGTCTCGTTGTGGGGAAACCAGAAATGGTCGTGGTTCCACTGCCCGTCACCGCCGGAGATGTGATGACAGTTCAGCGCAGCGACCACGAGCTCGTTCTTCTCGGTGGGCGGCCGGCGAATCGTGCCCACATACTCATGTCGCTCGGTCGAACCCGGCCCCGTCCGCATGTGGTAGACGACGCGGTACGCCACGGGCTGATCGCTGGCCCAATCGGTCACCCGGAAATGGGCCGTGTGACTCAGGGGTTGGACCTCGGCAGTCGCAACTTCCCGCCAGTCTCCGTCACGCCGCACTTCGAGGCTCACCGCGCGCGGGTCGGCGTCGCCGAGCGGGCCGAGCTGCGCGGTCATGGTGAGCACGCCCCGGCTCAGCGTGTGGAAGGCACCCATGATGGGACCGAACACTCGCTGGGGATAGCTGCGGAGCTTCGTGCCCGAGAGCTCGATGTCGTCGAACCAATACCCGGGCCCCTCACCGCTCGGGCTTCGGTGCGAGACCAGGGCGACGTTCCCGTCGAGATGGGACGCTGGAATCGAATCGAAGACCGCACGCTCGAGCAACGAGCCGGTGTCGTCGTATTGCTCCACCGTGAGTCGATACGCGTCGCCCTGAGGTGTCGCCGTCACGAGCAATCCGCGCGCTCCCGGTGCGGGTCCATCGCTCGACTCGACAGAACTCGGCGTCAGCAGTGGCCACGCATCGATGGGAATGTCCGGGGCAGGGCCGGCATACCCCTGGTGGACCGCATTGTCGCGCACGACGATGCGGCCCATGCCATCGATGGCCACGATCAGGCCGCCGTCGGTCGACGGCCAGTGGTGGCTCAACGCACTGATGCGAAAGTCGACGTGTGCTCCGCCCACACCCAGGAGAAACCCGCTCCACGTGTCCTCGTGAGCGGGCCCGTCTTCGATCGGCCCGGTCCTGACGCGCAGCGACACCGTGCCCGGGCCTTCGTCCAAGACATGCGTGAGCAGATGCACGGTGCGCATGGGCTTGGCGTTTCGGCCTTCCACGGCTTCCAGTCTACCTTCACGAAGCTGCCAGTCCTGCAAGCGATTGGCGTAGAACTCGGGGCCGATCCACACACGATCGGTCGAATCGGGAAAGGAGTAATGGAAGCTCGTGGCGCTCGGTGCACACGCAGACAAGCCCCCGAGCACTGCGGTCGCCAGCAGCGTCCCGTGACCCCGCACTAGTTGCCTTCCGTCACCTGCACCTCCCAGGGTGCGTCAACCTGCCCAGCGGGACGAGCGTTGGCGCCTGCCGTATCGGTCAGAGCGTCACCGATGTCTCTACGGGCCCATTCGATCAGCGTCATCAGGCGCTCCACGACCTCACGGTGATCGAGGGCGACATCGAGCTGCTCGCCGGGGTCGGCCTCGAGATCGTAGAGGGCGATGTCGATGCGTCCTTGGGCATAGCGACCGACGGATCCATCATGTCCCGCTTCGCCGCCGTCGAGCGTGGGATAGGCGTGGGGCACGTGCAGCTTCCACTTGCCGCTCCGCACCGCCTGGAGCTGTCCGCCACGGTAGTAGAAGAACTCGGTGTAGGGAGAGGATGCCTCGGAGCTTGCGGACAGCATGGGCCAGATGTCGTATCCGTCGATCACGCGATCGTCGGGAACTGTCGCGCCCCCGAGCCGGGCAAACGTCGGCAGAAAATCCAACCCGGTTGCGAGCTGGTCGGTCACGCGGCCCGCGGGGATGTGCCCGGGCCAGCGGAACAGGGCGGGCACCCGGTGTCCTCCCTCGAACGTCGTCGCTTTGCCTTCGCGAAACGGACCGGCGGAGCCACCGTGGTTTCCCAAGAGCAGCCACGGCCCGTTGTCCGAGGTGAACGCCACAAGCGTTCGGTCGTCGAGGTCGAGGCGCTCGAGCGTCGCGAGGATCTCGCCTACCGACCAATCGATCTCCGTGATGACGTCGCCATACAGGCCGCGCTCGGTGGTTCCCGCGAATCGGTCGGAGGCCCACAGGGGCACGTGCGGGAATGAATGGGCCAAGTACACGAAGAAGGGCCGATCGACGTTCCGCTCGAGAAAGTCCATCACCTCCCCGGTGTACCGTTGCACCAGCTGCCGCTGATCGGGCTCGCGCTCGATCACCACGGTGTCGCGGATGAGGGGCAGCTCCGGATACATGAGGTTCGCGCCCTGCCGCGGGTTGTTGGCCGGCGCGGGACTCATGTCATTTGAATAGGGAATACCGAAGTACGAGTCGAATCCGTGATTCGTGGGCAAGAACTCGGGATGGTCGCCGAGGTGCCACTTGCCGACCGCAATCGTGGCGTAGCCGCGGTCGCGAAGGAGCTCGGCGATGGTCGTCTCTTGAGGATTGAGTCCTCGCCGCGTGCGGGGATTCAACACATGTGGGATGCCAACCCGCGGAGCGTACGATCCTGTCATGATGGCGGCGCGTGTCGGAGAACAGGCGGCGTTCGGCGCGTAGAAGCTCGTGAAGCGCATGCCCTCGCGCGCCAGACGGTCGATGTTCGGCGTGGCGAACCCCTGAGCGCCGTACACGCCGACGTCGGCGAATCCTTGATCGTCGGTGAGAATGAGCACGAGGTTTGGAGGACCGTCGTACGACGGTGGCGTGCACGTAAGCGCGGTCGAAGTGAGGACCGCCAGTAGCATCAGCCGGCGGGTGCGAGTCACGACGGAGGTTCGTAGGGGATCGGATCCTCGTCCGGCACCCGATCCTCCTCCCTGAGAGCAGCCAACCGCTCCTCGAGCTCGGCTCGGATCGTTCCATATTCCGGATCGTCGTACACCGACCGCAACTCGCTCGGGTCCTGCTCGAGGTCGAACAGTTCCCACTCGTCGATCAAGTAGTAGTGAACGAGCTTGTACCGTGCGGTACGCACCCCGTAGTGACGCTGCACGGCGTGCACGCCCGGGAACTCGAAGTACTGGTAATAGATCGCGTCCCGCCAATCGGCCGGTCGCGGCCCTCCGAGCAATGGGACGAGGCTCCTTCCCTGCATGTTCGATGGTGGTTCGACGCCGGCCAGCTCCAGGAAGGTGGGGGCGAAGTCGAGGTTTTGGACGAGGTCCGTGTTCTCCGAGCCTGCAGCGATTCGGTTGGGCCACCGGACGATGAGCGGCGTGCGCAGAGACTCCTCGTACATCCACCGCTTGTCGTACCAGCCGTGCTCGCCCAGGTAGAACCCCTGGTCGGAGCTGTAGACCACCACGGTGTTGTCGGTGAGCCCGTTCTCGTCCAGGTAGGTCAGGAGCCGGCCGAGGTTGTCGTCGACGGAAGCGATACTGCCGAGGTAGTCCTCCATGTAGCGCTGATATTTCCAGCGAACGAGGTCGGCACCGGTTGGCGGGTTGGCATTGAACGCCGAGGATTTGGGACCGTAGGCACCGTCCCATGCCGTCAGCTGTTCGGGGGTCATCCGATCGCGCAAGCGTTGCGCACCGCCGATGAGTGGCTCCTCCGGATCGCCGGCGTTGGGCCAGAGCTTGAGATCGTACGACAACCGCATGTGGTCTCTAATCGTCATCTCCTGCAGGCGGGCGGCTGAGGTGCGTCCGGCGTAGTCGTCGAACAGGGTGGGCGGCTCGGGGATGGCGATGCCATCGTATTTCGTGAGGTGGTCCGGCCCAGGGTACCACTCGCGATGCGGTGCCTTGTGCTGGTACATCATCATGAATGGACGTGACCGGTCGCGGCGCTCGAGCCATGCCAACGCCTTGTCCGTGATGAGATCGGTGACGTAGCCCGTGTCGCGCGCCGTCCCCCCCGCGGTCCGGAAGTCCGGGTTGTAGTAGGCGCCCTGCCCGGGCAAGACTTCCCAGTAGTCGAAGCCGACGGGATCGCTCTTCAGGTGCCACTTGCCCACGATCGCCGTCTGATACCCGGCTTGCTGCAACAACTGAGGAAACGTCATCTGCGACGAATCGAACCGTTCAGCGTTGGTGTACACGCCGTTCAGATGGCTGTGGAGGCCGGTGAGAATGACAGCCCGACTCGGTGCGCAAATGGAGTTAGTCACGAACGCACTGTGGAACATCATTCCTTCACGCGCGAGTCGATCGATGTTCGGAGTCGGGTCGAGGGTCGCCAGTCGGTCTCGGTAGGCACCGATGGCCTGTGTGGCGTGATCGTCCGTGAACACGAAGATGATGTTCGGAGGCGGTTCGGGAGCGCATGCCGCCCCCAGCGCGAGCAAAAGGGCGCCGTAGGAGAGGCGGAGTGGTGGTCGTGGTCTCCCGCGCGAACCGCTACGTCTCGCCATGGTCCCTACCGTTTCTTGCGCACGGTGCGCCGCTTGCGCGGGGCCGGCTTTGGGGTATCCAACAGCTGCACGTTGATGGCCGCCAGCTCCTCCTCGAACCACGCGACGAGGCGGCCCATGAACTTCTCGGCGAGATAGAACAGGTCGCGGCGGTCTTTCGGGACGACCTCGGCGATCACCACGCCTCCGGCGTGCCGGACCTCGATGTATCCGTCGGACTGGAGGTGACGCAGGCGACTCTTCGCGCGGTTGGACCAGTACCACGTGGCGGCTTCGTGCAGCACCTTGGCCCGTAGCAGCGGCCATGCGTCCACCCCTGGGCGCGGCACGACCTGGATCCGGATCATTCTCAGCCCCCGATCTGACGCGGCTCGCTCTGATCCGAGCGGCCAGCGGATGGCGCGCCGTGGATGGAAGCGACGTAATCAGCCACAGCGCTCGCAGGACTAGCGGCCGTCGGACGAGAAGTTACGGGTGGTCTGAGGGATTGTCGAATGCGGGCTCGAACGTCCCTCCCTCGTCTGTCTTGTTCCTATTCTCGGGGTCTTGGACCCGCAGCGCCGCCGCGCACTTGCGCCACTGCTCCGAGCATCCAACTTGCGGCGGCGGCTGGCAAGGTGCGCGTGTCCAGCCCCGCGCCGTCGCGCCACCGTTTCACCCTCCGGATAGGAGCCGTCACCATGACGGAGATCGAGACGCGCCGACCGTCCCCGACCGCCCCCTTGGCCAGGTTCTTCCCATGGATGATCGTCGTGGTCGTGATCTCGAGTGCGAGCGTGCCCGCCTGTGGAGGCGCTCAGGAGCCCATCAAGTTCTCCGAGCCAAATCCAGAACAGTTTCCGCCCAACACCCTCGTGGCAAGCTATCGGCTTGACCCTGCAGCGGTGGAGGGTGTCACCACGTCGGACGAGCTCGTGGTAGCATTGCGACAGCACCTCATGGTGGAGGCCGCGATGCCGCTCGACGAGCCTCTCTACGTGCACGTGATCGTGAACGTCGGCAGTCCGCGCGCCAGTAACTCGTATCACCTTCAGAGCGGACGATTCAGCTTCGGCCTCGCGGCTGGCGCCGCCGTGTCGTCGGACCTCGCCTCTACGGTTCGCAGGTCGCAGGAGGCCGAGTCATTCTCGGAGTGGAACGAAGAAGAGGCGTGGAACTGGTTGGTCGAGGGCCTTGATGACGCGCTTGGAGACTCGACGTCCATCGTCGCAGCGATGACCGGCACCAGAGAGAAGAATGATGCCGGGCACGTGATGCTGCGCATCGCGGCGGTCCATTCTGTCGCCTACGGGGACGAGGCGTACGCACTCAGACAGAGCTTCGAGCGCGACTTCATCGAGATCACTCCGAGGTTCGACATCCCTTCATCGGCCCTTGCAGGCTGGGAACCTCCCGAGAACCTCACCTACGACACGCGGCTACTCTATTTGGAGCTCGAGGCCACCGAGGCGCAGGAGCCACCCCGTGCTGGCGAGGAACTGACCGCCATCGAGCTCTCTCCCGAGGCGCTGGACCGATTCGTGGGCAACTACGAGATCCAACCCGGCGTGATCATGGAGGTCTGGCGCGACGGTGGCGTGCTGAAGGCGGCCCCCCGCGACGACAAGGACGACATGGCTACATTCACACCGTTTTCAGAAACGGAGTTCTGGACCGACGAAGCGCCGGAGCGCATCGTCGTGACGTTCGCTATCAGCGACACCGGCGCCGTGGAGAGCATGACGGTCGAGCAGCCCGGGTTCAGCATGACGTTGCGGCGGGTGCAGTGAGGCGTTCGGCGATCGCGGTCATGAAGTGGCCGACCAGGCTTGCCGCGTTGCTCGCGGCTTGAGTCGCGAACGGGCGCCGCCTGGCGCTCCAAGCTCACGCTCATCGCTTCACCCTTCGCTTCAGCTCCTCGAGCCAGTTGAGGACCACGACGGTGGGCTGCGCGCCCGGGCGGTCGATCGGAATCACGAGGAGAAACTGTGACCCGTCCGGCGTGACATCGTATCCGATCGTGCGGCCGCCCCCGAGCCGCCCTGCTTCCCTCTTCCGAAACAGGAGGACGGGGGTACCGACCTCACCTGTCGCGGGCTCGAAGGAGACCGAGAGGACCGCATCACCCTTTCGGTAGACGATCTCCCGTCCGGTGCGCGTCCAGCGCGGCTGGTCGCCGCCATCGGCGGAGATCTGTCGGCGCCCGCTCTGCTCCTCTTCGCTCCCCGCCCGGACGTATACCTGCGGCGTGCCGTTCTCGCCGAGCTCTTCATACGCGAGCCACCGACCGTCGGGCGAGAACGAGGCGTTCCGCTGGGAGGTCGGGCGATCTTCAAGCGGCACCGGGTCGCCGCCGGCGATCGGGGCAAACATCAAACGGTCCTGAACGCTGGTCTCGTGGTACACCACGGTTCGCCCATCTGGAGAGACCGACGACGCCATCTTGTCGAAGTCGCTCACGACGAGCCGTTCGGGTGCGCTACCGTCGATCGGAGCACTCTGGAGGTCGTAGACTGGTGATTCAACGGTGTGGATCACGGACCGGCCGTCCGGCATCCAGATCGCATTAAAGGAGACGCCCGCGCTGCGGGTCAGCTGCGTGAAGACCTGCCGACTCAGATCGTACAGCCAGATCTGTCTCGTCGGGTCCATCCGGGTGACGGCGAGCCACCGACCGTTCGGCGAGAGCCGTGGCTCCGCCCAGAGGCCGGGGTCCGGCAGGAGCAGCCGTTCGATCCCGGCGCGGTTCGTCCACACGACCCGTCGAGGCACTCTCCACTCGGATCCCTTCAGATACACCAGGGTCCCGGTCTCCGAGACGGCGTACCCCGCGACACCATTGGTCGTCTCCACCGCAACGTCGTTCACCACCGGCACCGCGGGTCCGAGGACGCTCAGCTTCGCGGGATCGAACGGCACGGCGAAGATCGCCTCGTTCTGTACGTACAGCAGATGGCCGCTCGGTACGTAGCGCGCGAACAGGGCGCCGTCGATCAGCACTGTCTTACGACCCGTCGCGAACTCCACCGCTTCGATCCTCGAGCGGGCGAGCGGGGTCGAGAAGCTGTTGTAGATGGCGGCCTTCCCCCCGGGCAGGGCCTGCGGATACCAATGGGCGAACTCCTGGCGCGCCGTGTCGAGCGAAGTGAGTCGCTCCGGTGTGCCCCCCGCCTCGGGGACGCGCCACAGCCCGTCTCCGGATTTCGTATAGAGGATCGTCGCATCCACTCCCCATCCCGCGCTTCCGTTGACCGAATCCGCGAGCACGGTGGATGGCCCCCCCACGGCCGGGATCCTGCGCAGCTTGCCAGCCGCATCGAAGACGATCCATTCGCCATCCGGCGAGAAGATCGGATTCTGAGCGCCCTCGGACCCCGGGACCGCGGTGAGCGCCGTCGATCCGAGTTCGCGAATGACGATGCGCCTGACCCCGCTGGAGTCTTCGACCGCGTGAGCGATCCTGCGGCCGTCAGGGGAGATACTCACGTACGGTCGATCGTTCGCCCCGAGAGTCGATCGGAAGGCGAACTCCACGCGCTCTCCGTCCCCCGCACGGGCTCTTCCGGCGAGCAGAGCCCAGCCCGCGACCGTCGCGAACAGGATCGCTGCGCCGCCGGTGGCGATGGCGATCCGGCGCCACGGTGTCTGCTCCGCCGCCTCGGCTCGCGCGTTTCGCGCGGCCGCACGTGTTGCGAACCGGCCCTCGAGAGCCGCCGCGAAGTCGGCCGCCGAGGCGAAGCGATCAGCCGGCAGCTTCTCCAGCGCCTGCGCCACGGCGGCCGCCACGTTGGGCGACACCGACTTCCGGGCCTTGGTGACCGGCGCGGCTTCCTCCGTGACGATCTTCATGATGATCTGCTGCGCAGAGCCCCCAACATGCGGCGGCGCTCCGGCTAGCATCTCATACAACACACTCCCCAACGAGTACACGTCCGACCGTGCCGTGATCTCCTTCTCCGCCGTCGCCTGCTCGGGACTCATGTAGTGCGGGGTGCCGAGCGAGAGCCCCGTCTCCGTCATCCTACCACCCGCCGCTGCGCTCACCGCCAAGGCGATCCCGAAGTCGGCCACCATCGGCCGGCCGTCGTGCAGCAGGATGTTCTCCGGCTTGATGTCCCGGTGGATCACGTGCTGGCGATGGGCGTAGTCCAGCGCGTCGGCCACCTCGGTGGTGATCCTCACCGCCTCGTCGATGCCGAGTTGCATCTCGCGATTGAGCTTGTCCCGCAGTGTCTCGCCCTCGATGTACGGCATGACGTAGTAGAGGAACCCATCCGCCTCGCCCGAGTCGAACAGCGGCAGAATGTGCGGGTGCTGGAGGGCCGCGGTGGTGGTGATCTCCTGGACGAACCGTTCGGCGCCGAGCACCGCGGCGAGCTCGGGCCGCAGGACCTTGAGCGCGACCTTGCGTTTGTGCTTGAGGTCCTCGGCGAGATAGACGGTCGCCATGCCGCCCTGCCCGAGCTCGCGCTCGATCCGGTAGCGGTCGGCGAGGGCGGCAGTGAGGCGGTCGAGTTGGTCGGACACTGCGGTTTCACACTCCGGTCGAAGGCCGGAACAAGGTAAGCAGACTGGGCGGCTGCCTGCGCGCTCTTGCCATCCTAGGGCTTGTTCACCTCACCGACGACCTCGTCTCGCGTCTCCTGTCGCCCCCACAGATGCCGGGCGAACCATTCCCAGTTCTGCCACACCAACGCCAGCTGGCTCTTCGGGTTGCCGGGGTAGTGCCCCGCGCCGGGAAACTGCACGAGCTCGGTCTCCACGCCCAAGTCCACGAGCGCCTGGTAGAGCTCGTACGCGCTCAGGATCGAGACCACGGGGTCGCCAACGATGTGCTGAATTAACGTGGGCGTGCGGGCGCCCGCGATGTGAGTGATCGGTGAGGAAGCGGCCCAGGTTTCGGGGTCCTCCCATGGGGTCGTGCCGAAGGTGAACACGCGGGTCGTGATGTTGGCGGCCTCCCAGGCGTAGTGCGTGCGCCAGTCGGAAATCCCGGCGCCGACCGAAATCGCGCGGAAGCGGTCGCTCGTGGCAGTGAGCCACGCGGCGACGAACCCCCCATAGCTCCACCCCATGACCGCGACGCGCTCGGGATCCACGATGCCGAGCTGAATCAGATGATCGACCCCCGCTTCGACATCCATCGCGTCGCCGGGGCCCGCCGTGCGATGATGGGCGGTCCTGAAGTCCGGTCCGTAGCCCGCCGAGCCGCGGTAGTTGGGCAGTAAGACCAGCGCGCCCCGTGCGAGCCATCGTTCGATCGGATACGCGCCACCGTAGACGAGGCGCGGCCGGTCGAGGGCACGGGGGCCGCCGTGGACGACGACCAGGAGTGGGTACTGGCGCGTCGGATCGAAGCCGTCCGGCTTGGCCAGCACACCCTCGATTCGCAATCCGTCGCTCGCCTGCCACTCGACGACCTCTCGCGTCCCCAGCGGCCATGCCTCTACTCGTCGGGTGGCATCAGTGACCCGGCGCGCTTCCCCCCCCGACGCGTCGGCGAGGTACACCTCGGGCAGCGTGCTGTGGGATTCGGCGAGGATCGCGAGCCGCGCTCCGTCCGCGGAGAGGCTCGCGCCGCGGACGAACTCATGCAGGTTTTTCCGCTGCGTCACCGCCCGCGTTTTCACGTTCATGCGGTAGAGACCGCGCGGCATGCCCTCGTCGGCAACGAACCAGACGTCGTCTCCGATCCACGCCACAGGGGTCGGCTCGGTGGCCCACTCCTGTGTCAACACTCGCCTCTCTCCGCCGGTCGCTGGAACGACGACCAACTCCCGCGGCAAGTTGGAGACGGGGATCCCCATACTCGAGGAATAGAGGACTTCGCTGCCGTCGGGTGACCACAGCGGACCTCCATCGCCGCCCGGACTCGTGACGACCGGTTGCACGGTCCCGGTC